>JBKQSL010000107.1:0-69353 GCA_052143655.1 Streptosporangiaceae bacterium | reverse complement strand
CCGTCAGCGGCGCAGTGCGTCGGCGGGCTCGACGGTGCCGGCCCGCAGCGCCGGGTACAGGCCGGCCAGCAGCCCGATGACCGCCCCGGCCACCGGGGCGGCGAGCACGAGCCTGCCGTCCAGCAGCGCGGTCCAGTTGTGGTAGATCGTCACCGCGAGGACGGTCACGATGCCGAGGCTGGCCCCGATCAGCCCGCCGAACAGGCCGAGCGCGGTTGACTCGGCGAGAAACTGGGCCGCGATGTGCATCGGCCGGGCGCCGAGCGCCCGCCGCAGGCCGATCTCGCCGACGCGTTCGAGTACCGCTACCAGCGTGGTGTTGGCGATCCCGATCATGCCGATGATGTCCGGTGTGCGGGTGACCGGCAGGCGCGGCCATCTGCGCGCTAGCGCGGTCGCCGGCTGCGGTCATTGCGAGGCGTAGAGCAGCACGTGGCCGAGGCGGTTCAGGAACAGGCTCGCGACCTCGCGCGCGGGACTGCTGCCTGCTGGGCTGCCGTGCGCGGGAGCCCTCGGCCGGCGGGATACCACCACCCAGCTGAACTGGACCAGGCGCACGCCGCACCCGGCGGCCACCCTGGTCGCGACGGCACGCAGCCGCAGCCGCAGGGCCGCTGGCGTCCTGGACGCCGCCTGGCTCGTGACAGCCGCCTGGCTCGTGACCGCCGCCTGGCTCGTGACCGCCGCCTGGCTCGTGACCGCCGCCTGGCTCGTGACCGCCGCCTGGCTCGTGACCGCCGCCCGGCTCGTGACCGCCGCCTGGCTCGTGACCGCCGCCCGGCTCATGACCGCCGTCTGGGCCATGACAGCCGCCCGGGGGCCGGTGGCGGGCGGCGTCACGCTGGCCGCCCAGACTGTGACCTGGGCCCGGGTCGTGGCTGCCGCCTGCGCCTTGACGTGGGCCGCCGCTGCGCGGCGGGCGGCTGGCCCGAAGGCCGTGAGCGGCCCGGAGTACAGCACCGGCGGCCGCCCGGCCCAGGCAGCGAGGCTGCGGCCGCCGCCCTCCCGCCAGCCGTGCAGCAGGACGGGCCAGTAGGCCCGGTCAGACCGGTGCAGGTCAGCTGTGAAGCTGCGGCCCTGCTGGTGCAGCGCGGTCAGTGCCGCGGCGGCAGTGCTGCGGGCTGGCACCTGCAGCCCGGTGCCGGCCGGGCACAACGTCGTCAGCGTGACCAGCGCAGGCTTGCGTGCGGCCGGGTAGATGCGGACGGGGAAGCCAGCCGCGCCTATCACCGGCAAGGCCAGCAGGCGGCCGGCCGGGGCCTGCTGGCCGTGCTGGCCGGCCGCCTGGCTGCCGGGCAGCACGCCCAGCGCCAGCGCCGGCACTGCCGCCGCCGTCGTGACGGCCGCGGCGACCGCTGCGCTGATCCTGGCCGTCCTCAGCCGCTGCCGCCGCGCTGTTCGCCGTATCCGCTCCTGGGCGTCCGGCCAGGCCGGCAGTGACCACCGCGGGTCGCGCAGCAGTTCGCGCAGCCTGTCCTCACCGGCCATCGGCTCGGCCTCCGGCTACCGCTTCCAGGTCCAGGAGCGGCCGCAGGGCCGCCAGCCCTCGTGCGGCCAGGCTCTTCACCGTGCCCGGCCGGCACTGCATCAGCTCGGCGATTGACGCCTCGGGCATGTCCTCGAAATAGCGCAGCACCAGCACCGTCCGCTGCCGGGCTGGCAGCAGGCTCAGTGCCCGGCGCAGCATGTCCCAGTCGTCGCTGCGCTGCATGCCGAGATCGCCGGCGATGACCTCGGGCACGTCCCCTAGCTGGACTCGGGCCTCCCATCGCTGCCACCGGTTGATGTTGACGTTGACCATGACCTTCCGCACGTACGCTCCGGCGTTCTCCCGGCGTACCGAGCGCCACCGGCGCAGCGTCCTGGCCAGGGCCTCCTGCACCAGATCCTCGGCCTGCCGGGGATCGCCGGTGAGCAGGTGGCCGAACCGGAGCAGGCCGGGCAGCGCCTCAGCGACGAACTCGCTGAAGCTATCGCTGGCCGGTCCTGTCTCGGGCACCCGTTCCTCCTGACACCTTGACCCGGCAAGGCGGTCCGAGGTTGCCTCTGCGGCGAAGTTTGTCACCGGCCGCGGCCGGGCCGGTAGGGTCGTCCGGACAGAACGGCGCGCCGCGGCCGGATGGCGCCGCATGGCCGGGCCTGCGCAGCCTGCGCCGCGGCCCGCAGGGCGGAGCGGAGAAGACGATGATCAAAGTCGGGGTGCTGGGCGCCAGGGGGCGGATGGGCTCGCAGGTCTGCCAGGCCGTGCACGCGGCCGCCGACCTGGAGCTGGCCGCGGTGGTCGACGTCGGCGACGCGCGCGACCCGCTGGCGGGCTGCGGCGTGGTCGTGGACTTCACCCACCCCGACGCGGTGCTGGACAACCTGCGCTGGTGCGTCCAGCACGGCATCGACGTGATCGCCGGCACGTCCGGGTTCAGCGACGCGCGGCTCGCGACGGTCGGGCAGTGGCTGCGCCAGGCGCCGGGCGTGCGCGTGCTGGTGGTCCCCAACTTCTCGGCGGGCGCCGTGCTGATGATGCGCTTCGCCGAGCAGGCGGCTCGGTTCTTCGACTCGGCGGAGGTCGTCGAACTGCACCACGCGGCGAAGGCGGACGCGATCCGGCACGGCGGCGCGGACCGCGGCGCTGATCGCCCAGGCCCGCGAGGCCGCTGGCCTGGGCGCTTCGCCGGATGCCACGGTGACCCAGGCGCAGGGCGCCCGCGGCGCCGTGCTGGACGGCGTGCACGTGCACTCGGTCCGGCTGGCCGGCCTGGTCGCGCACCAGGAGGTGCTATTCGGCGGGCACGGCGAGATCCTCACGATCCGGCACGACTCGCTGGATCGTTCCTCCTTCATGCCCGGGGTGCTGACGGCGATCCGGGGCCTGCCGTCCCTGCCGCCGGGCCTGACCGTCGGCCTGGAATCGCTGCTCGGCCTGTAGCGTCCGGCCTCCGCCCGGCCGCAGCGGGTAACGTCGGGCTATGTGCCGGAGCATCAAGACCCTGCGCCCGCCCTTCACCGAGGCCGTCACCGACGCCGAGGTGCGAGCCGCCGCGCTGCAGTACGTCCGCAAGATCAGCGGCTTCCGGGCGCCGGCCCGGCATAACGCCGAGGCTTTCGATCAGGCCGTGGACGCCGTGGCTGCCGCCACGGCCGCCCTGCTGGACGGCCTGGAAGTCCGCTCCGCCTGACCTGAGCAGGCAGGGCGGGGTCAGAGCTGGCCGGCGTCGGTGACCTCGATGACGGCCTCGCCGGCCTCGTCGGAGGCGTCCAGGTCCACCCGCGCGGAGAAACCCCAGTCGTGGTCGCCGGCCGGGTCGTCGAAGATCTGCCGCGCCGCCCAGTGGTCCCGCTGCTGGTCGAGAATCAGCAGGGCCGGCCCGCGGGCGTTCGCGCCGGTCCCGATCTCGTCATGCTCGGCAAAGTAGGGCTCAAGCGCCTCCTGCCAGGCGGCGGCGTCCCAGCCGGATCCGGCGTCCAGCTCGCCGAGCGCGTCCCACCGGCGCAGCGCGGCCAGCTCGACCCGCCGGAACAGCGCGTTGCGCACCAGCACCCGGAACGCGCGCACGTTGCCGGTCAGCGCCGGCGGCCGCACGTCCGCGGCCGCAGCCGGCGACGCCGCCCCGTCCGCCGGGCTGCGCAGCTGCTCCCATTCCTCCAGCAGGCTGGAGTCGACCTGGCGGACTAGCTCGCCCTGCCACTCGATCAGGTCGGCCAGCTCCTCGGTCCTGGCCTCCTCCGGCACGGTGTGCCGCATCGCCTTGTAGGCGTCGGCCAGGTACCGCAGCACCGTGCCCTCGCTGCGGGCCAGCCCGTA
Organism: Streptosporangiaceae bacterium; assembly: GCA_052143655.1. Classification (GTDB taxonomy): domain Bacteria; phylum Actinomycetota; class Actinomycetes; order Streptosporangiales; family Streptosporangiaceae; genus CAVSUR01. The sequence goes on along the minus strand of JBKQSL010000107.1, from coordinate 65,554 downwards.
GTTGCCGATGTACTCGGTGAAGGTCATCGCCCGCTCGTACATCTCCCGGACCACCGCCTTGGGCGCCACCTGATAGTCGGCGACCCACGGGTGGCCGCGCCGGTAGATCTCGTACGCGGCCTCCAGCAGGTCGGCCAGCGGCCGGGGGTAGGTCACCGAGTCCAGCAGTTCCATCCGCTCGTCGTACTCGATCCCGTCGGCCTTCATCTGCGCCACGGCCTCGCCGCGGGCCCGGTTCAGCTGCGCGGCCAGCACCTCGCGCGGGTTTTCCAGGGTGGCCTCGATCACCGACAGCACGTCCAGCGGATAGTCCGGCGACGCGGCGTCCAGCAGTTCGACCGCGGCCAGCGCCAGCGGTGACAGCGGCTGGTTGAGCGCGAAGTCGGCCTGCAGGTCGACGGTAAGCCGCCACCGGCGGCCCTGCTCGTCCGGCTCGCTGAGCCGCTCGACCACGCCGCCGGCCAGCAGCGCCCGGTAGATCGCGAACGCCCGCCGGATATGCCGCCGCTGCGCCGCCGGGGGCTCATGGCTGTCGGTAAGCAGGTGCTTCATGGCCGCGAACGCGTCGCCGGGGCGGCTGATCACCCCGAGCAGCATCGCGTGGCTGACTGCGAAGCTGGACCGCAGCGGCTCGGGCTCGGCGGCGACCAGCCGCTCGAACGTCGGCTGGCCCCAGGACACGAACCCGGGCTGCGGCTTCCTGCGCACCACCTTGCGCCGCTTCTTCGGGTCGTCGCCGGCCTTGGCCAGGGCCCGCTCGGTCTCGATCACGTGCTCGGGCGCCTGCACGACCACGTACCCGGCGGTGTCGAAGCCAGCCCGCCCGGCCCGGCCGGCGATCTGGTGGAACTCGCGGGCCTGCAGCAGCCGGGTGGTGCTGCCGTCGTACTTCGACAGCGCGGTGAACACGACGGTGCGGATCGGCACGTTGATGCCGACGCCGAGCGTGTCGGTGCCGCAGATGACCTTCAGCAGCCCGGCCTGGGCCAGCGTCTCCACCAGCCGCCGGTAGCGTGGCAGCATGCCGGCGTGGTGCACCCCGATGCCGTGCCGGACCAGCCGGGACAGCGTCCCGCCGAACCCGGCGGTGAACCGGAACCCGCCGATCAGCTCGGCGATCGCGTCTTTCTCCGCCCGGGTGCAGACGTTGACCGACATCAGCGCCTGCGCCTGCTCGATCGCGGCCGCCCTGGTGAAGTGCACGATGTAGACCGGCGCCTGCCTCGTCGCGAGCAGCTCGGCCACGGTCTCGTGCAGGGGGGTGAGCACGTAGGAGAACATCAGCGGCACCGGCCGCTCCGCCGACTTGACCACAGAGGTCGGCCGGCCGGTGCGGCGGGTCAGGTCCTTCTCGAAGAAGCTGACGTCGCCCAGTGTGGCCGACATCAGGATGAACTGCGCCTGCGGCAGCTCGATCAGCGGCACCTGCCAGGCCCAGCCCCGGTCCGGGTCGGCGTAGAAGTGGAACTCGTCCATCACGACCTGGCCGACGTCGGCCCGCGCCCCTTCGCGCAGCGCGATGCTGGCCAGGATCTCCGCGGTGCAGCAGATGATCGGCGCAGCCGGGTTCACGCTCGCGTCGCCGGTCATCATGCCGACGTCGGCGGCGCCGAACATGGTGCAGAGCGCGAAGAACTTCTCTGATACCAGCGCCTTGATCGGCGCGGTGTAGAAGCTGCGCTCGCCCTGGGCCAGCGCCGCGAAGTGCGCGCCCGCGGCGATCAGGCTCTTGCCCGACCCGGTCGGCGTGGAGACGATCACGTTCGCCCCGGTGACGACCGAGATCAGCGCCTCCTCCTGATGCGGGTACAGCGGCAGGTCCTGGGCCGCCGCCCAGTCCGCGAAGGCATCGAACAAGGCGTCCGGGTCGGCGGTGCCCGGCAGCCGGTCGGTGAGCGTGCCCATGAGAGTCATGTCTGCTTCATCGTGCCAGCCGCGGGTCAGCCGCGGGTCAGGCACGGGCCAGCCGGGCGCCCTCGTCCCTGACCCACAGGCCAGTCAGCCCGCGCAGGTGCGCGACGAAGTGCTCGTGCTCGGCGGCCGGGTAGGTGGCCCGCACCGTGTCGACCAGCAGCCGGTCGAACTCCGGGCCGGCCGCCCAGTCCAGCACCCGCGCGTCCAGGTCGGCCAGGTGCCGCTCGCAGAACTCCCGGTAGGCGTGCGCGTCCAGGCAGGCGTCCGCGAGCCGCTGGTAGGCCGTCAGCTTCGCGGCGTAGTCCAGGCTGGCGTTGTCGGCGATGTCGAAGTACGCCCTCGTGTTGGTGTCCAGTCCCGGCCGTCGCCGGGTGACCAGGCAGAACACGCTCCACTTCAGCAGCGCCTTGATCGCCCAGCAGAAGTAGTAGTGCAGCCGCATCACCATCGTCTCCGCGCCGATCGTCAGCGCCCGGGCGAACGCGTCGTAGCCCTCGATGGCCTCCTGCAGGTGCATGAGCATCTCGCCGGAGGAGTCGTAGGCCCGGTGCAGTTCCCCGGGGTCGCGGATGCGCGATACGCCCCGCCAGGCGCCGCCGTCGTACGGCTTCATGTACAGCGGGTAGCCGATCTCGGCGGCGAGGGCGTCGAGGTCGAACGGCTCGTTGTAGCGCGCCGCGGTGTAAGCGTACTTGGCGTCCTCCCACCGGGTTCTTGTACGGCACGAGCACGGTGCGCGGCACCTTCAGGCCGAGGCGCAGCATCGCGCAGTAGGCGGCGTGCTTTTCCATCGCCTGGAACGTGAACGGTGAGTTGAGCAGGTACACCTCGTCCATCAGCGCGGCTTTCTTCAGCCATTCGCGCGGGTGGTAATACCAGTACGCCAGCCGGTCGATGACCAGGCCGGTGCGCGGCTTCTCGGCCAGGAAGAAGGGCTCGATCGTCAGCCGCTCGGCCGCGAACGTGTACGGCGGTGCCGGCGGTGTCGCGGACCGGGCCGAGCCGGGCCAGCAGCGACTCGAACGCCCGCGGCCAGTCGTCCTCGGTGCCGAGCAGCAGCCCGATCAGGTGCCTGATCTCACCGTTCACGATTCTCCCTGGGGCCGGTTCGGTGCTGATCGCTGACGGCTCTTTCAGGACGTTATGTCCCGGCTCGGTGATTGTCGATTCCCGGGACGGCCGGCCGCCCGCCGGCAGTCAGCAGAGCGCCGCCGCAGTCAGCAGACCGCCGCCAAGGTCAGCAGAATCGCGGCAGGTGGCGGGCCAGCTGGCGGCCCCACCAGGGCCACAGTCATGGGCCACGTCGGGGCCCCACACGTCCAGCTCGCAGGCGATTCCCCGGTCGCGCAGCAGGCCGGCCAGTGTCAGCATGCCGGGCAGCGCACCGGTGGGCTGGACCTCGAACGGCCCCTGGCCGACCACCAGGACTACGCACAGCCGCCCGCGCAGCCAGTCCAGGTGCGGGCCGTGCAGGTTCGGCACATAGTCGACCGGGTCGTTGAAGTACAGGGCGTCGCCGCGCTCGCCCCAGCCGTGCCAGGACGCCGGGTCGTAGTTGCCCGACAGGCCGATCGCGACACCGAACAGGTCCGCGCGCCTGAGCGCGAAGTTGACCGCGTGGAACGCGCCCATGCTCACGCCGGTGGTGATGATGTCGGCGCGGCCGGCGCAGTCGGCCGCGATGAACGGAACCACCTGGTCGAGGATCCAGGACTCGTACCGGCCGTGCTGCCGGGCCCGCTCTTCCAGCGGCAGGTCGCGGCGCGACCAGGTGGAGCCGTCGAAGGCGTCGACGCAGTACAGCTTGACCCGGCCGTCGCAGATCAGGCCGCCGATCGGGTCCAGCATGCCGTGCGCGGCGAAGTCGCCCGCCGACCCGGCCTCGGCGGGAAAGGCCAGCACCGGCCGTCCCCAGTGCCCGTACCGCAGCACCGTGCCGGCGGCGCCGATGGCGGGGGAGTACAGCTCATGCGCGCTGGTGTCCATCGTCGCCTCCTGGCTGCGCTGCTCGGCATCCCGGCCGCCGCCATGCCCGGCGCAGCAGCCGGGTCAGGTGCGGGTCGAGCGCGTCCCGCCAGCCGGTGAACGTGTGCGCGTCGGGTACCTCGGCCAGGACGACCCGGTAGCCGAGCGCGGCCAGGTCGCCGGCCAGCAGCCGGTTGCTGGCCAGGTTCTCCTCGGCCAGCCCGCAGGTCATCGTGATGTCGCAGGCCGCGGCGGGCGGGGTGCGCGGCAGCCCGGCGACGAAGGAGGTGACCGCCGCGAAACCGCCGAACCCGGATTCCTGCGGGTCGGTTTCCTCCCGGAAGAAGCTGCCCGACTGCAGGAACAGCGCCCCGAACGTCCCTGGCACCTGCCAGGCCGCGTGCAGCGCGGCGAGCGCGCCGAGGCTGAATCCGCCGAGCGCGACCGGGCCGGACACCGCGACGGTCGCCCGCAGGAACGGCAGGACCGCCTGCGTCAATGTCCGCGCATAGCCCGGGTTCGCCGCGTACCACTGGTTGCGGTCGCCCGGCCCGAGCAGCGCGACCCGGTGCGGCGGCAGCGTGCCCGCCGCGATGGCGGCCGCGCAGAACAGGGTCACGAGCGCGTACCGGTCGTATTCGGGACCGTCGTGCAGCACCAGCAGGGGCAGCGGCTGCGCCGCGGCCGTCCCGGCCGGCGACCAGAGCGTGACCGGGACGGGGCCGGGCGGGCCCGGCGCCCGGGCCTCGTGCTCGCTGACGCTGCCCGCTACCGCGGGCGCGGCCAGCCAGCCGGGCTCGCGGTAGCCGGGGAACGTCAGCACCGAGTGGTCGCCGAACGGGCCGGCCGCCCGCGGCGCCGCCGGGTCGCAGATCATCGCCTCGGCTCCGTCCGGGTAGGTCACCGCGAACAGGTACTCCAGCCGCTGCACCGGCGGCCGGGCGATGCGCAGCTCCCAGCCGCCGGGCACCGGCACCATGTCCGGTGGCCGGCCGTGGTGGTCGAGGTCCAGCCACACCCGGGCCCGGGCCGGCCGCGAGTCGGCCAGCCGGAACGTCACCGCATCCGCGGTCGCCGCGGTGCGCGGCAGCAGACCGGGCACGACGTCAGCGGCCGAAGTCGACGGCGGTGGTGTTCGCGCCGCTGATCACGACGGCGGGATGCGCGCCAGGCCCGGGCTGGTACCGGCCCGACAGCAAGCCGGCGAGAGCCGCGCAGCCGCCTGGCTCGGCGACGATCCGCAGCCGGTCCCAGAGCAGCCGCTGGGCGGCCGCGATGGCCTCGTCGCTGACCAGCAGCATCGAATGCGCGAGCGCGGCAGTGACGGCGTAGGTCAGCGCGCCGGCCCGGCGGGGAGCCAGCGAGTCGACGGCGATACTGCCGGCCTCGGCCTGCACCGGGCCCCCGGCCCGCAGCGCCTCGGTCATCGTCGGCGCCCCTTCCGGTTCCACGCCGATGATCTGGACCGGGCCGGCCGGTCCTGGCGCGCCCGCGTAGCTGACCGCGCAGCCCGACAGCAGCCCGCCGCCGCCCACCGCGGCGAGCACGGCCGTGACCGGCGGCGCCTGCCGCTGCAACTCCAGGCCGAGCGAGCCGGCGCCGAGCACGGTTTCCCGCTGGTCGAAGGCGTGCACCGGCAGCGCGCCGCTGGCTGCCACCCACGCCTCGCTCACCGCCAGCGCCTCGGAGTAGGTCGCGCCCTCGACGACCAGGTCGGCGCCGTATCCGCGGATCCGGCTGACCTTCGCCGCCGACGACACCTCGGGCACGACGATCCGGGCCGGGATCCCGAGCACCCCGGCGGCGTAGGCGACGGCCGCGCCGTGGTTACCGCCCGATGCCGCGGCCACGCCTGCCGCGGGCACCTCGCGCAGCAGCAGGTTGGCGAACGCGCCGCGGGCCTTGAACGAGCCGGAGTGCTGCAGCTGCTCCAGCTTGAGCGTCAGCGGGCCCGGGTCCAGGCCCAGCTCGGCCCGGTCGATGGTCAGTACCGGGGTGCACCGCAGGTACGGCTGGATCCGGGTTTCGACGGCCAGCACCTGCGCCCGGTCCGGCAGCGACGGTGCGGCCGGCTCTGCTGTCAGGGGAGTCGGCTGCATGAGCTCATTGTGTCCCGCGTGCAGGCTGGCCGCCCGGGCGCGGCCCGGGAGCTGGCAGAGCTGGCCGTGAGCGGGCCGTCCGGCGCCGCCCGGGCGCCGCCCGGGTGCCGCCCGGGTGCCGCCCGGGTGCCGGGCCGGAGCTGCTAGAAGGCGTCGCGGCCCGGGTCATCGCCGTCGCCGGGATCGGCGGGCGTGCCGGCCGGGTTGATCGGCGTGATCTGGTCGAATGTGCCCGGCTCGCCGCCAGGGCCGGCCGAGCTGAACGACGTCGGCTGCGGCCAGGACTGCGCCGGAGGCTGCTGCGGGAAGAACTGCGGCTGGCCGGGCGGCGCGGCCAGCCCGGATGCCGCCGGCTGTCCTGACCCTGCGGGCTGGTCGAACTCAGCAGGCTGGTCGAACTCAGCAGGCGGCCCGAACCCGGCGGGCGGCCCGAAGCCGGCGGGCGGCCCGAAGCCCGCGGGCGGCCCGAAGCCCGCGTCCGGGCCGAAGCCCGCGTCCGGGCCGAAGCTTCCGCCGTCGGCCGGTGGCGCCCCAGCGGCCTGGCCCTGCGCGGCCTGGCCCTGCACGGCTGCCTTGAACCGGGCTATTGCGGCCGCGCGGTCGGCAGGGCTGCCGGTCCGCAGTTCCTGCAGCAGCCCCTGCATGAGTTCCTGGGCCTGGTGCGCGTCCACCTGGATCTCGCTGTGCCCAGGACCGCCCTGGGTCATGAAGTGCACGCCCTCGGCCTGCGCCATGAGGTCCGCGAGGCCGCCGGATTTCACCTGCTCGGCCAGCCGCAGGGCCGCGCCGAGACCGCCGAGACCGCCGAGGGCGCCGAGACCGCCGAGACCAGCGCCAGGGCTGGTGCCGAGCCCGGCGGTGCCGTGCCGGGCCGCCTTCGGGTCGAACCGGACCTCTCCGGTCTTGGCGTTGACCTCGACCTGCACGTGCGAGCCGACGGCCGGGGCGAACCCGTCGCCGGACCCGCGCACCGTGGCGCGCATCACCTGCCCGCCCGGCCGCCGCACGTCGACGACGAACACGTCTTCCGGGAGCTGGCCGGGAACCGCGGATGTCTCGGTTCGTGCCTCGATGATCGTGCCCGTGGCGGTCTCCCATTTGTGTCCGAACATGCTGCTGCCCTTCCTGTGCGGCTCACCCGGACTCTCTCAGGTTTCCGGCGGCCCGTCTTCATGATCCCGGAGACTTTTCAGCGCATAGACCGGAAAAGTCTCCGGGATCATGGCCGAGCATGTCGGCCAGCAGCGCGTCGGACGGCTCGGCCTGGCAGGCCGGCGACCGGGCTTGCCTCGTGCTCAGGTCCAGGTGATCCGGAACTGGTCATGCCACCAGTCCAGCAGTTCGCCCGGGCCGGTGACGTCCAGGCTGGCCAGCGGCTGCCGGTTCCACAGGGCCAGGTACAGCCCGGCGGCCGGCCCGCGGACGACGACACCGCAGTCCTGCAGGCCCGGCACGGCCACGAGCCGGTCGTCGCGGTAGCGGACCGTCCAGCTCTCCGGCCGGTCCGCCGGGTCAAGGCCGATGGCACCGTCGCCGGGCGGCGTGGCCCGGCCCGGCCGGCGCCGGGCCAGCAGGCCGGTCAGCAGCTCGTCGATGCCATCGGCGGCGAAGGCCGGATCCACCGGGGTTTGCGGCTGCCCGGCCGCCTGCTGCGCGTCGACCCGGTGCACGGCGGTCTCGTGCGCCTGGCGGCGGGCCCAGAATGCCAGCGGTGACGGCGCGGGCAGGAACGTCCAGCAGCGCACATCGGCCGGTGCCGCGGTCAGCACGCGGACCAGTTCCGCGTGTCCCTGCGCCACCCAGTCCCGCACGGCGTCGCCGGCCGGGGCGGTGGCCAGCATCTCGGCCTCGCCCGGCCCCGGCAGCATCTGCATGCGGGCATCCCGCACGTAGCCGGCGGCCCAGCGGTGCACGAACCCGACGTGGGCCAGCAGGTCGCGCAGCCGCCAGCCGGGGCAGCCGGGCACGGCCGCGTCCAGGTCCGCCGCGGCGGCCGCGCTGACCAGCCGCCGGCCTTCGCCGTCCAGCGCGCCGAGGTATTCGCTGACGTCCACCGGCTCAGGCCGTGCTGATCTGATCTGCCGCGGTCAGGCCCAGTTCGGTCACCGACACCGCACGCATCCTGAATTTCTGCACCTTGCCGGTGACCGTCATCGGGAACTCATCCGACGGCCGTACATACCGGGGGATCTTGTGGTGCGCGATCTTGCCCTGGCAGTAGGCGTGCAGCTGCTCGGCGGTCAGCTCGGCCCCGGGCCGCAGCTTCACCCAGGCGCACAGCTCTTCCCCGTACTTCTCGTCCGGCACGCCGACGACCTGCACATCCTCGATTGCCGGGTGCGAGTAGAGGAACTCCTCGACCTCCCGCGGGTAGACGTTCTCCCCGCCGCGGATCACCATGTCCTTGATCCGGCCGACGATGTTGAGGTAGCCCGCGTCGTCGATCGTCGCCAGGTCGCCGGTGTGCATCCACCGGCCCGCGTCGATCACCTCGGCGGTGCGCTCCGGGTCGTCCCAGTAGCCCAGCATCACCGAGTAGCCGCGGGTGCACAGCTCACCGGGGGTCCCGCGCGGCATGACCAGGCCGGTGTCGGGGTCGATCACCTTGACCTCGATGTGCGGATGCACCCGGCCCACCGTGGACACCCGCCGGTCCAGCTCGTCGTCGGCAGTGGTCTGGGCGGACACCGGCGAGGTCTCGGTCATGCCGTAGCAGATCGTCACTTCGGTCATGTGCATCTCGCTGACGACCCGCTTCATCACCTCCACCGGGCACGGCGAGCCGGCCATGATCCCGGTCCGCAGGGTGGACAGGTCGTAGGAGCCGAAGTCGGGCAGCGCCAGCTCCGCGATGAACATCGTCGGCACCCCGTACAGGGAGGTGCACCGCTCCGCCACCACCGCGCGCAGCGAGTCGGCCGGGTCGAAGCCGGGGGCGGGGATGACGATGCACGCCCCGTGCGTGGTGACCGCCAGGTTGCCCAGCACCATGCCGAAGCAGTGGTAGAACGGCACCGGGATGCAGACCCGGTCGGCCGGGGTGTACCGGCATCCCTCGCCGATGAAGAACCCGTTGTTGAGGATGTTGTGGTGCGACAGCGTCGCGCCCTTCGGGAAGCCGGTGGTCCCGCTGGTGTACTGGATGTTGATCGGGTCGTCGAAAGCCAGTTCCGCTTCCCGCTGAGCGAGCGCCGCCGAGCCGGCGGCACTCGCGGCGGCGCACCGCGCGAGCAGCTCGTCCCAGGCGTCGCTGCCGAGGTAGATCACCCGTTCCAGGCCGCTGAGCCCGGGGCTGACCGCCTCGATCATGGCGCGGTAGTCGCTGGTCTTGAAGCTCGCGGCGCTGACCAGCAGCCGGACGCCGGCCTGGCGCAGCACGAACTCCAGCTCGTGACTGCGGTAGGCCGGGTTGATGTTCACCAGGATGGCGCCCATCTTCGCGGTCGCGTACTGCAGCAGGACCCACTCAGGGCAGTTGGGCGCCCAGATGCCGACCCGGTCGCCCGTGCCGATGCCCGCGCCGATCAGGCCGCGGGCCAGCGCGTCAGTGTCGGCGTCGAACCGGGCGTAGGTCCACCGGGCTCCGGTGGGCACGTCCACCATGGCCTCCTGGCCGGGGTGCGCAGCGGTGACCCGGTGCAGGTTCGCGCCGATCGTCTCGCCGAGCAGCGGGATCGGCGACGCTCCGTGGCTGTAGGAGAGCTGGTCTGCGCTGGTCATCACGATGTCCGTCCGTTGTCGCACCGGCTGGCCGAGGGGCCGGCGGCGTGGCTTGCCGGTCACCGTACCGCTCGCCCTGGCCTGATCACCCCATGATTCACTGCCCCGGCCGGTGCTGGGAAGAACCCGGGGGCCGGGCCGGGCCGGGCTGGTGCCGCCCGCGGCGCCGCGGGGTTACTGTCAATGTAGGAGCGTTCGCTCAACGCAGTAACTGCCGGAGCGGCCATGAGCGCGTGGATCATCTGGCTGATCGCGGCCGCCGCGCTTGGCGTGGCCGAGGTCCTGACAACCACGCTCGCATTCGGGCTGATCGCCCTGGCCGCGGCAGCCGGCGCGATCGCCGCCGTGGCCGGCGGCAGCGTCCCGGTGGAGTTCGCCGCATTCGTCGTCGCGGCCGGCGCGGGCCTGGGCGTCATCCGGCCGATCGGCATGCGCCACATCCGCCAGCCGCCGCCGCTGCGCAGCGGAACCGCCGCGCTCGTCGGCAAGAAAGCTCTGGTGCTGGACGAGGTGAGCGCGCACACGGGCCGGGTCCAGATCGGGGGCGAGGAATGGTCGGCCCGGCCCTACGACGAGACCCTCGTGATCCCGGCTGGGACCACCGTTGACGTGCTGGAGATCGAGGGCGCGACCGCCCTCGTCTATCCCAGGGAGTGACCATGATTGAAAGCTTTGGCATCGCTGCCGTTGTGATCATCCTGCTGATCGTGCTGACCGCGACCCGGGCCATCCGGATCGTGCCGCAGGCCCGGGCCAGGAACGTGGAGCGCCTGGGCAGGTACCGAAAGACGCTCCAGCCGGGGATGAACATCATCGTCCCGTTCATCGACCGGGTCAAGCCGCTGATCGACCTGCGGGAGCAGGTGGTTTCCTTCCTCGGCCAGCCGGTGATCACCGAGGACAACCTGGTCGTCAAGATCGACACGGTGCTGTTCTTCCAGGTGACCGACCCGCGCGCTGCTGACTACGAGATCGTCAACTACATCCAGGCGATCGAGCAGCTCACCGCGACGATGCTGCGCAGCGTGATCGGCTCGATGGACCTGGAGGTGACCCTGACGTCCCGGGACAAGATCAACACGATGCTGCGCGGCGTGCTGGACGACGCCTCCGGCAAATGGGGGATCCGGGTGACCCGGGTGGAGATCAAGGCGATCGATCCGCCGAAGAGCGTCATCGACGCGATGGAGAAGCAGATGCGCGCCGAACGGGAGAAGCGCGCGGCGGTCCTGACCGCCGAGGGCCTGCGCCAGGCGCAGATCCTCACCGCCGAGGGCGACAAGCAGGGCACGATCCTGCGCGCCGAGGGTGACAAGCAGAGCGCGATCCTGCGCTCCGAGGGCCAGTCCCAGGCGATCGGCACAGTCTTCCGCTCGATCCACGAGGGAGACCCTGACCCGAAGCTGCTCGCCTACCAGTACCTGCAGACCCTGCCGCAGCTCGCGCAGGGCAGCGGATCCACCATGTGGATGATCCCGAGCGAGCTCACCAGCGCGCTGAAGGCGATCACCTCGGCATTCGACGGTTCGGCGGCCGGGATGGCCGGGACTTCCGGGCAGCAGGGCCAGGGCAGCGGCGCGGGGGCGCCGGCCGGCGCCGGGACGCCCGCCGTGGCGGATGGCCCGGCCAGGGCCGCCGTCACCGCGGGCGAGCCGAACGGCGCGCCGCACCCGGCGGTGCCGGCCGCGCTGGCCGCCCTCGGCCTGCCCGGCCCGCCTGCCGCCCCGGCGGTGCCGGCGCCGGGAACCGAGGGAGCCGCGGTGCCGGGAACCGGGACCGTCCCGCCCGCGGGGCCCGGACCGCGCACCGGCGAGCCGCCCGCTGCGCGGGCAGATTCCGGGTCGGCCGGCTGACGCGAGCCAGGCGGATCAGGGTCGCCGGGACCGGACCCGGCTGAGCCAGGGCGGGTCCGGACCCGGTGAGTCAGAAGCGGACGGCCAGGCCCAGGGTCAGCAGGGCGCCGAAGGCGAGCTGCAGGCGGCCGGTCTGGCCGAGCGCGGCGATCAGCCCGGGGCCGACGGCGCCGTCGTGCACTCGCCGCAGCGGCGGCACCGCGAGCGGCACCGCGATCAGCGCCACCAGGGCCAGCGGCGCAGCCGGGGCCATGGCCACGGCTACGGCGAACGGCACCACCATGCAGGCCCCGTACAGCAGCCGGGTCCGCTGGTCCCCGAGCACCACGGCCAGGGTCCGCTTGCCGGTCACCTCGTCGGTCGGGATGTCGCGCAGGTTGTTGATGACCAGCAGCGCGCAGGCCAGCAGCCCCACCGGCACGGCAGCGGCCACGGCCAGCGGTGTCAGCGATCGCATCTGCACGTACGCGGTGCCGGCCACCGCGGCCAGCCCGAAGAACACGAACACCGACACCTCGCCGAGCCCCCGGTAGCCGTACGGCCGGGACCCGCCGGTGTAGAACCACGCGGCGGCGACCGCCGCGACCCCGACCAGCAGCAGCCACCATGAGGTCACCGCGGCCAGCACCAGCCCGGCCGCGCAGGCGATGAAGAAGCAGGCCAGCGCTGCGGCGAGCACCTGGCGGGGCCGGGCGAGGCCGGACGCGGTGAGCCGGGCCGGCCCGATCCGCTCCTCGTCGGTGCCGCGCACCCCGTCGCTGTAGTCGTTGGCGTAGTTCACCCCGATCTGCAGCGCCAGCGCGACGACCAGCGCGAGCGCGGCCCGCCACAGCGAGAACCGGCCGTAGCCGGCGGCCACCCCGGAGCCCACCACGACCGGCACCACCGCCGCTGGCAGCGTCCGCGGCCGCGCCCCCGCGACCCAGTCTCGTACCGCCGCCACGTCCCGCCTTCCGCCGATCACGCTGACAGGGCACTGCGCGGGTCAGCGCCGTGCCGAGGAAACACAGGGTAACCGCGGCCGGCGGCCGGCCGGCCACCGCCTGCCGCCCGCCGCGGCCCAGCGTCTCGGCGCGTCCGCGCTGCCGCGGGCCGGTCACTGGCCGCCTCCCGCCAGGGCCGGCGGCCCGGCGCGCCGGTGCCGCCGCGGCTAGCGCGCGCGACGGGCTCAGCGGCGCGCCGCCGGGCAGCCCGGGTGCGGAAAGCCTATGGCCGGAATCGGGCCGGACGGGCCGCTGGCGGCGATCCCGCCGCTAGTGCACGGGCGGCAGGACCTTGTTGGCGGCCTCGTGGATCCGGGCGATCTGGGCTGAGCTCAGCCGCTGGCGGCCCATCGCCTTGGCCCGCCGGCGGAAGTACTTGCGTACCCAGCCGCCGGCGAACACGTCGACCCCGCGCAGGCTGGTGACCGCCCACGGGATCTTCGGGCCGTAGATCACCATGACCGGGCGGACCCCCAGCGGCTGGCCTAGCGCGCCGCCGACCAGGCGCGATGCCTGCGCAGCCTCCCAGCGGGCGTGCACCAGCCGTTCCTTCTTGCTCACCGGCCCGTGGTAGAGCACGTTGCCGGCGGTCACCCGGACCGCCAGCCGCCGGTCCCAGTACTCGGAGTCGACGGCGAAGACGCCGGCCGGGCCGATCACCAGGTGATCGATGACCGACCTGCTGCCGGGGATACGGCGCGCGTGCAGGGCCACGTAGCCGGAGGTGCGCAGCACCGCCACCCGCCGCCGGGTGCGGCGCTGCGCCGCGGCTACCCGGGCGGCGGCCGGGATCACCGACATCGTCCGCGACTGGTAGACCGTGTCCCCGACCGCCACCAGCGCGGCCAGGGTGATGCCCAGCTGCCAGCTCAGCCAGATCCCGATCGCGATCCCGACGGCACCGGCGATGACGGCCCGGCGGATCCACGTCGGCAGCCGCGGGTCGTGCGCGAGCCGGTCGGCGAGCGAGCGGCGGGGCTGCGGCTGCCGACGGACCACCGGCCGCGGCGCGGTGATCCGCACCGACGATGGCTGCCCAGCCGGCTGCTCCGGCTCAGGCAGCGCATTATCGGCTGCGTTATGCGGCGCCATTTCCGTATCAGGGCCGGGTTCCCGCTCCACATTTTGAGCGTAACCGAATCCGGATCATAGGAAACCCCCAAGCACGACACCGATCGGGGGGATCGTGGCTGGCCCCGGGGCACCGGTCTACTGTTCGGTATCGTGACGGAGCTTCATGACCTGACAGTGGTCGAGCAGGCGGCGGCGATTCGGTCCGGCGAGCTGTCGCCGGTCGAGCTGACCAGCCATTATCTGGACCGGATCGGCCGGCTCAACGCTCAGGTCGGGGCGTTCTACACGGTCACCGGCGAGCTGGCCGGCGAGCAGGCCGCTGCGGCGGCCGAGGCTGTCGCCGGCTGCCGCCGCGATGGCGGGAGTGAGCCGCTGCCGCCGCTGACCGGGGTGCCGATCCCGATCAAGGACCTGAACCAGGTCGCCGGCGTGCGGATGACGCTGGGCAGCATGGCCTTCGCCGACTACGTGCCGACAGAGGACGACTATGTTGTCGCCGCGCTGCGCGCGGGCGGATCGGTCTGCACCGGGAAGACGGCCACGCCGGAGTTCGGCCTGCCCTGCTACACCGAGACCAGGATCGGCCCGCCTGCCCGCACCCCGTGGGACCCGTCCCGGTCAGCCGGCGGATCCAGCGGCGGCGCTGCGGCGGCAGTCGCGGCCGGGCTCGCCCCGGCGGCGCAGGGCAGTGACGGCGGCGGCTCGATCCGGATCCCGTCCAGCGCGTGCGGGCTGTTCGGCATCAAGCCGAGCCGCGGCCGGATCTCCGGCGGCCCGCTGATGCCCGACCTGAGCGGGCTGGCCACCGACGGGCCGATCGCCCGCACCGTCGCCGACGCCGCGCTGCTGCTCGACGTGATGGCCGGCAACTACCCCGGGGACATGTACACCCAGCCGCCGCTGGCTCCCGGCGAGTCGTTCCTCGGCTACGCGAGCCGCGAGCCCGGCCGGCTGACGATCGCCCGGTCCCTGCAGACCGTCATGCCCGGCGTCAAGCCGCACCCGGAGTGCATTGCCGCCTACGAGTCGGCCAGCGCGCTGCTCGCCGACCTCGGTCACGAGGTCGTCGACATCGACCTGCCGTTCCGGCCCGAGGCCGTGCCGGCGTTCGAGACGCTGTGGTACTCGATGGCGGCGCTGGCGCCGGTCAGCCCGGAGCAGGAGGAGCAACTGCTCCCGCTGACCCGGTACCTGCGCGGCCGAGGCCTGGCGCTGAGCGCGGTCGACCTGCTGTACGCGCAGGCGTACCTGCAGTCGCTGATGCGCCCGGCGCTGCAGCAGCTGAACGCCTACGACGCGCTGCTCTCTCCGACCCTGGCCGCACCGCCCGCGCCCATCGGCTACTTCGAAGAGGTGGAGCCGGCCGAGAACTTCGAGCGGCAGAAGCTGTTCACGCCATGGACGGCCGTCTACAACCTGTCCGGCCAGCCCGCGGTCACGCTGCCGCTGCACTGGACCGAGGCGGGACTGCCGATCGGCGTGATGCTGGCCGGGCGAATCGGCGAGGAGGGCACGCTGATCTCGCTGTCGGCCCAGCTGGAGGCGGCCCGGCCGTGGCGCGGCCGGCACCCGGCCATGTGGTAGCCGCCGTCTGCCGGCGGGCCGGCCTGCTGGCCCGCCGCTGGCCCGCCGATCGCTGGCTGCGGTGATCGGCGCGGCGCCCGCCATTCAGCGGCGCGGCAGCCAGTAGCTGGCGGTCAGCAGCCGCCGGCCGGGCCGGGGATGCCCGGGCCGACGGCCGGGCTGTCGACGATGCCGTAGTCACCGCTGCGCAGCACGGCGCCGAAATGCACGACGTACCACCGTCCCCGCCAGGAGATCAGCGACGCGATCCCGATCGACCGCAGCTGGTGGTGCTCCCGGTAGACCAGGCGGGCGCCGCCGACGTGCCAGTAGCTGCCGGAATTGTCGCAGACCCCCGGCACGATCCAGGCGGCCTCGCTGGCCGGCACCATCACCCGGACCAGGCGGGCGCGGCGCGCCCCGCGCCCCAGGTAGCGGTGCGCGGCGGCGACGTCCAGCCGGAAGTCGTGGAACAGCCGGTCGTGCCAGTCGGCCGCCGGGTCGTAGATGGCCTTGATCTGGGTGTAGGCAGTGATCGGGAAGAACGCCTGGCGGCCGAGCCGGGCCCTGCCGGTGACAATCGCGGCCCACAGGTCGGTCATCTCCGCGCGGAACACCCGGGTGTGCGCGCTCGGGAACTTCCGCGTCTGGTGCAGCCGGGCGGGCGGCGGCGGCACCGGGATCACTGTGCGACCGCCCGACGGCGCCGACGCGGCTGTCGGCGACGCAGTCACGGTCGGCTGGCTGGTCGTCGGCGTGCGCGCGGTCGCGGTCGGCCTGGCGGGCCCGCTGCCCTGCGCGGCCGGGTGGCTCGCGGGGGAGCTTGCGCACCCGGCCGCCAGCGCCGAGCCAGCCAGCGCCAGCACCATGGCGCGCAGCGCCCGCGCGCCAGCCCGCTGGCCGGTCCGGCCGCGGCCACGCTGCCGCACTGGTCCCCACTCGCCCACGAATGCTCCTCGGCTCTGACGCTGTCTGCGGCCCGCCGCGTGGCGCAAAGTCCCGCCGCAGAGCGTACCGGCTCCGCCGTCCGCCGGGACCGGGACTGACACCTCCCGGCGGGCTGCGCCGGGAGGTCCGCAGAGATCCGATCCGGCCCGGCTGCCCGGCGGCTGTCTATCCGGGCTGCTGGTCATCACCCGGTGCGGGTGATGACCAGCTGTTACCTCGCTGCCACGTTATGTCGGTGAACCAACTGCTGGAGCGCCTGGGCGGATTCGCCGCGCGGCGGCACTGGATAATCATCGCCGGCTGGCTGGTCGTGCTCGCCGGCCTGCTTGGCGCACGCCATTTTTACGGCGGCGAATACGTCAATGACTACACGGTTTCCGGCACGGATTCATCCGCCGGGCTCAACGTTCTCAACAGCGATTTCCCGGGTCAGGGCGGATACGCCGGGCAGATCGTGTTCCACGCGCGGCAGGGCACGCTGACCGGGGCCCAGGACGCGGTGAACCAGGCCACCGCGAACGTCGGCAAGCTGCCGCACGTGATCAAGGCGGTGAGCCCGTTCGCCGCCGACGATTCCAGCGCGGTGTCGAAGGACGGCACCATCGCCTACGCCAGCGTGAACTGGAACGTGAACCCGGACTCGCTGGACACCTCCTACCTGGACCGGCTCAACAAGGCGGTCGAGCCGGCCCGGGCCGCAGGCTTGCAGGTGGAGTACGGCGGCGGCGCCGGCCAGATCGGGCAGACCACGCATGACCTCAAGTCGGAGGTCATCGGCCTGACGTGCGCGCTGGTGCTCTTGCTGTTCATGTTCGGCTCGGTGATCGCGGCAGCGATACCGCTGGTGTCGGCGATCTTCAGCGTCGGCGCGGGCCTGTCGCTGGTGGGCCTGCTCGCGTCGGTCATCACGTTCCCGACGACCGCGCCGACCATCGCCACCCTGCTCGGCCTCGGCGTCGCGGTGGACTACGGGCTGTTCCTGGTGGCCCGGCACCGCGAGCAGGTCGATGCCGGGATGGACATCAGCATGTCGATCTCGCTGACCGAGGGCACCTCCGGGGCGGCGATCGTGGTCGCTGGCAGCACCGTGGTCGTCGCGATCCTCGGACTGTACGTCTCGGGGGTTGGCTTCGTCGGCTCGCTCGGCCTGGCGGCGGCGCTGGTCGTGCTGGTCACGATGGCGGCGGCGCTGACGCTGGTGCCCGCGTTCCTGGGCACGGTGGGGGGCCACATCCGGGCGCTGTCGGCCCGGCGCGAGGCCCGGCGGGCCGGGCTCACCGGCCAGCAGCAGGCGGCGCAGACCGCGGACGCTGCCCACGAGCGGCACGAGCACAGCGCGTTCGCCCGGTGGGGGCGCAAGGTCAGCGAGCGGCCCTGGCCGTGGGCAATCGCCAGCGTGGCGCTGCTGGTGGTACTGGCCATTCCGCTGTTCTCCATCACGCTCGGCCAGCCGGACAACGGCACCAACCCGACATCGGACTCCAGCCGTCGCGCCTACGACCTGATCAGCGAGGGCTTCGGCGTCGGCGTCAACGGCCCGCTGGTGATCGTGGTCAAGCTGCCCAGGCAGTCAAGCTCGGACAACCAGGCGCTGCTGAGCCAGCTGAGCAAGGACGTCGCGGCCACCTCAGGGGTCGCGGCGGTGGCCCCGCCCAGCGTGAACTCCGCGGGCACCACCGCGGTGCTCACCGCGATCCCCGCCACGCGGCCGCAGGCACCCGCCACGGCGAGCCTGGTGAAGCGACTGCGCGACGACGTGCTGCCCAAGGAGCACGCCACCACCTACGTCACGGGCACGACGGCGGCGACGGTCGATTTCACCGATCGGATCACCAGCCGGATGGTCTGGCTGATCCTGGCCGTGGTGGGCATCTCGTTCATCCTGCTGACCGTGGCCTTCCGGTCGGTGGTGATAGCGGCCAAGGCCGCGGTGCTGAACCTGCTGTCGATCGGCGCTGCCTACGGCGTGATCGTCGCGATCTTCCAGTGGGGCTGGGGAGCCAGCCTGATCGGGCTGCAGACCACGCTGCCGATTCCCGCGTACGTGCCGATGCTGGTGTTCGCGATCGTGTTCGGCCTGTCGATGGACTACGAGGTGTTCCTGCTGTCGCGGGTGCATGAGAGCTACATCGCCACCGGCGACAGCCACCGCAGCGTGGCGATCGGCATCGGCGGCACGGCCCGGGTGATAACCACCGCAGCGGCGATCATGGTGGTGGTGTTCGCCAGCTTCGTGCTGGACTCCGACCCCACCGTGAAGATGCTCGCGATCGGGATGGCGTTCGCGGTGCTCATCGACGCCTCGCTGGTCCGCATGGTCCTCGTCCCGTCGGTGATGTCGCTGCTCGGGGTGCGCGCCTGGTGGATGCCGCGGTTCCTGGAGCCGATCGTGCCGCGGCTGGAACTGGAGGGCAGCGCCGCGGCAGCGATGGCCCAGCAGGCTGCCCAGTCCGCGAGGACGTCCGCCGCGTCCTGACCCGGTGCTGCCGGGCGCGGTGCCGCCGGGCGCGGCGGGGCACCTCCCTGCTGCGCAGCGGTCGCCTGCCGCTCTAGCATGCGGATAGCTGATGTCCGGCGCGCGGCACCGTGGCCGCGGGGCGAAGCGGAGGTGATCCGGTGGTGCAGCCCCGCGCTTTCCGGCCGGCCGGCCGGCCGGAGTGGCCGCGGCGGATCCGGCGCGGCGCCGGGGTGGCTGTCGCCGCATGCGTCAGCGCCGCGCTGCTCGCGCTGCTCGCCGCGGGCTACGGCACGGTGCCCCCGCTCGGCCCGGCCCTGGACCCCTGGCACGGCGCCTGGACGTCCGCGGCCGGGGGCACGCTGCCCGGCTCGCAGACGCTGACCGTGGCCGGGCTGGCGCATCCGGCGCGGGTCACGTTCACCCGCGAGGGCCTGGCCTCGATCACGGCCGCCAGCACCGATGATGCGGCGCTGGCCCTGGGCTACCTGCACGCGGAGTTCCGGCTCGGCGAGATGGACCTGGAGCGCAGGCTCGCCGAGGGCCGGCTGGCCCAGCTGGCCGGGCCGGCGGCGGTGGCCTCCGACAAGTTCGAGCTGCGGCTCGGCCTGCTGCGCACGGCCCGGCGGGAATGGGCGGACACGCCGCGGTCCAGCCCGGCCGCGCAGGCGCTGCTCGGGTACGCCCGCGGCGTCAACGACTACCTGGCCCGGGCCCGCGCCAGCGGGCAGTGGCCGGCGCTGTTCTCGATGACGGGCGTCTACCCGTCCGACTGGACGCCGGTCGACAGCCTGGCGGTGCAGGGCGACCTGACCCAGGAACTCGACTTCACGACCATGCCGCTGGACTACGCACTGCTGGACCGGTCGCTGGGGATCTGGCGGACCATGGCCTGGTTCCCGGTCCGGCCGGCCAACCAGCAGAACCCTTACGACCCCGGGCCGTACCGCAATCGCGGCATCGCTCCGCTGGTCACGAGCGGGGCGGTGGTGACCTCCGCCGGGACGGCCGGCCGCGGGCCGGGGGCCCGGACCGCCGCTGAGCGGGTTCCGGCTGTCCGGGTTCCGGCTGTCCGGGTTCCGGCTGTCCGGGTTCCGGCTGTCCGGGGGCTCGCTGTGCGGAGGCGGGCCGCCGGGAGCCGGTCCGGGCCGGCGGCTGCCGCCTGGCCGCGGCCGGGCCGGGTGTCCCGCTCCGTGGCGCGGGCAGCCGCGGACCTGCTGGCCCAGGTGCGCGCGCTGCCGCCAGGCCAGCTGCACAGTTACCCGGACAGCAACGCCTGGGCCGCGAACGGCCCGAGGGTCGCCGGCGGGCGCGCGCTGCTGGCCGGCGATCCGCACCTGCCGCAGACGCTGCCGTCGGTCTGGTACCAGGTGGCCATGTCGGCGCCGGGGCTGGCCGTCACCGGGGTCAGCGTGCCGGGCCTGCCCGCCGTCCTGATCGGGCACAACCAGCACATCGCCTGGTCGCTGACCGACACGCAGAACCAGTCCACGCTCTTCTACACCGAGCGCACCAGCCCGCGGCGGCCCGGGCAGTATTTCTGGCGGGGCCGGTGGCGCGCGATGGGCGAGTACCGCTACTCGATCCCGGTGCGCGGCGCCGCCACCGAGCGCCTGACCGTGCGCACGACCGTGCACGGGCCGATCATGACGCAGGCCGGGCAGACCGAGGCCGTCGACTGGATGGGCAACGTGCCCTCGCCCGACGTGGCGGGGCTGCTGGCCATCAACACCGCCAGCAGCTTCGCCCAGTTCCGCGCGGCCCTGGCCAGCTGGCGGGCGCCCACCCAGAACTTCGTCTACGCCGACGACCGGGGCAACATCGGCGCGATCTCGGCCGGGTACTGTCCGCTGGTCCGCCACGGCCAGCCCTGGCTGCCGCTGTCCGGCACCGGTGCCGACGACGTCGCCGGGGTCATCCCGTACACGGCGATCCCGCAGGTCTACGACCCGCCGGGCCATGTCGTCGCGACAGCGAACCAGCGACCGGTCAGCGGTTCCTACCCCTACTTCATCGGCACCACGGCCAACGACTTCGATCCCGGCTACCGGGCCAGCGAGGAGTACGCCTACCTGACCGCTCATTCCGGGATGCGGCCGGCCAGCTTCGCGGCCCTGCAGACCAGCCTGACCGACCGGCTGGCGGTGCGGATCGTGCCCCGGCTGCTGGCCGCGCTGCGGCAGCCGCCGCTGGCAGGCCAGCAGCGGCAGGCGGTGCAGCTGATGGCGGGCTGGAACGAGTCGATGACCGCCGGCTCGGCGGCCGCCTCGCTGTGGTGGACGTTCTGGGGCGATTACCTGTCGGCGGTGTTCAGGCCGTGGTGGTCGGCGCGGCACGTGCCGGTCGGCACCGACCGGCACGGCCTGTCGGTCTCCGCCGACCAGGCCAGCCTTGACCAGGTGCTCGAGGCCTGGACCCTGCACGACCAGCGGAACCCCGCGTTCACCCCGCCCGGCGGCCCGGCCCGGGACGCCGCCGCCGCGATGCGGGCCGCGTTCGCGGCCGCGGTCGGTCACCTGCACGCCCGGCTGGGCGGCTCGCCCGGCAGCTGGGCCTGGGGCCGGCTGCACAGCAGGCAGTTCCCCGCACTGACCCAGGCGGCCGCACTCGGCTACGGGCCCAGGCCGGCCGGCGGCGACCCGTTCACGGTGGATGCGGCTGACGGCGGCCTTATCGCCCGCCAGGGCCCGAGCTGGCGGATGATCGCCGGCTGGTCGGCGCCCGGCGTCCCCGTGGCGGAGGGCATCTACCCGGGCGGGCAGAGCGAGAACCCGGCCTCGCCGTGGTACGAGAACCTGATCTCCGACTGGTGGAACGGCCGGTACCTGCCGGTCCCGCCGGCCGGCCGCACATCCGGCCCGATCCGCTGGGAGCTGCGCCCGTGACAGGCCGATCCGCGCGCGGCGCGGTGCGTGCCGCCTGCGTTAGCCGGCCAGCGGCGGATTCGGTGTCCCTCTCGGGAGGCGGGCATGCCTGATCCCGGCCGGCTGGGCAAGCCCGGCGCATACCGGCTCGGCCGGATGTCCGCGCCAGGCCCAGGCGCGCCCCGGCGGCCCGTCCCGCTTCGCCCGTCGTTCGCGCGGCCTCAGCACCGCGGGCCGGTCGCCGCCTGGGTGGCGGCCTGGCTGGCCGGCGTGCTGCTGCTGATCGGCGGGGCCGCGGCCGGCCTGTGGTTCGCGCCGTTCGTCGTCGGCGGGCTGGCCGGGTTCGCCAGCCGGGCCGGCGGCTGGCGGCTGCGGGTGGCCGTCCCGGCCGTCGTGCTGCTCGCCGTGGCTGGATGGGGAATCCCGCTGTGGTGGCCGGCGCTGCGCGGCCAGCCGGCCGGGGCCACGGCCCGGGCGATCGCGGCCCTCGCTGGCCTGCCTGCCAGCGCAGCGGCCGGCTTCGGCGTGACTGTGCTGGTGGCCGTCTTGCAGGCGCTGGTCGGCTGCTGGCTAGGCCGGGCATTCGCCCCGCGCCCGCCTGCGGCGTAACCCAGGTCCCGGCCCGGCCCGACCGCCGGCCCGCGTTCGCCCATGATCGCGAAGAGTTCCCGTCGCCGGTGACCGCTAAGTCTTCCGGATCATGGCGGCCGGCCGTGAGCGGCCGGCCCCTGACCCCGGCGGCCGAGGCCAAGCTGAGCCGCGACTGCCGAGCGCAGCGGCTGCAGGCTGCCGAGCGCGTCGGTGCTGTCGATGAACTGGTCGGCGGCGCCGGGCGGCGGCAGCGCGCGGATCCGCGTCGTCCTGACCCCGGCCAGCAGCGCCTGCTCGATCCGGTCGGCCGACGGCACCCGGTACGGCCGGGAATGGAAACGCGTGGTCGCGGGCCTCGCCGGCTCGGCCAGTCCCAGCTGGTTGTGCAGCGCGACCACGATTTCGTACGCCCGGCAGAGGCTGTCCTCGCGGGCCGCCCAGGTCGTTGCGGCTACCGCGGCGGCGAGTGAGCGCAGCAGCCGCCCGGTGCCCGGCAGCCGGGCAAGCGCAGTGCCGAGCCACTTGCTGTAGGGCGGGTAACGGCGGTGCATCAGCAGCGCCAGGCGCATGAGGTCGCGGGCCAGCCGGGCAGTGATCACGGCTGACCCCAGGTCATCACCCGCCTCCGCGCACCGCCCGGGGAACGCGGCCTCCTGGCTGATCCGCCGCCACTGGCAGGCCAGTACGTAGCGCCACACGTCGTCGGGATACCAGGCGAGCGCCGCCCGGACCGCCGCCAGCGCGCCCGTCCCGGTAGCCGCGGCGTCCCGGCGCGCAGCGACGGGCCCGGCCCGGTCGGCCGGGCCATCGCCGGGCCCGGCGACGGCTGCGCTAAAGGCGGGCAGGCCGTCGCGGAACACCGCACCCGCGGTGACCTCGGCCAGTCGCTGCGTCGGCGTCGCCAGCCAGTCCAGCAGCCCGGCACCGCGGCGGGGGTCGAATTCCAGTGTCCCGGTCAGCCACCGGCCGAGCCCGGTCACCATCACCCAGTGCCGCGGCCGCGCCGCAGGCCGGTCGGCCTCGGGAAAGAACACCGGCTGCCCGCGGAACACCGCGGGCAGCTGCCCGGCGAGCACGTCGGTGATTTCCGCGGCCCGCCCGGCGTCGCTGTCGGCTAGGAATACCTGCAGCCGGGGCCCCCAGTTGTGGTCGGTCGACCGGGGAGTGTCGTAACCGAGCACGTCCGACCCCCAGCCGAGCAGTGCCGCCGAGTGCAGCAGGCCAGGGAACGCGGCGTCCAGCACCGGCCGGACCTGCTCGGCGTAGAAGAGCCGGGCCAGTTCGAGGCCGGGAACGAAGGGCGGGTCCATGCGCACGAGTCTGCCCGGCCGCGCGGCCGGCGTTCCGGGAAGACGCCCATGATCGCGAGGAGTTCCCGTCGCCGGTGACCGCCAAGTCTTCCGGATCACGGCGGCCGGCCCACGGCGGGCAGGGAATCGGCCGGGAGTGGGCGAGCTGGGCGTAGGCCTGGCCCGGTCGGCCGGGAGCAGCGGCCCGCCCGCCGCCGACCCGGACGGGGGTCGGCCTGGCCCGGCTGGCTGAGTCCGGCAGGGGGGGCTGCGTATGCGGGCCCCGCGCGGGCAATCATGGGGGCATGACAGATCCCGATCTCATGCGCCGAGCCGAAGCCGCCGGAATCTCGCCGTTGTACAAGAATGCCAGCGACGAGACCGTTGAGGTCAGTGAGGAGACGCTCACGGCGATCCTCGCCGCTCTGGATGCGGCCGCCGAGCGCGCCCCGACGTCGGCCGTCCCAGCTGGCGCGCCGGCGTCGGCGCGCGCGTCGGCGGACGGCGGCAGCCCGGACGGCGGCAGCCCGGGTGACAGTGGCCCGGATGGGGGTCTGAACGGCAGCAGCCCTGCTGGGAGTAGCCGTGCCGGGGGCAGCCGTGCCGGGGGCAGCCTGGGCGGGACCAGCCTGGGCGGCAGCCGGGACCGGGCTCAGGATGACGCGGCTAGCGACCCCGCACCGCGGTTCCCGGACCGGCAGGCCTGGGGCTTCACCGTGCAGCTGTACTCGGTCCGGTCGCGCGGCTCCTGGGGGCACGGGGACCTGCGCGACCTGGCTGACCTGGCGGCCTGGAGCGCCGCCGGGCTCGGCGCGGACTTCGTCCTGGTGAACCCGCTGCACGCGGCGGAGCCGGCCCCGCCGCTGAGTCCCTCGCCATACCTGCCGATGACCCGCCGGTACGTCAGCCCGCTGTACCTGCGCATCGAGGACATTCCCGAGTACCGCGAGCTGGCCGAGGCTGAGCGGGCGCAGATCCAGGCGCTGGCGGCGCCGCTGCGCACCCGCAACGGTGTCCCGGACCTGATCGACCGGGACGCCGTGTGGACCGCGAAGCGAGCGGCCCTCCGGATCATCTACGGCCGCCCGCGCAGTGCCGCCCGGGAGCGCGCCTACCAGGGGTTCGTCCAGCGCGAGGGAGCCGAGCTGACCGGCTGGGCGCACTGGTGCGCGCTCGCCGGGCAGCACGGGCCAAACTGGCGGGACTGGCCGGGCGAGCTGGCCGACCCGGCGCGCGCCGCCGAGGTGATCGCAGTCGGCCCGCTGGCGCGGCAGGCGGACTTCCACGCCTGGCTGCAGTGGCTGGCCGACGAGCAGCTGGCCGCCGCCCAGCAGGCCGCGCTGGCGGCGGGGATGAGCCTCGGGATCATCACGGACCTGGCCGTGGGCGCCAACCCCGGCGGCGCCGACGCGTGGGCGCGCCAGGATCTTTTCGTCCGCGGGATCAGCGTCGGCGCCCCGCCGGACGGGTTCAACCAGCTCGGCCAGGACTGGGCGCAGCCGCCGTGGCATCCGCAGCGGCTGGCGGCGGCAGGCTACGAGCCGCTGGCGCAGCTGTTCGGGGCGGTGCTGCGGCACGCGGGCGGCCTGCGGGTGGACCACGTGATGGGGCTGATGCGGCTGTGGTGGATCCCGGAAGGGATGTCACCGGACCGCGGCGCCTACGTGCGCTACGACCACCATGCGTCGGTGCGGGCACTGGCCCGGGCCGCCGGGCACGCGGGGGCGGTGGCGGTCGGCGAGGACCTCGGCACGGTGCAGCCGTGGATCACCGAGTACCTGGCCGGCAGCGGCGTCCTCGGCACGATGCTGCTGTGGTTCGCCCGCGAGCCGGACGGCTCCCCGCTGGCGCCGCGGCACTGGCGCCGGGGCTGCATGGCCACCGTCGGCAGCCATGACCTGCCGCCAGTGGCGGCCTTCGTGACCGGCGAGCAGGTCCGCGTCCGGGCCCGGCTGGGCCTGCTGACCGGGGATGAGGAGACCGAGCGGGAGAGCGCCGGGCAGATGCTCACGCGCTGGCACGAGGCCCTGGTCGGCGCGGGCCTGCTGCCGCCCGGGCCGCTGCCGGGCGCGGCCGAGTTCACCGTGGCCCTGTACGGCTACCTGGCCCGCACTCCGGCCGTGCTGATCGGCGTCTCGCTGGCCGACGCGGTCGGCGACACCCGGGCGCAGAACATGCCCGGCACCAGCGACCAGTACCCGAACTGGCAGATCCCGCTGTGCGACGCTGACGGCCGGGCTGTCCTGCTGGAGGACCTGCCGGCCGTGCCGCTCGTGCACGAGGTGACCAGCGCGGTGCGCGACGGCCTGGCCCGGGACGCATCCCGGACGCCCTGACCGCCTGTCGCGCTGTCGGTCAGCCGGCGGCGGCGTCCCGCTGGCGGCAGCGCAGCGCCCGGGCCGTGTCGTCACGGCCCTCGGTGATCAGCCTGCACAGCGCGGCCGGCGGGCTGGTCCGGGCCAGGTACGCGTCGGCGTCGTCGATGGCCTGCTGGCTGATGACGCTGCTCGGGTAGGCATCCTCGGCGAACCGCTGGGCCATGTCCGGGCTCCAGTCACGCCACACGTCCGCGACGACCGCGAAGTACCGCTCGGCGTAGGGGGCCAGCAGCTCGTCCTGGTCCGCGGCGGCGAAGCCCGCGAGCGTGGCGCGGCACATGGCGCCCGTCAGCGTGCCGGACACGATCTGCTGCCAGGCGACCTCCTTGGCCTCCGGCTGCGGGATCACGGCCCGGCAGCTAGCGGCATGCCGCTCGCCCGCGTCGGTGGCGTCCCGGGCCAGCTCGGCAGCGATCTGCTCCGGTCCGGCCGCGCCCCGGCTCACCAGCCGGTGCAGCAGCCGCCAGCGCATCTCGGTGTCGACGGCCAGGCCCTCGATCGTGGTGCTGCCGTCCAGCAGCGCGGCCAGCAGAGCCAGGTCACCGGGGCTGGTGGCAACGCCGGCGAACGCGCTGGCGTAGGCGACCTGATGATCAGAGCCGGGCCGGGCCGCCATCAGCAGCTCGCGCAGCGCCGCGGCGAGCCGCGCCAGCCCGGTCGGCCGCCAGCCCTGGTCGGCGAACCGCCGGGCCGCCGCGGCGGCCTGCCGCAGCACGGTCTGCAGCACGGTGATGCCGTCGATCGAGTCCGCGCCGGACAGCACCAGGCTGACGTAGTCGCGGGCGGCCATCTCGCCGTCCCGGACCATGTCCCAGGCCGCCGACCAGCACAGCGCGGCCGGCAGCCGCTGGGTGAACGTGCCGATCCCGCCGGTCAGCGTGGCCAGCGAGCGCTCGTCGAGCCGGATCTTGGCGTAGCTGAGGTCGTCGTCGTTGACCAGCACCAGGTCGGGAACGGGCTCCCCGTCCAGCGCGGGCACTGCGGTCCGCTCGCCGGTGATGTCCACCTCGGCCCGCCGGGTCCGGGTCAGCCCCTCGGCGGTCCGGTTGTACAGGCCGATCGCGATCCGGTGCGGGCGCAGCACCGGATGGCTGGCCGGGGCCTCCTGGCGGACTGCGAAGCCCGTCAGCCGGCCGTCGGCGTCAGCCCCGTACTCGGGGCGTAGCGTGTTGACGCCCGCGGTCTCCAGCCACGCCTTGGACCAGGACGCCAGGTCCCGGCCGGAGGCAGCCTCAAGTGCGGCGAGCAGGTCGTGCAGGGTGGCGTTGCGGTAGGCGTGCTGCTCGAAGTAGGCGCGGACTCCGGTGCGGAAGTTGTCCCGGCCCACATAGGCGACCAGCTGCTTGAGCACCGCCGCGCCCTTGGCGTAGGTGATGCCGTCGAAGTTGACCTCGACGGCCGCGATGTCGGGGATGTCAGCGGCGATCGGGTGCGTCGAGGGCAGCTGGTCCTGCCGGTAGGCCCACGCCTTCCACACCTGGGCGAAAGTGGTCCAGGCGCCGGTCCAGCGGGTCGCCTCGGCCTGCGCGACGTTCTCGGCCCAGGTGGCGAACGACTCGTTCAGCCACAGGTCATCCCACCATCGCATGGTGACCAGGTCGCCGAACCACATGTGCGCCATCTCGTGCAGGATCGTCGAGGCCCGCGCTTCGCGGGCCGACTCGGTCACCCGCGACCGGAAGATGTAGTCCTCCAGGAACGTGACGCAGCCGGCGTTCTCCATCGCGCCGGCCTTGAACTCGGGCACGAACAGCTGGTCGTACTTCCCGAACGGGTAGCGGCGGCCGAACGCCGCGTGGAAGTAGCCGAAGCCCTGCCGGGTGACCTCGAAGATCTCGTCCGGGTCGAGGAACTGCGCCAGGGACTGGCGGCAGTAGATGCCCAGCGGGATGTCGTCGTGGGAGTCGCGGACCTCGTGGTAGGGGCCGGCCGCGACCGCGGTGACGTATGTCGGCAGTACCGCGGTAGCGGGGAACCGCCACAGCCGGGCGCCGCCCGGCTGGTCCTGCGGCTGTCCGTCCGGCGCGGCGTTGGAGATCACCCGCCAGTCCGCTGGCGCAGTGACCGTCAGCTCGAACGCCGCCTTCAGGTCGGGCTGGTCGAAGCAGGCATAGATCCGGTGCGCGTCGAAGGTCTCCAGGTCGGAGTACAGGTACACGGCGCCGTCCGCTGGGTCGGCGAACCGGTGCAGGCCCTCGCCGCTGCGCGAGTAGGCGCAGTCCGCGACGACCCGCAGCTCGTTGCGCTCGGCTAGCTCGTCCAGCGCGATCCGGTTGCCGTCGAACCGGCTGACCGGCACCTGCGCCCCGTTCAGGGTGATCTCGCGCAGCTGCGGCGCGGACAGGTCGATGAAGGTGCCTGTCCCGGGGCGGGTGCACCGGAAGCTGACCGTGGTGACCGAGCCGAACGTGGTATCGCTGCCGGTCAGGTCCAGCTGCACGCGATAGGAGTCCACCGTCAGAAGCCGGGCCCGCTCGGCTGCCTCCGCCCGGGTGAGGTTGCTAGCATGACCGCCGCCTGGCCCCGTGCCTTCCGGCCCGGCGGTGTTCAGCCCAGTGGTATTGGGCACGGTTCGGTGTCCTTCCCGGCCGGAGCGCCCGGCGTTGTGTGCCGCCGCCGGAATGCCCGGCAGCGGCTGCCGGTTGTCGGCACGTGTAACCGTTGGCGAGGAGAGGTTATGACGACTCAGGAGCCTACCCAAGTCGATTTCTGGTTCGACCCCATCTGCCCGTGGGCGTGGATCGCCTCCCGGTGGATGCTGGAGGTGGAGAAGGTCCGCCCGGTGTCGGTCCGCTGGCACGTGATGTCGCTGGCCGTGCTGAACGAGGGCAAGGAGGACATGCCCGAGCGGTACCGGGAGCTGATGCGCACGGCCTGGGGGCCGGTGCGGGTGTGCATCGCGGCCGAGCAGAAGTACGGGCCGGAGGTGCTGCTGGCGCTGTACACCGCGCTGGGCAGCCGGTTCCACCACGAGAAGGCCGAGCGCAGCCGGGCCACCTACGAGGCCGCGCTGGCCGAGGCGGGCCTGTCGGCCGAGCTGGCCGACGCGGCTGACTCGACCGAGTACGACGAGGCGCTGCGGGTCTCGCACCACGACGGGATGGACCGGGTCGGCTACAAGGTCGGTACCCCGGTCATCTCGGTGTCCGGTGTCTCGTTCTTCGGGCCGGTGATCTCGCCGATCCCGCGTGCCGAGGCGGCGGCCAGGCTCTGGGACGGCGTGCTGCTGGTGGCGGGTACCGACGGGTTCTTCGAGCTGAAGCGGACCCGGACCCGGGACCCGATCTTCGACTGACCGGCCCGGTCTTCCGGCTGACGGGGCTGCGGGGCCGTGGCCGACTGCGCGCTGCGGCGCGGCAGGAGGCCGCGGCCCGGATGGCGGGGCCGCGGCGCCGGCCGGCCGGGCCCCGCTGGCTGCCCCGGGAGAGTCCGGCGCAGCGGAACGACCAGTTCAGCTGCCACGCCTGGCCGGCGGTCGCAAATTGAAGCGCCGCGGTGCCGTGCCCGCGGAATGCGCTGGCCGTCGGCTCGGCGCGCGCTGCGACCGTTGCGGACACCGAAGCCGAAGCCGGCCTGGTGACCGTCACGACGATCGCGATCAGCGCGACGATCAGGCACAGCCCGGCGGCCAGGCTGGCCGCCGCGGCCAGCAGCCGCAGCACCCGGCGGGCCCGGATGCGCAGCGGCGGCCGGCCCGCTGCCAGCCCGGCAGCGTGCCGGGCCGCTCGCTGGCGCGGGTAGCTGTCCCGCGCTTGGTGAGTCATCCCGTTCCCCTTTCGGGTCGCCTCCCGGGTGGTTGACGGGCGTCACGGAGCACATCTGATTACGTAACGGAAGCGTTGTATCACGAAATGAAGTGGCGTCTCGCCCTAACTGCTGCATTGCTGGCAGCGCGCGGCACGGGATCTCCGCTCTCGCCGGGCCGCGGCGCATGCGCGAGGATGGACGGCATGCGCAGCAATTACATCGGCGGCCGCTGGGTCCCGTCAGCGGCCGATACCGCGATCGCGGTGCTGAACCCCGCCACTGGCGCGGTCATCGACGAAGTGCCCGCTGGTGACCCGGCCGACGTCGACGCGGCCGTGGCCGCGGCCCGCGACGCGTTCCCCGGCTGGTCGGTCACGGCGCCGGCTGAGCGGGCCGGCTACCTGGATGCGGCCTGCCAGCTGCTCGCCGAGCGCGCCGATGCGGTCGCGGCTGCCATCAGTGCCGACATGGGCGCCCCGGTGAAGTTCGCCCGGTCTGTGCAGGTCGGCAGTCCGCTGGCGGTGCTGGCCAGCTACGTCGAGCTGCTGGGCAGCTATGACTTCGCCGGCGAGCGGGTCGCGAATTCGCTGGTCGTGCGGGAGCCGGCCGGCGTGGCGGGCGCGATCACGCCGTGGAACTACCCGCTGTACCAGATCGTGATCAAGGTGGCCGCCGCGCTGGCAGCTGGCTGCCCGATCGTGGTCAAGCCGAGCGAGCTGGCGCCGCTGGCCGCCTACGAGCTTGCCGGGATCCTGGCCGAGACCGGCCTGCCCGCCGGGGTGTTCAACCTGGTCAGCGGCACCGGCCCGGTCACCGGCGAGGCCATCGCCGGGCACCCGGGCATCGACCTGGTGTCTTTCACCGGCTCGGTGGCCGCGGGGCGGCGGGTCGCGCAGGCGGCGGCCGGCACGGTCAAGCGGGTGACGCTGGAGCTGGGCGGCAAGTCGGCCAACGTGATCCTGCCCGACGCTGACCTCGCGACCGCCGTCAAGGTCGGGGTGGCCAAGGCGTTCATCAACGCCGGGCAGAGCTGCAACGCGCTGACGCGCATGCTGGTCCACCAGGACGGCTACGACGAGGCGGTCGAGCATGCCGCCAAGCAGGCGGAGCGCTATCAGCCCGCAGACCCCGGTGATGAGAACACCCGGATGGGCCCGCTGGCGTCGCAGGCGCAGCGCGACCGGGTGGTCGGCTACATCGAGCGCGGCATCGCCGAAGGGGCCCGGCTGGTGACCGGCGGAACCGGCCGCCCGGACGGCCTGCCGACGGGCGCCTACGTGCTGCCCACGGTTTTCGCCGACGTCACGCCGGAGATGACGATCGCGCAGGAGGAGATCTTCGGGCCGGTGCTGTCCGTGCTGCCCTACCAGGACGAGGCGCAGGCCGTCGAGATCGCCAACGGCACGCCTTACGGCCTGGCCGCCGCGGTCTGGTCGGCGGACCAGGACCATGCCGTGGCGGTCGCCCGCCAGCTGCGGGCCGGGCAGGTCGAGATCAACGGCGGCGCATGGAACGTGCTCGCGCCGTTCGGCGGCTTCGGCCAGTCAGGCTACGGCCGGGAGCTGGGCGCGCACGGCCTGGAGGAGTACCTGGAGACCAAGGCGCTGCAGTTCTGAGCTGCCTGCCGGGCCGCTACCCGGCGGCGATCTTGTGCTGCAGGTACCAGGAGAAATGCGGGCCGTAGCGCTGCTGAAGCTCAGGCCGGCGCCAGTCCCGGCCGCTGACCGTGCCCCGGCACGACGGCGTGCCACAGTGGCAGGCCATCACGGTGTCGGAGTCGTCGAACAGCGCGTAGTCCGTCGTCAGTTCCTCCCCGGTCGCGATATCGCGCATCGCGACCAGCACGATGTTGCCCGCGAAACCGACGTTGGGCTCGCAGGAGTGATTCAGGAACAGCATGACCGGCTCATATTCCTCCGCCGTGAGCGCGGCGAGGAAGAAGTCATCGGCGATCTGCACATCCGAGCCGTTCTGCGGCTCGGGCAGCGCCTGCAGCGTGGCGGAGTCGACGATGTGGCCGCCCTTGATCGCCACGATCTCGCCCGTGCCGATCGCGGTGACCGCATGCAGCCCGCGGCCCTGGATCGCGCTCGGCTCGCCCTTGACCGCCTTTGGCGAGATATTAGGAAGAAACTGCCATCGTCGTCCCTCTCGTTCCTGGCTGACGCCCGGCCGCAGGCGAGCCGACGAGGGCTCGGCGAACTGGGTCGCCGAGCCCGTTACTTGCGCCGGGTCCGCCGCCGCGCGCGGCGGTGCGCCGGGCGCGGGCCTGCGGGTGGCTGGCCGCGGGCGGCCTGCTCCTCCCGGGCGGACCGCGATGCGGGACCCGCGCCGGGTCCGCGGCTGTCAGGTGCGCCTGGCTCTGCGGTGCCTGTGCCGGGAATGCCGTCGGCAGCTGCGCCGCGCCCTGCTATCCCTGCGCCGGGCTCACCGTCGGCAGTTGCCCCTGGCCCGCCCGCTCCCGCGCCAGGCCCGCCGCGCGCGGATTCTCCTGGCTGTGCAGCGCCCGCGCCCGGGGCACCGTCGGATGGCCGGCCGCTGATCGCAGGGGCGGCCGGAGTCCGTCCCGGCCCGCCCGGCCCGGGCTTGGGCCGGCCGTGCTGTGGTCGGCTGCGGCCGCCCGGCCGCGGGCCGCGCTGGCTGCCGTCGTCGGCACTCTCCGGGCCGGGCACGCAGCCGCCCGGTCCGCCCGGTCCGCCCGGTCCGCCCGGTCTGGGCGGCTGGGGCCGGGGACCGCCACGGCGGTTGTCCGGGCCGGGCGCCGGCAGCCGGTCCCGGGACTCCGGGCGGCGCGCAGCGGCTGCCCCGGGCCGCGCCGGTGCGGCGGGCCGCGCCGGGCTGGTGTTCTCCCGTGCATCGGCCACCATCGCTGCGGCCTCGTCCTCCGGCCGGACCGGCGAGACGTCACGCGCCCGCATGGCCGCGTCGAGCGTGATCTTCATCCCGGTCATCGTCGTCCTCCCTCCCGCCAGTGTGACATCGGGCGGGTCAGAAGATGGCCGGGCACCACGGGGCCGGATCCCAGGACATCGCCGCCGACAGCCGGGCTGCCGACCCTGGCCGCAGCTCGGCCAGGTGGCCGGCCGCGGCCAGCGCGCCGAGCCGCGTCCCGCCGAGGTAGCCGGCTCCGAGCCCCCGCACGGTCATCGACAGGTCAGCCGGCGCCGCAGTCCGCTCGCACCGGGCCGGGGCTGGTTCGTCCGGGCCGCCGGCCGCCAGCCGCCACCGCCCTGAATTTTCCGGAAGCAGCCCGTCGGTCAGCTCGATCACCGTGTCCACCTCGCAGGCGTAGCGCCGCCGGACCAGCGCGGCCGGGACGTCGATGAGCCGGACCCACAGGCCGTCGGTCAGGCTGGCACGCGACCTGCGCCGGTCGGCGAGCAGCTCAAGCAGCGGATCATCCACGGGCCGCTGCCGCACGCGGACCTCCGAGACCAGGTCCCGGTTCAGCAGGTCCGTCCAGACTGCGGCGCAGGCGGCCGGGTCGGCCCACATCAGCTCCCGGATGGTGAGGATCCCGGCCGACATGGCGTCCTCGCCCCAGTCCGGCCGGGCCGCGAACAGCGCGTATCCGCGCGGGCCGCTCTCGTCCTCGGCGACGACCGCGCGCAGCGGGGTCCGGCCCTGTCGGCTGAACTCCGGATCGTCGAGCACCGAGCTCCACCAGCGGTCGTCCCGGTTCATCATCCCCGGCCGGGCGGTCGCGGCCGTCTCGTAGACCTTGGTCAGCTCGGCCCGCACCTGCTCGGGCGCTGCCGCGCGCAGCCGCAGCGTGCCCGCTCCCGGGCCCTGGCCGGCTTCTGGCGGCAGCAGCCTGCCTTCGCCGCGCCGGATCGTGAATCCCAGGTGCTCGCTGGCGCAGCCGTAGCCGAAGCGGCCGTAGATGCCCGACTCGGATGCCCACAGCGCGGCCAGCGCCTCGCCCCGCTCGCTGATGTCGCGAAGCTGGCGGCGCATCAGCGCCGCCAGGATCCCGCGCCGCCGGTAGGTGGGCAGCACGCTGACGGCCGTCACCCCTGCCGTGGCGGCGCTCGCGCCAGGCACGGTCATCGTGAACGTGTACGCGGCGGTCGTCCCGACGCAGTCCGGGCCGTCGAACGCGGCCAGGCTGCGATCGGCCTCGAACGTGAGGAGCTCATGCGCGAGCGATTCCCTGCTCGGCCAGCTTGCGTTGAAGGCGTGCTCGCTCACCTCGTAGAAGGCGGCGGGCTCGTCCGGGCTGACAGGGCGGATCGAGAAGGACTCGGTCATGGCCGTATTCCTACCCTGGTGCCGCGCCCAGCGCGAGCGGTTAACCGGCTGGCGAGCGGTCAGCCGGCCAGCCGGGGAGCGGTCAGGCCGGCTGGGCCCGCAGCGTCGCCCGGCGCTGCGGGCGGGTACAGTGCGGCCATCATGGCTTCCCGCGCTGGGCACCGGCTGGCAGCCGCTGCGGCGGCTGCCAGCCAGCGGCTGCGCGGACTAGCGCGGCGTCAGTTCTTCACCCGCAATCGGCGGCTCGGTATCGCGCTGGCGCTGCTGGTGGTCGTCATCGGCGCGCTCGCCGTCCGGGTCTCGGAATGGTGGTTCTCGCCGGGCGCCATGATCTTGCCACTGCTGGCCGGCGGACTGCTGCTGATGCCCCGGGCGCTGCGGATCCTGTTCGGCGTCGTCGCGGTGATGCTCTGCTACGACTGGCTGACCGGCCACGTCGGCCCGGGCATCGTGGCCACGATCGTGATTACTGCCTTCTTCGCCGACGAGCTGGCCCGCACCCGCGCCAAGCTCGGCGTGCAGGGGATGCGCGGGGACCAGATGCTGATCGACCTGGCCGGCCGGCTGCGGGCGCAGAGCACGCTGCCGCCGCTGGGTGACGGCTGGGGATCCGCGGCCGTGCTCAGGCCGGCCGGCGGATCCTCGTTCGGCGGGGATTTCCTGGTCAGCGCCTGCGACGGCAAGATGCTGGAACTCGCGCTGGTCGATGTCTCCGGCAAGGGCATTGACGCCGGCACCCGGGCGCTGCTGCTGTCGGGTGCATTCGGCGGCCTGCTCGGCTCGGTGCCGCGGGAGGAATTCCTCGCCGCGTGCAACGCCTACCTGGGGCGCGGAGTGCCGGGGGAGGGATTCGTCACCGCCGTGCACCTCACCGTCGACCTGGCCACCGGCGAGTACTTCGTCTCGTCGGCCGGTCACCCGCCGGCGGCGCACTTCGAAGCGGGCAGCGGCACCTGGCGGCTGACCCGCGCCCGCGGCATCGTGCTCGGCGTCGTCGCGGACCTGCGGGCGGTACCCGAGCACGGGCACCTGCGGCCCGGGGACGCCCTGATGCTGTACACCGACGGGCTGGTGGAAGCGCCGGGACGGGACATCGACGCGGGCATCGACCGGCTGCTCGGCGCCGCTGACCGGCTGGTCGCCTCCGGGTTCGGGCCGGGCGCGCAGCGGCTGGTGCAGGAGATGGGCGGCGGCGGGGCGCGCACCAGCGACGACTGCGCGCTGGTGCTGATCTGGCGGACCTGAGGCGGCCCTGCCGCGGCTAGCTCTGCACGCCGGCGTAGTCCGGCCGGCCGGTGGTCAGGTGCAGCACGTGCTCGACCAGGGTGACCAGGACGTCGCGGCTGGAGGTCCGGCGGCGGGCGTCGCACAGGATCACCGGCACGTCCTGGTCCAGGTCCAGCGCCGTGCGCACGGCGTCCGGATGGTAGCGTGCCGCACCCTCGAAGCAGTTCACCGCCACGACGAACGGCATGCCCTGCTGCTCGAAGTAGTCCACGGCGGGGAAGCACTCGGCCAGCCGGCGGGTGTCGGCCACCACGACCGCGCCGAGGGCGCCGAGCGCCAGCTCGTCCCACATGAACCAGAAGCGCTCCTGCCCGGGCGTGCCGAACAGGTAGACCACCAGGTCCTCGCGGATGGTGATCCGGCCGAAGTCCATCGCGACGGTGGTCGTGGTCTTCCGCTCCACGCCGACGGTCACGTCCACTCGCTCCGACAGCGAGCTCAGCCGCT
The DNA here is from genome assembly GCA_052143655.1 of Streptosporangiaceae bacterium. Taxonomy (GTDB): domain Bacteria; phylum Actinomycetota; class Actinomycetes; order Streptosporangiales; family Streptosporangiaceae; genus CAVSUR01. Next base: position 30,126 of record JBKQSL010000107.1, on the reverse strand, counting down.
CCTCCGTGCGCAGCGGGCGGACCTCCGAAACCGTGCCGACCAGCGTGGTCTTGCCTGCGCCGAAGCCGCCGGCCACCAGGATCTTGATCGCGACCGGTACCTGCTGCGGCTGTGCCTGGTCAGAGCTTGCGTAGCCCATCAGCCACTTCCTTCAGCAGTTGCGGGTCAGCCAGCCGGCTGACCGCGGGATGGTGAACCGCGATGAGGCCGCGCTCGCGCAGGTCGGCGAGCAGGATCTGGACCACGCCGACCGGCAGGTCCTCGGCGGCGGCCAGGTCGGCCACCGAGGTCGGGATCCGGCACCGGTGCAGCAGCGCCAGGTGCTCGGGCTCGAGATCCTGAACGCCGTCACGCGGGCGGCGGACTGCAGTGATCATGCAGATCAGCTCGAAGGTCTCGTCCCCGGCCCGGGTCCGGCCGCCGACGAGCGCGTACGGCCGGACCACCGGCCCGGCGTCATGGTCAAGCCATTTGCTGGTACCGGATCCCATCGGGTGTTACTCCGGTTCCGCGGTCGCTGGCACCATCGGCCGCGGGCTGACGCCCAGATGCTCCCCGACGCGCTTGACCAGGACCGCCATCTCGTAGGCCACCTGGCCCGCGTCGGCGTCAGCGGAAGCGAGCACTGCGAGGCAGGAGCCCTCGCCCGCAGCGGTAACGAACAGGAAGGCTGATTCCAGCTCGACGATGGTCTGCCGCGGATTCCCGCCGCCGAACTGCCGGCCGAGCCCGCGAGAAAGGCTCTGGAAGCCGGCCGCGACCGCGCACAGGTGCTCGGCGTCCTCCCGGTTCAGGCTGGCCGAGGCGCCGATGGCCAGGCCGTCCCGGGACAGGATGACAGCATTGTCAATGGCGACCACCCGGGCCACCAAATCATCGAGAAGCCAGTCGAGCTCGCGCACGCGGCTCATGCTTCCCCCTTTCTGCCCTGGTCCCGGCCGGGACACGCCAGTGTGATCAGTGGCCGTCGCTGTCGCCGGCTGGCGGCGCGGCCGCGGGGTCCGGCGAATCGGGCCCGGCCGGCCAGCCGGCCGCCGCCGACGGGTCCTGCGGCGAGGGAGCATGGCCGGCGTCGGAACTGCCCGCGCCGCCTGAGTCATCGCGGCCGCGCTCCCAGCCGCGCTGCAGCGCGGCCATGGTGCTGCGCGCTGCCTCCGGCGACGGTGCCTTCGCGGTGGCGCCGCTGCCCGCCCGCCCGGACTCGCGCAGCTGCGGCGCGAGGCTTGCCTGGCGTACCCGGGCCGGCAGCGGCAGGGCGACGCCCGGTACCTCCACGCTGCTGGCAACCGGACTCAGCGGGCCGGTCTCGTCGGCTGCCGTGGGCGGCTGCACCCGGCCCGAGGCGAACGGCACTCGCGGCAGCGGCGACTCGCGCGAGCGGAACCGGGGTATTGCGGGGTTGCGGGTCGCTGCGCGGCCGGCCGGCCCTGCGGCGCCCAGGTTCCCGGCGGCGGGCCCGTCGTCGGCGCCGGCCGGCGACAGCCCGCTGGCAGCGGCCGGCAGTTGCCCGGCACCGGGATTGCCAGCCAGGTCATCGCGCCCGCCGAAGGCCGGCCCGGCGGGCGGTTCCGGCCAGCCGGCCAGGTCGCGATCGCCATCCGGGTCGCCGTCGCTGGCCAGTTCGTCCTGGCCGGCCCGCAGCGCGGCGTCCTCGCCGGCCAGGACAGCGGACCGTCCCGCGGCGCTGTCCCCGGTGCCATCGGCCGGTCCGGTGCTGTCGGCCAGGCTGAGCCGGGCCAGGCCCGGCCCGCCCGCCCCGTCCGGCGGCCCGCCCGCCGAGGTCGGCCAGTCAGCCGGCGCCAGGATGCTTGCCGACGGCAGCTCGCCCGCCGTGGCCGGAGAGCCTTTGTGCGCGAGCGCCGCCGCGGCGCCGCGGTGCAGCGCCGGTGACCGGCGGGCCAGCCGTACCGGCCGGTCCTGCTCCCAGGAGCCGGGCAGCCCAGGCTGGTAGCGCTCGTCCTCGACCACCAGCTCAGCGGGGATCAGCACGATCGCGGTCGTCCCGCCGAACGGCGACGGCCGCAGTGAGATGCGGATGTCGTGCCGCTGGGCCAGCCGCCCGGCCACGAACAGTCCCATCTGCTCGCTGCCGGACAGGTCGAACTCCGGCGGATGCGCCAGGCTGTGATTGATCTGCGCGATCTTGTCCTCGGCGATGCCGAGTCCGCGGTCTTCGATCTCGATCGCGTAACCGCGGCCCACCACGTCGCCGTGCACCCGGACCGGGGTATTGGGCGGGGAGAAGATCGTGGCGTTCTCGGCCAGCTCGGCCAGCAGGTGGATGACGTCGGCGACGGCGTGCCCGGCCAGCGAGGCGCCGGTGCCGGTGGTGACCCGGATCCGGGTGTAGTCCTCCACCTCGGACACCGCCGCCCGCAGCACGTCGATGAGCGGAACGGGATTGCGCCAGCCGCGCCCCGGTGATTCTCCGGACAGGATGATCAGGCTCTCGGCGTGCCTGCGCATCCGGGTGGTCAGGTGGTCGATCCGGTAGAGGTCCTCCAGCTCGGCCGGGTCGCTGGCCCGCCGCTCCATGGTGTCCAGCAGTGCCAGCTGCCGGTGCAGCAGCGACTGGCTGCGCCGGGCCAGGTTACGGAAGACGTCGTTGACGCCGCGGCGCAGCCGTGCCTCCTCCGCGGCCGCTTCCAGCGCGGTCCGCTGCACCTCGTTGAATGCCTCGCGAACCTGGCCGAACTCGTCCGCCCCCGGCTCCAAGGGCGCCGCCGCGCTGCTGACGTCCACGTCCTCGCCGTCCCGCAGCCGGGCCATGACGGCCGGCAGCTGGTCGTCGGCGAGCTCCAGCGCGGACCGGCGCAGGCCCGCCAGCTGCCGCAGCAGGCTGCGGCCGATCCACACCGACAGCACCAGCGAGATGAGCACCGCGAGCAGCCCCAGGCCGCCGACCACGATCAGGCGCAGGTAGGTCGTCCGGGCGGCCGGCTGGGCCTGCCGGGTGAGCTCGTCGGCAGCCTGCGTGCCGGCCGCTGAGAGCCCGGCCGCCACCCGGCCGACGGCCGCCTGCCAGGCCTGCGGCGGCACTGGCGGGCCGCCGCGGGGATGCGGGTCGGCGACGACCTTGTTCTCCAGCGCGGTCAGGGCGGCCAGCGCGCTCGCACTGACATCGTGCCGGTAGTAAGCGCGGTAGGCCGGCTCGAGGTCCGGCAGGGTCTGCGCGTACAGGGCCCGGCGCGCACCCGCCAGTTCGGTGAATTTCTGCCGTTCCGCCGCGGAAAACGACCGGGCGATCGTGTCGCCGGTCAGCAGCAAGTCTTCCTGCGACAGATATTCCTCGGACTTGCCCATCCGGACAAACGCGAGAGCCTGAGTTGCCAGCGGAACATTGGCCTGCTGCAGAATTGCCTCATTCAGGACTGTGTCCGCGGCCGAGATCAGGCCGCTGTAGGCATTTATTGCCTGCGGCCGGGTGACGGAACTGGTGGCGATGGCGGTGCGCAGGGTCTGCAGCCCGGCGGTCTGCCGCAGCAGGGCCGCGATCGCCTGCTTCTCCGGTGCCGTCGCGCTGCTGCGGGTGCCGCTGGCGCTGACCACCGCGGCGAACGCGGCCCGGGCCAGGTCGGTCGTGTGCTCCTGGGCGCGCAGTGCGGCCATGTTGCGGGGCGTCGGTGCGGCCAGGTACACCACGGCCAGCAGGCGCTCTGCGCCGATCTGGGCTTCCAGCCGGCCGGTCGGCGCGCCGACATCCGCTTTCACGGTGCGTGACCGGGCCAGGTTGATGGCGGCACCTGCGGTGATAGCCGCGGCGAAGGCGTACAGACCGATCAGTGAGATGACCGGAACCAGGACCAGCAGGAAGATCCGCAAGCGGACAGACCGGTGACGGATGCGCATGACGATGGCCTTGAGGTGAGAGGTGAGCAGGCGAGCAGGCGGGGCGTGCTGTGTCGGACCCGCTCCGCGGGAGGTCTGTGATCGTAACAGTCCGTTATCCGCGCCACTGGCGAATCGGCCTAAGTCCGCTGAGAGTATCTCAAGCCCGGCTATCTCTGGTCACCGGCGGGAATAGTGATGATCGGTGGCGAAGACGGCGTCCGGCTCGCTTTGTGCATTGTGCAGTCCGAAACGTGGCTGCTCAGCGAAGCGGCCGGGCTGGCCCGGCAGAAAGCGGATTCCTCGCGGGCCGCGGCGGGGTGCCGCCGCCCGTTCGGCCGCCGCCAGCCCGGCGGGCTGGCCGGCCACATGGCGAAGGGCGGCAGTGGCTGCGGGAAGGGAAGGAGGCTGCAATGCCGCGATGCGCGCCGCCGGATGGCCCGGGCAAGCCGCGGCCGCGTCCGGCTGCCGTCTGGTCCCGGTCGTGCCCGGCAGGCCCGGGCGGGCGATGCCGTTTTCCCGGGCGGGGCGGAATTTCCGGGCCGTCGGGCGACTTAGCTGCGGCGGCGGTTCACCGGGGTGCGGCGTCGCCGGGTGCCGGCCGCAACCGGGTGCGGCCAGTGGGCCGCGGGACCGGCCCTGCCCGGGATCGGGCGGGGACCGGATAGGCGGCGCCTGGTGGTGGCGGCTGAGCTGGCAGCATGCTCCTGACATTCATGTCAGTAATGCGCTGCTGGCAAATCCGCATTAACCTAGGCCGGGGTGCCGCCGCACGGCGGCGCGGCTGAATGCAATACTGCGGTGCCGGCAGCGCTGCCGGTCACTGCACTAGTCAGCCGGTAAAGGCGACAGACGTGTCAGGTGACGGCGGCGTCATTATTTGCCTTCAAAAGAAAACTGTGCAGAAATAGGGACCGTGACGCCCGACGATCCGCTTGCTGGCGCCCGGCTGCTGCCGGGCGGGGCCGGCCGCCCCGTGCCGTCCGCGCCTGCGCGGCCGGACGCGGGGCCGCGCCCGGGAGCCGGCGGCGCGCAGCCGGCCGGGCCGGCGATGGGGGAACTGGCCGCGGCGGAGAACTTCCCGGTGGCGCTCCGGCTGCTGCCCGCCCGGTACCGGCGGCACCTGATGGCGGTCTACACGTTCGCCCGGACCGTCGACGACGTCGGCGACAAGGCGCCGCCAGCCGACCGGAGCCGGCTGCTCGACGAGATCGAGGCCGATGTCCGGCGCCTGTACGGCGAGACTGCCGGCGAGCCGGTCCTGCCTGCCGTCGGCGGCCTGCGGCCTGCTGTCGCCCAGTGCCGGATCGAGATGGCGCCTTTCGTCGATCTCATCCAGGCCAACCGGCAGGATCAGCAGATCACCCGGTACCAGACGTTCGATGAGCTGCTGAGTTACTGCCGGCTGTCAGCCAATCCGGTGGGCCGCATCGTGCTGCGGATCTTCGGCAGTTACACGCCGGAGCGCGCCGGGCTGTCCGACCGCGTCTGCACGGCACTCCAGCTCGCCGAGCACTGGCAGGACGTCGCCGAGGACCTGCGCGCCGGGCGCATCTACCTGCCCGCTGAGGACATGGCCGCGCACGGCTGCACCGAGGCCGACCTGGCCGCGCCGCACGCGGCGCCGCACGTCCGGGCCCTGCTGGCCGACGAGGTCCGGCGGGCGCGCCAGCTGCTCGATTCCGGCGCGCCGCTGGTCGGCACGCTGCGCGGCGCAGCCAGACTGGCCGTCGGCGGGTACGTGGCAGGCGGCCGGGCCGCGCTCGCGGCCATCGCCGCCGCGGACTACGACGTGCTGGCGGTCACCCCGCGGCCGGGCCGCGCGGCGACGGTCGCGGGGCTGGCGGCCGCCTACACGAGGGGAAGGTGACCCGGTGACGGCCCCGGCGCCCGCGGCGGACCAGGTGAGCGACGCCTACCGGCAGTGCGAGCAGATCACCCGGCAGCAGGCGCGCAATTTCTCTTACGGCATCGCCCTGCTGCCCGGGCCCAAGCGCGGGGCGCTGTCGGCGGTCTACGCGTTCGCCCGCCGGATCGACGACATCGGCGACGGCGCGCTGCCGGCCCCCGACAAGCTGGCCGCCCTGGAGCAGGCTCGCGCGGACCTGGCCATGGTCGAGCGCGCCGCGGCCGGGGCCGGCGCCGCTGCCGTGGCTGTGCCGGACGGGGCAGCTGACCCGGTGCTGGTCGCCCTGGCCGACGCGGCGCGCCGGTTCCCGATCCCGCTTGGCGCCTTCGGCGAGCTGATCGACGGGTGCCAGGCCGATGTCCGCGGCACCTGCTACCGCTCCTTCGATGAGCTGGAGCACTACTGCCGGTGCGTGGCCGGGTCGATCGGCCGGCTGTCACTGGGGGTGTTCGGCAGCCGTGACCCGGCGGCCGCGCCGCCGCTAGCCGACGCGCTCGGAATTGCCCTGCAGCTCACCAACATCCTGCGCGATATCCGCGAGGACCTCGGGAACGGCCGGGTCTACCTGCCCGCTGACGACCTGGACCGGTTCGGCTGCCGCCTGGAGCCGGCCCGGCCGGCCGGCGGCGCCGCCGGCCCGCCTGCGGCTGGCCCGTCCGCGGCCGGCTCCGGCGCTGGCAGTAGCCCGGGCGACGTGGCCGCGCTGGACGATCCGGCCCTAGCCGAACTGGTCCGCTTCGAGGCCCGGCGGGCCCTGCGCTGGTACGCCACCGGCATGCGGCTGATGCCCCTGCTGGACCGGCGCAGCGCAGCCTGCACGGGCGCTATGGCCGGCATCTACCTGCGGCTGCTCGAGCACATCGCCGCCACGCCGGAGCAGGCCCTGCGGCAGCGGATGTCGCTGCCGCCGCGGACCAAGGCGATGGTGGCCGTGCTGGCCCTGGCCGGGCTGCGCCAGCGCATCCCGGCGGAGGGCGCGGCGGCTGCGGGCAGTGCCGCGGCAGGAGGGGCCGCGGCAGGAGGCGCCGCGGCACGGGACGGGGCATGACCGCCCGGCATGTCGTGGTCATCGGCGGCGGCCTGGCCGGGCTGACCGCCGCGATCACGCTGCGCGAGGCAGGGACCGCGGTCACCCTGCTGGAGGCCCGGCCGCGGCTCGGCGGCGCCACCACCTCGTTCACCCGCGCAGGACTGGAGATCGACACCGGCCAGCACGTGTTCCTGCGCTGCTGTACGGCCTACCGGGAGCTGATCGCCCGGCTCGGGATGACCGGATCGGTAACGCTCCAGGACCGGTTCGACATCACCGTCCTGTCGCCCGCCGGCCGCGCCCGGCTGCGCCGCAGCCGGCTGCCCGCGCCACTGCACCTGACCGGGGCACTGGCCCGGTACTCGCTGCTGCCGCCGGCCGACCGGCTGCGGGCCGCCCGCGCCGTCGCCGCGCTGCGCCTGGCCGGGCCGTCGCGGCTGGCTCCGGACGCCAGCCCGCCGTGGCCCGGCTGCGGGCGGGCCGCCGCCCTGACTGCCCGGCCCGCCCCGCCCGCCCGCTCCGGCAGCCGGCTGTCCGCGCTGGACAGCGTGCGCCTCGGCGACTGGCTGGCCGCGCACGGGCAGCGGGAACAGGCCCGCCGCCGGCTCTGGGACCTGTTCGTCGTCTCGTCGCTGAACATCGCCGGCGACGACGCGAGCACCGAGCTTGCCGCCACCGTGATCCGGACCGGGCTGCTGGAGCGTAGTGACGCCGCCGACATCGGCGTGCCCGCGGTGCCGCTCGGCCGCCTGCACGGCGAGGCGGCCATGGACCTGCTGGGCCGGCTCGGGGCGGACGTGCGGCTCGGCTCGAAGGTGACTTCGCTGCAGCCGGCCGCCGGCGGCGCCGGGTTTGCCGTCCGGGCGGCCGGGGAAGTTCTGACCGCTGATGGCGTGCTGCTCGCGGTGCCAGCGTGGACGGCGGCCCGCCTGGCGCCGCCCCCGGCCGTTGGCGGGTGGGCCCGGCTGGAGCCGTCGCCGATCGTCAACGTGCACGTGATCTACGACCGGCGGGTCACCAGGCTGCCGATGGCCGCCGCGGTGGACTCGCCGGTGCAGTGGGTGTTCGACAAGACCCGGCAGGCGGGCCTGGCGTCGGGCCAGTACCTGGCGGTCTCCGTCTCGGCGGCCGACGAGTACGTAGACACCCCGGCCGCGCAGCTGCGGGAGCAGTTCCTGCCCGCGCTGGCGCAGTTGTACCCGGCAGCCCGGCAGGCACGGGTACGGGACTTCTTTGTGACCAGGGAGCGCCGGGCGACGTTCCGGCAGGGGCCAGGATGCGGCGCGCTGCGCCCCGGGCCGACTACCCCGGTCGGCGGGCTGGTGCTCGCCGGCGCATGGACCGACACCGGCTGGCCAGACACGATGGAGGGCGCAGTGCGAAGCGGCCTGAATGCGGCTCGGCAGATGCAACACGAACTAGCCGGCCGGGAGCCGGCCGCCGGCTGCGGCCGGGCTGGCCGCCCGGCCGCGCAGGCGCCGGTACGGGCGGCGGGAGCCGCGTCATGACCGCGGTGCTGCCCGCGGGCGTCGAGACCGCCCGCGACCTCGTCGACCCCGCGATCCGGGCGCTGGTGGACCGGCTCAGCCCCGAGGTCCGCGTCGTCGCCGCCTACCACCTAGGACTGGCCGACGCCGACGGCGGGCCGCCGCAGCCAGGCAGCAGCGGCAGTGGCAAGGCGCTGCGGCCCGCGCTTGCCCTGCTGTCGGCCCGGGCCACTGGCGCCGCGCCCGAGCGGGGCGTGCCGTCGGCCGCCGCCGTCGAGCTAGTGCATAACTTCTCGCTGCTGCACGACGACATCATGGACGGCGACACCGAGCGGCGGCACCGGCCGACGGCGTGGGCTGTGTTCGGCGTCGGCAGCGCCATCCTGGCCGGGGACGCCCTGCTCGCGCTGGCCCAGGACGCCCTGCTGGAGGACGCCGCCCCGCAGAGCCCGTGGGCGGCCCGCTGCCTGTCCGCCGCCGTCCAGCGGCTGATCGCAGGCCAGGGCGCGGACCTGGCGTTCGAGCGCCGGGACGACGTGACGCTGGCGGAGTGCATCGAGATGGCCGGCGACAAGACCGCGGCGCTGATGGCCTGTGCGTGCAGCATCGGCGCGATCCACGTCGGTGCCGCGGCCAGCCTGGCGATGGGCCTGGCCGGCTTCGGCGCGCACGTCGGGCTGGCGTTCCAGCTCACCGACGACCTGCTGGGCATCTGGGGCGCGCCGGAGGTGACCGGCAAGCCGGTGCACTCCGACCTGCGGGCCCGCAAGAAGTCGCTGCCCGTGGTGGCCGCGCTGGCCAGCGGCAGCGGGGCCGGCCGGGAGCTGCGCGAGTGCCTGTCCGGTACCGAGCCGCTCGGCGAGGACGACCTGCTGCGCGCGGCCGGGCTGGTCGAGGAGGGCGGCGGCCGGCAGTGGGCCGAGGCGGAGGCCGACGCCCAGCTCGCGCTGGCCGCCAAGTGCCTGGCCGAGACCGACATCCCGGACGATGTCCGGGCCGAGCTGGCCGGGATTGCCGAGTTCATCACGGCCCGGCAGTGCTGACCGCCGGGCCGGAGGAGGCCGGCCCGGCGACGGCCGTCCGGCCGGGTCGGCCGGTCTCCGTGGAGGTGCACGTGGAAGGCGGTGCTGGGATGACGCTCACGCATGACAGTTCGCGCGTGACGGCCGCGGCCCGGGCCACGGCCGCCGCCGACCGGGCCGTGGAGCACCTGCTCGGCCTGCAGGGACCGGCCGGCTGGTGGCGCGGTGAGCTGGAGACCAACGTCACGATGGACGCCGAGGACCTGCTGCTGCGCGAGTTCCTCGGCATCCGCACAGCGGGGGAGACCGCCGCCGCGGCCCGCTGGATCCGGTCCCAGCAGCGCACGGACGGCACCTGGGCGAACTGGCACGGCGGCCGGGCGGACCTGTCCACCACGATCGAGGCCTACGTCGCCCTGCGGCTGGCCGGCGACGAGCCGCAGGCGCCGCACATGGACACCGCGGCCCGCTGGATCCGGGCCGCCGGCGGCATCGGGGCCAGCCGGGTCTTCACCCGGATCTGGCTGGCGCTGTTCGGCGAGTGGTCCTGGGACGACCTGCCGGTCATGCCGCCGGAGCTGATCTACCTGCCGGCCTGGTTCCCGCTGAACGTCTACGACTGGGGCTGCTGGGCCCGGCAGACGATCGTGCCGCTGACCATCGTCAGCTCACTGCGGCCGGTCCGGCGGCTGCCCTTCGGCCTGGCCGAGCTGCGCGCCGCGGCCAGCGGGCCAGCCGCGGCGCCGCCGGCCGATGCCTGGTCGCGGCTGTTCACCGGGCTGGACCGGGTGCTGCACGCCTACCACCGCCGCGGCCTGCGGGCGGCGCCGGCCCGCGCGGTCCGGACCGCAGCGCTGCGCCGCTGCGCCGAGTGGATCATCGCCCGGCAGGAACGAGACGGCTGCTGGGGCGGCATCCAGCCGCCGTGGGTCTACTCGCTGATTGCCCTGCACCTGCTCGGCTACGCCCTGGACCACCCGGTCATCGCCCGCGGCCTGGCCGGCCTGGACCGGTTCACCGTCTGGGCGGACACCCCGGACGGGCCGCTGCGGCGGCTGGAGGCCTGCCAGTCCCCGGTCTGGGACACGGTGCTGGCCATGACGGCGCTGGCCGACGCCGGGCTGCCGCCCGAACATCCCGCGCTGGCCGCGGCGGCCCGCTGGGTGCTCGGCGAGGAAATCCGCGGGCCCGGCGACTGGCAGGTCCGGCGGCCGGGCCTGGCCCCGGCCGGCTGGGCCTTCGAGTTCGACAACGACGGCTATCCCGACATCGATGACACCGCCGAAGTGCTCCTGGCCCTGTGCCGGGCGAAGCTGCCGGACGGGCCCGACGGCGCGGCCGCGGTGGCGCGGGCGACGGCCTGGCTGACCGGGATGCAGTGCCGGGACGGCGGCTGGGCCGCGTTCGACGCCGACAACACCTCCAGGCTGGTGGGCCGGCTGCCGTTCTGCGACTTCGGCGAGGTCACCGACCCGCCGTCCGCCGACGTCACCGCGCACGCGGTCGAGGCGCTCGCCGCCGCGGGCCTGGCGGCGACCAGGCCGGCCCGCCGCGGCGTCGGCTGGCTGCTGCGCGCCCAGGAGCCGGACGGCTCCTGGTTCGGCCGGTGGGGCTCGAACTACATCTACGGGACTGGCGCGGTCGTGCCCGCCCTGATCGCCGCGGGCGTGCTGCCCGGCAGGCCGGCGATCCGCCGCGCGGTCGGCTGGCTCATCGCGCACCAGAACGCCGACGGCGGCTGGGGCGAGGACATGTGCTCCTACGAGGATCCGAGCTGGGCGGGCCGGGGCGAGTCGACCGCCTCGCAGACCGCCTGGGCGCTGCTCGCGCTGCTCGCGGCGGGCGGCGACGAGGCCGCCGCAGCGGTCGAGCGCGGGGTCGGCTGGCTGGCCGAGACCCAGCAGCCGGACGGCACCTGGGATGAGCCGCAGTTCACCGGCACCGGCTTCCCCGGTGATTTCGCCATCAACTACCACCTGTACCGGCTGGTGTTCCCGGTCAGCGCGCTCGGCCGCTACCTGCGCCAGGCGGCGGCATGAGCCAGGCCGGGCTGCGCGGCGGGGCCCCGGCCGCCGCAGGGAATTCCGGCCGGCCAGGCATACCCGGGGGGCAGGACGGAAAGAGCAGCCGGGGCACGCGCGACAGGCGAGGCGCAGCGAGCGCAGTGAGCAGAGAGGGAAGCCGGGACGGGATGAACAAGTTGCTGGTGTGCGCTCCGCTCGGGCTAGAGGCACGGGCCGTGCGGCGCGGCGGGGCCCAGAGCGCCGCCGCGGCGCCGCAGGTGCGCCGCACCGGCTTCGGCCCGCGCCGGGCCGCCCGCCAGGCTGAGCTGCTGCGCGGCCAGGATTTCGGGATGCTGGCCGTGGCCGGCACCGCCGGCGGCGTGGCCGCCGGGGTGCAGCCCGGTGACCTGGTCGTCGGAACCGAGGTCCGCGGGCCGGCCGTGACCGTGCACTGCCCGTCGGCCCCGCTGCTGGCCGGCGAGCTGCGCCGGGCCGGGCTGCGGGTGCATACCGGGCCGATCGCCACCGTGGGCCACCTGGTGCACGGGGGTGACCGGGGCCGGCTCGCCGCCGGCGGCGTGCTCGCCGCCGACATGGAATCCGCCGCGCTGCTGGCCGGCGCGGGCAGCCGCCCGGCTGTGGTGCTGCGGGCCGTCTCCGACACCGCCGACCGGCCGCTGGTCAGCCCGCGGGCAGTGTCCGGGGGGCTGGCCGCGCTGCGGTCGCTGCGGCTGGCCGCCCCGGCGCTGGCCGGCTGGGCCGCCGCAGGCGGCTCCCGCCGGGTGCTGCTGGCCGGGCCGCGGTCGTTCTGCGCGGGCGTCGAGCGGGCGATCGAGATCGTGGAGCGCGCGCTCGGCCAGGGCAGCCAGCCGGTCTACGTGCGCAGGCAGATCGTGCACAACCGGCGGGTGGTATCAGGCCTCAGCGACCGAGGCGCGGTGTTCGTGGACGAGCTGGACGAGGTGCCCGACGGCGCGCGGGTGGTCTTCGCCGCGCACGGGGTCTCGCCCGCCGTGCGCGGCGAGGCGGTCCGCCGCGGGCTTGCCACCATCGACGCGACCTGCCCGCTGGTGGCGAAGGTGCACGCCGAGGCGCGCCGGTTCGCCGCCGACGGGTTCCTGGTCGTGCTGATCGGGCACGCCGGGCACGAGGAAGTCGAGGGCACGATGGGGGAGGCCCCCGGGTCCATCGTGCTCGTGCAGGACGCGGCGGACGTAGCGGCGCTGCTGCCGGCCGACCCGGACAAGGTCGCCTACCTGATGCAGACCACGCTGTCGGCGGCCGAAGCCGCGGAGATCGTTGCCGCGCTGCGCGCCCGGTTCCCCGCCGCACGCGGCCCGGGCAGCGACGACATCTGCTATGCCACGACCAACCGGCAGCTGGCCGTACGGGCCATCGCCGCGGAGTCTGACCTGGTGCTGGTGGCCGGCTCGGCGAACTCGTCCAACTCGCTGCGGCTGGTCGAGACCGTCGAACAGGCCGGCACGCCAGCCCACCTGATCGACGAGGTGTCCGACATCGAGCTCGGCTGGCTGGCCGGGGCATCCTCGATCGGCATTACCGCGGGCGCGTCCGCACCCCCGTCGATGATCAGCGAGATCGTCGCCGCGCTGAGGGGCCTGGGGCCCGTCGAGGTCAGCGAGCGCGTCATCGCCACCGAGTCCATCAAGTTCGGCCTACCCAAGGAGGTACGGCAGTCATGAGCATGCCCTTGCGCCAGAGCTTGCGCATCGGGAGCTACCTGATCCGTCAGAAGCTCGCGCGCCGGGACAAGTTCCCGCTGCTCGTCGAGCTGGAGCCGCTGTTTGCCTGCAACCTCAAGTGCGCTGGCTGCGGGAAGATCCAGCAGCCGCACACGGTGCTCAAGCAGCGCATGCCCGTCGAGCAGGCGCTGGCGGCGATCGAGGAATGCGGAGCGCCGATGGTCTCCATCGCCGGCGGCGAGCCGCTGATGCATCCGCAGATCGGCGAGCTGGTCAGCGAGCTGGTCAAGCGCAAGAAGTTCGTTTTCCTGTGCACGAACGCGGTGCTGCTGCCCAAGAAGCTGGACAAGTTCACCCCGTCGCCGTATTTCGCCTTCGTGGTGCACGTCGACGGGCTGCGCGAGCGGCATGACGAGTCGGTCTGCAAGGAAGGCGTCTTCGACCAGGCCGTGGCGGCGATCAAGATGGCCAGGGAGCGCGGCTTCACGGTCAACACCAACACCACGTTCTTCAACACCGACACCGCCCAGACCGTCATCGACGTGCTCAGCTACCTCAACGACGACCTGGGCGTCGACTCGATGCAGATCTCCCCGGCCTACGCCTACGAGAAGGCGCCCGACCAGGACCACTTCCTGGGCGTGACCGAGACCAGGGAGCTGTTCCGCAAGGCCTTCAGTGACGGCAACCGCAAGCGCTGGCGGCTCAACCACTCCCCGCTGTTCCTGGACTTCCTGGAGGGCAAGAAGGAGTTCGCCTGCACTGCGTGGGGCATCCCGTCGTACTCGCTGCTGGGCTGGCAGCGACCGTGTTACCTGATGGCTGACGGGTACGTGAAAACCTACCGGGAGCTGATCGAGACCACCGACTGGGACGCCTACGGCCGGGGCAAGGACCCGCGCTGCGCCAACTGCATGGCGCACTGCGGGTACGAGCCCTCCGCCGTGCTGGCTACCATGGGTTCGCTGCGGGAGTCGATCCGGGCGATCCGCGGGACCTGACGAGGCAACCGCCTCCGGGCAGCGTCGTCTGGGCAGGTGAGCTGGCAGGTGGGCCGGAGTCCGCAGCGGCAGGCTGACAACAGCTGGACATGGTCGCGGGCCGGGCGCGCCCGCGGCGGCCGGATCCCGTGCTGACGTACCGGAGGAACAAAGCGATGACCGCTCCGCGTGGTCCTGCCATCATGGGCGGGGCAACCGGGAACAGCCCGGCACCGGACCCGGCCCAGGCTGCCCCGGCCCGGGAGTTCGACCCGGGCCCGGTCTGGATGCGGGTCCTGCCGCCGGCGGTCATGCTGGTCATCGCGCTGATCGGCATTACCGGCCCGTCGTTCTGGCGGGACGAGGCGGCTACGCTGGCCGCGGTGCGGCGGCCGTTCGGCGACATGCTCCGGATGCTCGGCAACGTCGACGCGGTGCACGGCGCGTACTACATCTTCGCCTGGCCGCTGACCCGGGTGTTCGGCTACGGCGAGCTGGCGCTCCGGCTGCCGTCGGCCATCGCGATGTGCGTCACCGCCGCGTTCGTCGCGGCGATCGGCCGACGGCTCGTCTCGCCGCTGTCCGGGCTGCTGTCCGGGCTGCTCTTCGCGGTCATCCCGCAGATCAGCTTCTACGGCCAGGACGCGCGGTCCTACGCGTTCGTCACCACCGTGGCGGCCGCGGCCAGCTACCTGCTGGTCCGGGCCGTGCAGGCCGGCGCGCCGGCCGGGCGCCGGCCCAGCGGCTGGTGGATCGGCTACGCCCTGTGCCTGGGCCTGCTCGGGATCGTCAACATCTTCGCGCTGCTGCTGATCCCGGCGCACGCGGTCATGGTGGCGCTGCGCTGCTTGCGGCCCGGTCCCGGCTGGACGCGGCACGGGCTGGCGCTGCGCTGGCTGGCCGCCGCGGTCGTCGGCGGCATCATCGCCAGCCCGCTGCTGTACCTGGGCTGGCAGCAGCGCGGCCAGGTCAGCTGGCTGAAGGTGCCCGACGGCCTGGACGGCGTCAGCCAGCTGGTCGGACCGCAGATCATGCTGGACGCCCTGGTCGGAGTGGGCGCCATCGCGCTGATCGCGAGCGCGGTGCACGGCTGGGCGCACCTGCGGGCCAGCTGGCCGGGCGGCCTGCTGCAGCTAGCCCTGCCCTGGCTGATCGTGCCGCCGGCGCTGCTGCTGCTCGTCTCGCATATCACCCCGATGTACACGTTCCGGTACATCCTGTTCTGCATTCCGGCGGTCGCGCTGCTCGGCGGCACGGCCATGGCCGCGCTTGCCGCCGCGATCAGGCCGGCCGCGCTCGGCGCGGTCGCGGGCGCCGCGGCCCTCGTCCTGGTCGGCGCGCTCGGCCTGCACGAGCAGATCTCGGTACGTGGCGCGGCCGGGCACAAGGACAACATCCGCGGGGTCGACCACCTGATCGCCCGGCTGCGCCGCCCCGGCGACGTGGTCTTCTACACCAACGACAACGCCGAGTCGTTCGGCGCGGCCTACCGGTCCGGCCTGGACAAGCTGCCGAACGTCGCGCTGGCGCGCAAGCCGATCCCGTCCGGCACGCTCGGCGGGACCAATGCGCCGTTCGCCCTTATCCATCAGCGGCTCAGCCGCCTGCACCGGGTGTGGGTCGTGAACATCAACCACAACAACATTCCCGCGCCGGTGCTCTACGGCCTGAACTACACGCTGGTGCATACCTACCGCGTGTCCGACATCTGGCTGCGGCTGTACGTGCGCTCCGGCGCCGTCTCCGGCTAGCGGCCGCGGTCGCGGTAATCCCGCAGAATTCCTCCAGCTTTCCCTCAGCCATTGCCGCCATGCTTCTTATCGGCATCGGCATCGGAATGGACTGAGGGAGCCCACCGTGTTCTTCACCTATCTGGGGCGCGAACTGCGGCGGCGAGCGCGCCAGTCAATCCTGATCGCGCTGGGCCTGGCGCTTGGCGTCGGGCTGGTCATCACCGTCGTGGCCGCCTCATCGGGCGTGCGGAACGCCCAGGGAGCCGTGCTGCAGAACCTCTACGGCGTCGGTACCTCGGCGACGGTCACCAAGGCGCCGGCGGCCGGTTCGTTCACCCCGTCGCAGCGGTCGTTCAAATTCAAGCCCGGCGCCACGGTCAAGATCGACCAGCTCATCGCCACCCGCAGCCTGGGCACCCTGGACTCCTCCGCGGTGACCCAGATCTCCAGGCTCAAGGGCGTGGCCGCGGCCAGCGGCGCGCTGACCGCGAACGCCGTGAACACCACCTTCAAGATCCCGGACTTCAGCCAGGGCTCCGGCTCCGGTTCGGGCGGCTTCGGCGGCGGTTCCGGCGGTTCCGGCGGCGGCGGCTTCCGCGGCCCGGGCTCGCTCAACGCGGGGACCCAGGTGAGCGTCAATGGCGTGGACCTGGCGGGCCGCGAGCAGGCGCTCGGCCCGCTCAGCAACGGCACGCTCATCTCCGGCCGCACGTTCAAGAGCTCCGACTCTTCCGCACGGGTGGCCGTGGCCGACGCCAGCTACGCCAAGTCAGCCAAGCTGAAGGTCGGCTCCACGGTCGCGCTGGGCGGCAAGAACTTCAGCGTGATCGGGATCGTGTCCGACCCGCCCGCCGACTCGCCCGCCGACGTGTACATCCCGCTGGCCCGGGCGCAGGCCCTGTCCTCGCCGAGCATGTCGGGGAAGGTCAACACGATCTACGTCGCGGCGGACAGCTCAGCGGACATCGCCGCGGTGCAGAAGGAGATCAAGAGCGCGGTGCCGGGCGCGACCGTGACCACGTCGGCTGACCTGGCCAAGGAGGTCACCGGGTCGCTGTCAAGCGCGGCCAGCCTGGCGAACAATCTGGGCAAGTGGCTGGCGATCGCCGTGCTGGTGGCCGCGTTCGGCCTGGCCAGCCTGCTGACGATGTCGGCGGTGTCACGCCGGGTCCGCGAGTTCGGCACGCTCAAGGCGCTCGGCTGGCACAGCCGCCGGGTGATCGGCCAGGTGGTGGGCGAGGCAGTGGCGATCGGGATCGTCGGCGGCATCGTCGGAGCCGGCCTCGGGTTCCTCGGCGCGGCCCTGGTCTCCCACGTCAGCCCGGCCCTGTCGGCTTCGGTCCCCCAGACCACCGGCACCGCCACGCCCGGCGGCGCGCGGGCCTTCGGCGGTGGCTTCGGCGGCACGGGCGCCGGACGGTTCGGGCGCGCCGCGACGGCGGCAGCCCAGTCCACGTCGGTGCACCTGACCGCTCAGGTCACGATCGGGGTCGTGCTGCTGGCCGTGCTGCTGTCGGTGGCCGGCGGCCTGATCGCGGGCGCATTCGGCGGCTGGCGGGCGGCCCGGCTGCGGCCGGCCGCAGCACTGGCCCGGGTCGAGTAGGCGGCGCCGCGCGCGCTCGCGACATCCAGGAGAGGACTTCATGTACCAGCTGACCGGTGTCACCAAGACCTACCAGAAGGGCCGGGTGACCGTGCATGCCCTACAGGGCGTGGACCTGGCCATCGCCGACGGCGAGTGGCTCGCGATCCAGGGGCCGACCGGGCACGGCAAGTCCACGCTGCTGCAGATGCTGGGCGGCCTGGACCGGCCCACGGCCGGCCGCGTCGAACTGGCCAGCCAGGACCTCGCGCAGCTGCGCGAGGGCCAGGTCACCCGGGTGCGGGCAACCTCGATCGGATTCATCTTCCAGACCTTCAACCTGATCCCGACGCTGACCGCGCAGGAGAACGTGGAGACCGCGCTGGTCCCGCTGGGCCTGCCGTCCGCGCAGCGGCGGGAGCGGGCCGCGCGGGCCCTGGCCGACCTGGGCCTGGCCGACCGGGCCCGGCACCTGCCCTCGGAGCTGTCCGGCGGCCAGCAGCAGCGGGTCGCGATCGCGCGGGCCCTGGTCAAGGAGCCGAAGGTGCTGCTGGCCGACGAGCCCACCGGCAACCTTGACGAGGACACCCGGGATGAGATCATCGCGCTGCTGGCGGGCCTGTGGCGAGACCGCGGCCTGACCATGGTCATCGTCACCCACGACAGCACGGTCGCCCGCCGGGCCGAGCACATCGCGGTGATGCGTGACGGCAAGCTGTCGGTGCAGGCGCAGCATCAGCCCGGCCCGGCGCGGCAGGGCGTCGCCACCCCGGCCGCCGACCTGCCGCAGGTCTGAGCAGCACGGCGGCACGACCGCCGCCGGGCTGCCGTCGGCCTGATCAGCTGGCCCGGCCTGCGCGGCCGGCCCGGTCAGCCGGCGGTCAGCCGTGCGGCAGCGGCAGCTCGCACCACACGACCTTGCCGGCCGGGGTCCGGCGGGCGCCCCACCGCTGCGCGATCTGGCTGACGATCTGCAGGCCGCGGCCCCGCTCGTCGTCGTCCTCGGGGTGGCGCAGCCGCGGCAGCGCCGCGGAGTCGTCCAGCACCTCGCACACCAGCGCGCCTTCCAGCACCAGCCGCAGCCCGATCCGGCCCTGCGCGTACCGGACCGCGTTGGTGACCAGCTCGGACACCAGCAGCTCGGTGGTCGGGATCAGCTCGGCCAGGTCCCAGCGCCGCAGCGGCCGGCGTACCAGCAGCCGGGCGCGCCCGGCCGAGGTCAGCTCGGCCGGCAGCCGCCAGGTCACGTGGTGGTCGGGCGGGAGCCGGCGCAGCCGGGCGATCAGCACCGCGATGTCGTCACGCTGATCGTCGGCGTACACGCCGTCGAGCGTGGCCCGGCACAGGTCTTCCAGCGGGCGGGCAGCCGAGCCGGGGCCGAAGATGCCGCGCAGCCGGTTCAGCCCCTCGTCGATGTCGGCGGTGCGCTTCTCGACCAGCCCGTCGGTGTACAGCACCAGCAGGCTGCCGTCGGTGATGTCCAGCGTCCGGCTCTGGATCGGCCCGGTGCCGATGCCCAGCGGCGGGGACGGCGATACATCCAGCAGCTCGTTGGTCCCGTCGGGCCGGACCAGCAGCGGCGGCAGGTGGCCGGCCGAGGCCAGCTCGCAGCTGCCGGTGACGCCGTCGTAGATCGCGTATATGCAGGTGGCGAAGTGCGGCTCGCGCGCTCCGAGTTCCTGCATGAGTTCGTCGAGCTGCTGCAGGGTCTCGGCCGGCGGCAGCTCCAGCATGGCGAGGGTGTGGATCGCGGTCCGCAGCCGGCCCATCGTGACCGCGGCCCGCACGCCGTGCCCGGCCACGTCCCCGACGACCAGCGCCACCCGGCCGCCGGGCAGCGCGATGGACTCGTACCAGTCGCCGCCGACCTCGATCAGCTTGCTGCCGGGCAGGTAGCGGTGCCGGACCTCGACCGACGACGGCGCGGTCAGTTCTGTCGGCAGCATGCTGCGCTGCAGCGTGAGGGCGGTGGCCCGCTCCCGGCTGTAGCGGCGGGCGCTGTCGGTGAAGATCGCCGCGCGGTTGGCGAACTCCATCCCGATCTCGGTGTCGTAGGCGTCGAACCGGCGGTAGCCGACCTGGCGGACGCAGACGAAGAAGCCGAGCATCGAGTTCCGCGCGACCATCGGCAGCAGCAGCATCGAGACGCCCGACAGCAGGCGGGCCACCGGGGCGCGCAGCCAGGCGGCGGCCAGGCCGCTGGCCTCGTCGGTGCCCATCACCTCGCACACCGGCTCGCCGGAGTCCATGCACCGGGTGTAGGGCGTGCACGCCGGGTACCGCAGGATCTCGCCGATCGGGAAGGCGGCGTCCCAGCCGGTGTCGCCGTCGTCGTGCGCGACCGCGAGCCGGCGGATCAGCTGGGATCCGGCCGCCGACTGGGCGGGCATCTCGTCGTCCCCGACCAGGCTTTCCAGGATCAGCAGGCCGGCCGCGTTGCAGAAGTGCGGTACCACGATGTTGGTCAGCTCGCGGGCCATCTGGTCGATGTCCAGCGCGTCGCTGATCCGCCGGAACGCCCCGTCCAGCAGTTCCTTGCGCATGACGGCCGGGTCCAGGAAGCGCTGGGCCAGGGTCGGCGGGATGCGCAGGATCGCGTGCGCGACGAGGGCGGCGCCGCTGGAGCGGATCGGCTGCACGGTCACCACCGCGTCGGCCGCGGAGCCGCGGGCGGTCTTGAGCGTCAGCACGGCCGAGCCCTCGCGGTCGGAGCAGGCTCCGTCGATCAGCGACTGCAGCGTCTTGGCCTGGGCCGGAGGCCCGGCGACGAGGTCGGCGAGCCGGGTGCCGAGCAGCGCGGCCGGCGAGTCGGCCAGCACGTCGGCCGCGGCCCGGTCATGGTGCAGGATCTGGCCGTCCTTGTCGATGCCGACGATCAGGGTCCGCGCCGACGTGCTGGACAACAGCGCGGAGATGTCGGCCGCCACCACGGATGCCACCCGGCGAGCTCCCTTATAGCCCCGGATCGGACCTGCTGGCCCGTTCCTTTTCGATTATGGGGCATCTTTTCCGGTATGGAGCGGGAACAGCTGGTGACCTAGCGTGTGCGATGGCCCGGCCTGGCGACGTCGGGGCGCCCTCGCGCCAGCGGCGGCGCGGTCAGTCCCGGGCGGGCTCACCGTGACCCGCGTTGGCCCGGCCGCGGCCCCAGTACGCCTTCGCCGACACCTGCCCGGGCGGCAGGCCGCGGGCGGTGAGCACCTCGCGGACCGCGAGCACCATCCGGGCCTCCCCGAACACGTACGCCTGGCCCCGGCCTGGCGGCAGCTCGACCTCGCGGGCCTCGGCGGCCAGCGCCGCCGGGTCGCCGGCCTTACCGGCGAGCCGGTGCAGCCAGCTCAGCCGGGTCCGGGCCGGGGCCAGCAGCTCCTGCTCGTCGGCCAGCTCGGGAACTTCCAGCACGATCGTGGCCTCGCTGTCCCCGGGCAGCGCCTCGGTCATCGCGAAGATGGCGGCTAGCGCCGACTCGTCGCCGAGGAACAGGTGCCAGTCGGCCTCCGGCGACGCCGTGATCTTGCCCCGCGGCCCGATGGCCTCGATCCGGTCACCCGGCTGCGCCGAGGCAACCCAGCGCTCGCCGGGACCCTCGCCGTGCCGGACGATCTCCAGGGTGAGCAGCCGCCGGGCCGGGTCGAGCGCGCGGATCGTGTACCGCCGCCGGACCGGGCGGCTGCCGTCCGCGGCGACCAGCAGCATCACGTCCTGGCCCGGGCTGCAGCGGAAGTCGGCGAGGCCGGGGCCGGTCAGCTGCAGCCGCTGCAGGTGCGGGCTGACGCGGACGGAGCCGGCCACTTCCAGCTGCATCCGGCGGGTGCCGGCCAGCGGGCCGGAGAGCTGGGCAAACGGGTCGTCGAGGCCCGCGCGGACGTCCTGGGGGAGTGCGTCAGCCACGAGATGGCCTTTCTGCTCGTCGTCATGCGTCGTGAGCTCGGCTGCCTGGCCCGGCCCGGCGGATGGCGAGCCCGCCGGGCCGTGACATGACAGCGCCCCCGTGAGCAGAGTCTGCTCGCGAGGGCGTGCCCAGGCCGGTACGAGGTCGCCTCTCGGCGAGTGGCACAACGCGGCTCCAGCCGAACGGTATTCCGCGAAGGCGGTTATTGAGGCCCGGGGAACACACCGCACCGGCGGTATCTAAGAACACAGCCCCCCGCCGCCCTATTCCCCCCGCCCCCCACCCCCTCGCCCCCCGCCCCGCCCCGGCCGGGCCGGACGGAACCCTGTGGTTGCGGCAGCCAGGGGCACCCAGGCCCGTGGTTGTGGCAATCATGGGGTTGGGGATGAGCGCCGGCCGCGGCGCGTCGTGCCCGGCCGGGGCGGCCGGGGCGAGCCGGCCGGGATAATGGGGGCGTCTGCGCATCCGGCGGCAGGAGGTGAGCGGGCAGTGGCGCGGGAAGATTCGCTGATCGGCGCGATCGGCGTGCTCACGGTCGCGACCAGGGGCGCGGCCGGCCCCGGCGAGGTGCTCGTCAAGATCCGCGGCGGGTCGGAGTCCTACCTGGCCTGGTCGCCGGACCCGCTGCCGCGCGGGGCCACCGTGCTGGTGATCGAATCCCGCGGCTCGCGGACCGTGGACGTGAGTGAGTGGGCCGACCCGCTGGAAGCGTTCCGCCCGGAGACCGGCAAGTGGGACGATACGGGCGGGAGCTGAGCAATTGCGCTCAGCGCATATCCGACAAGACCGGCGCGCATTCAGATAGGTCCCGCCGCCGGCGGAATTCGCTCGTAGGAGATGAGACTCATGCTCGGCTATCGTGTACCGGCGCCCGATGAGGCCATGCTGATCGCGGGCGGCCGGTACGGGCGCGATGGCGCGCCGTTCCGGGTCGTGACCGGTCACGGCGCGTTCGTCCTCCCGTTCGTCCGCAAGGCGAACTTCCTGAACTTGTCGATGTACGAATCCGAGGTGTCCGAGACCTGCGTCACCCGGCAGGGGATCTCGCTGAACGTCCGGGCCGTTATCGCGTTCAAGGTCGGCAACGACGAGGAGTCCATCGTCAACGCCGGCCAGCGCTTCCTGTCCGACCAGGATCAGATGTCCACGCTGACCGGCCGGATCTTCGCCGGCCACCTGCGCTCGATCATCGGCTCGATGACCGTGGAGGAGATCGTCACCGAGCGGCAGAAGCTGGCCAGCGAGGTGCTGGACGGGTCGAAGGCGGAGATGGTCAAGATCGGGCTGACCGTTGACTCGCTGCAGATCCAGTCCATCGACGACATGAACAGCGGCTACATCGACGCGATGGCCGCCCCGCACAACGCCGCGATCCAGCGGCAGGCGCAGATCGCGCAGGCGCAGGCGAACCAGGCCGCGGCCGAGGCGCAGCAGGAATCGCAGCGAAAGCAGGCGGAATACGCCCGGCAGACCTCCGTCGTGCAGGCCCAGTACAAGGCCGAGATCGACAAGGCGCAGGGGCAGGCCGCCCAGGCCGGCCCGCTGGCGCAGGCCCAGGCCCAGATGGAGGTGCTGTCCGCCCAGGCCGAGCTGGCGCAGCGCCAGGCCGAGCTGCGGCAGCGGCAGCTGATCGCCGAGGTGATCAAGCCGGCTGAGGCCGAGGCGCAGAAGGTCCGGGTGCTGGCCAGCGCCGATGCGGAGCGGACGAGGATCCAGGCGGAAGCGGCCGCCTCGCACAACCGGGTTGCGCTGGACCGGATGCTCATCGACCAGCTGCCGCAGATCGTCAAGGAGGCGGCTGCGGGCCTGGCCGGGGCCAACGTCAGCATCCTCAACGGATCGGAGGGGCTGAGCGAGCTGGCCGCCGGGCTGGTCGGCCAGGGGCTGGCGATCCTGGACGCGGTGAAGAAGAATCTCACCGGCCCGCAGGGCCAGGCGGCCACCTCGTTCGAGCTGGCGTCCGGTGACGGCGCCGACCAGGCCGCCGCGGCGAACAGCGCCCCGCCGCCCCGGCAGTGACTATCACCGCATAACAAGAGCCGGACGGACTGAGCCGGCCGCGCCAGCAATGGCGCGGCCGGCTTTTTCCTACTCAACGTCTGACTGGCGTTACTCATGGTAGTGTCCGGCGACTGAGAGCAAGAGATTAGTTACACCTAGTCATATCGGCGGCGGAACGCCGTTCGCGTCGCAGCAGCGGCCGGTAACCGGGCTAGATCGCCGGCCCGCAGAATGGAAGGAACTGCCATGCGCAATCGCGGTATGCGCACGCCTCGCGGCAGGTCCGCGTCGATCGCGGCGGCCGTGGCCGCGCTCGGCACGGCGGGCCTGGTCGCCGGGATGGTCGTCACCAGCGCGGCCAGCGCGGCGACGGCCGGCGGGACGGCCAACGGAACGCCGGCCTGCGGGGCCAGCTGCTTCACGGCCTACAGCAGGCTGCTCGGAGCGAGCACGGTGCTGAACGCCTACGTGCCCGGCAACACCGGCGCCGGCGGCAAGACCGGCCAGCCAGTGAACCTGAAGTACGCCAGCAACAGCAGCCCCAACCAGGACTGGACCGACTACGCGCCCGTCAACGGCATCCCGCAGACCGTCGCCGACTTCTGCGACGCGTGGCCCGCGGCGCAGTCGTTCAACCCGACCAGTTACGTCTGCCAGAACTACGGCAGCGACAACGTAGCCGAGTTCAGCTGGTCGCCCTACGGCAACGAGAGCGGCCTGTGCGCCGGGGTGCCGTCGGCCCGCAACGGGGAGAAGGTCACGCTGCAGCCGTGCGGCCAGACCGACGGCACGCTGTGGATTTCTGACACAGCCAACTGCACCCCTCGGCCGGTCCTCGGCGACCGGTTCAACGGGGCGCTCACCTCCTATGTCCCGCTGATCAACGGCAGCGACCCCAGCTTCAGCCATCCGCTGGTCCTCACGATCGACGCCGGCACGGCCCGGCCGGGCAACCAGCTCAAGCTGGGGCGGGAGAATACGCTGACCGGCGGCGCGATCCGCGATTCCCAGCTGTTCGCGATCACCGGCAGCATCACCAACGGCTGCACCTACGTGCCGCCGACCTGACCGGCTGACCGCAGGCCACGACCAACGGCTGCGGCGCGGCTCCGGCTATCTCGCCGGGCCGCGCCGCAGCCGTCTGCGGTAACGGCGGCCTGCCGCGTCGCGATCACCGGGCGCAGGAACCTGTCACGGCAGCACACCAGGGAGACAGCCATGACCCACCGAGGGACGCGGGCGCTGTGCCTGCTCGCCGCCGGGCTGACCGCCGTCACGGCGGCGCTGGCCGCTACCAGCGTGGCCAGCGCCGCCGCGTATCGCGTCACCACACCGGCCGCCACCGGGTACTGCGGGCGGGCCTGCGTCGACGCGTCCAGCGCGGTGCTCGGCCCCAGCATGATCGCCAGCGCTGACGTGCCCCCTGGCGCTAAGCCGCCGGCGGCCGCCGGCCAGCCGGTCACGCTCAGCCTCGGCGGTGACAATCCGGCCGAGGACTTCACCGGCGGGTTCGCCGGGACCGTCCGGGCGTTCTGCGCGGCGTGGCCGGCCCGGCAGAGCTTCAGCCCGGCCTCCTTCCTGTGCCGTCGCTACCCGACACTGCCGGTCTACCAGCTGGCGTGGGCGCCGCTGCGGAGCGCCAGCGGCCTGTGCGCGGGAGTGGCCGCGGCGACAGCAGGCACCGTGATCACTCTCAGTGACTGCGGTGCCTCGGACCGGACGCTGTGGATCGGTGACCGGCCGCATGGCGCCGGCCACGACTGCCGGGCGGCCGGCCGGTACTGCCCCTGGCTGAACGGCGCCGGCCCGAACCTGCTGGCGCCGCTGGCGCTGACCGTGAACCCGGGCTCAGCGCACCCGGCGGACCAGCTCAGACTGCAGCGGGAGCAGTTGCTGGCCGGCGTGGCGGCCGACACGCAGCAGTTCATGACCCGGCGCGGCCCGTCGTCCGCGCCCTGACCGGGCCGGCCGCCGCGCCCCGGCCGGGCCCGGGACGACCGCGATCACATTGATAAACTCTGGGTGATTGCGCAGCTACCGATGGTAGTGTTAACTACTGCATGGCAGGGCGGGACTACACAGGGTTAGAACTTGCCAGTGCAGACAGGCCATCCGTGCCCGAGCTTGACCGCCTGAGTCGTCGGGCCTACACAGGCACCGCTGCAGCGGTGAACAACGAACGAAAGGCAATGCATTGCGTATCGCATTCGCCAAGGGGGCCGTCGTAGTCGCTGCGACCGCCGCCCTGGCCATGACGGGGGGCACGGCCGCGATGGCGTCCGCCCACCCGCACAACGCGAAGGTCAACGCCACGACCGCCTGCGGCGCCAACTGCCAGGACTTCTCCTCCCAGCTGCTGGGCCCCGGCACCATCGCCAACGCGTACGTCGCCGGGGGCACCGGCGCGATCCCGCCAAGCCCGGGCCAGCCGGTCAACATGAAGTTCGCCTCCAACGAGCGCCCGAACGAGGACTTCACCGTCCAGCAGGTCGGATTCGTCTCCGACTTCTGCGGCGACGGGCTGTCGGACACCTCAGTGGCCTGCATCGACTTCTTCAACTCGCCGGTGTACGAGCTGGACTGGTCGCCGTTCGGCAACGACTCCGGCTACTGCGCGGGCACGACCGGCACGCCGTTCAACGGCAAGCAGGTCAAGCTGGTCGACTGCGGCACCACCGAGGGCTCGCTGTGGATCCAGCAGAACTCCAACGCCGGCCTCAGCACCGACAACTGCGCCACGCTCAACCCGCCCACCAACGACGGGGTGGACTTCTCATCCTACATCTCGGGCGCCACGCAGTTCTTCAGCCACCCGTTCGTGGCGACGGTCAATGCCGGCACCGCCGGCCCGGCCAACCAGATCCAGCTGTGGCGGGAGAACACCCTGACCGGTGGCACGATCCGCGACTCGCAGGAGTTCTGCTACCAGAACGGCCCGGTTGCCTGAGCCGTCCGCGGTAGCCAAGGACGGTAGTTCCTGACCGTCCTGACAGCACCACCGATGCCCCCTCCGCCGGCCACGGCGGAGGGGGCATCGCCGCGCACGGGGCGGCGATCTCTCCCGCGGGCGCTGCCCGCCTGGCCGGCGGCGCCCGCGCCCGCGCCGCCGCCGTTCCCAGCGGCGCCATGCCCCGGCCGGCGCCGGCAATTCTCGCGCCGATGTCATCCGATGGTTACCATGGGACTTTTCGGTATCTGTCCGGCCCGCCGGGCGGATCGGCGACGCTGCTGTATCGGACCGCGGACCTGAGGTAGCCCGATGTCTTCCGCACTGACCGGCGTACTCTGCACGAGGCTCGGGCAGGCGGTGGCCGCAGCTGCGGCGGGCACCCTCATCCCGGTCCCCGCCCGGGCAGGCGGCGCGGCTGATCCGCCGGGCCCGCCTGCTGCTCGGCCAGGCCGCGGCGCTGGCGAGGTGATCGGGGCGCAGTGAGCGGCGACCGGCCGGCGATCGTGCTGCGCCCCGGCACGGGCCAGCGGCACGAAGCCCGGGGCAGCGTGATGATGTTCAAGGCGGTGACGGCCAGCACCGGCGGCCGGTTCTCGCTGATGGACCGCACGCTGCCGCCGGGCGGCCGGATGCCGCCCGCGCACCGGCACACCGACTGCACCGAGGCGTTCTGGGTGCTCGACGGCGAGGTCCTGTTCCTGCTCTCCGGCACCGAGCAGTCCGGCGGCCCGGGCACGTTCGTGCTCGTCCCGGGCGGGACCGCGCACACGTTCGGGAACCGGTCGGCCGCGCTGGCCCGGGTGCTGGTGCTGCACGCGCCGGCCATGGACCGCTATTTCGCCGAGCTGGAGCAGCTGTGGTCCGGCCCGCAGCCGCCGTCACCGGACCAGGAGCGCGCGCTGATGGCCCGGCACGGCATGGAGCCCGCCTGAGCCAGTTCCGGCCTGCCCGCAGCCGGCCAGGCACCCCGGGGCCGGCTGGTGTTCAGGGCCGCCGCCCCGTTCGGCGAAGCCGTCCGTTCGGCATATTTCCCGATTAGCTGCCGACCGGGCCCAGTGCGCCTTTCTGGTTAATGAGCGACCTTAAGCTGATCCCCGCAGAATCACCGAATTAATGCCGGCGTAAAGCTCAGCGCCCGGCAAGCCGACGCGTGGTAACTTTTCGCTGACGGGGGCGACCTGCGATCCTGGTGACTGAGCATTCATTTGCGACTTTCCTCCCGGACCGGGGACGGCAGGCTCTCCCTATAACCAAAATGGGCGTTGCACAACAGGGGAGTGCTGTCTTATGAACAGGAAATTCACCTCGGCCGCGGTATGCGCCACCGCGGCTGCCGGACTGGCGGCGGCGGGGCTGGCGGCGGCGCCGGCCGCGCTGGCCGGGGCGGCCCCGGTCACGCTGGCGGTGCCGTGCAGCGCCAGCGCGCTGAGCTCGGACATGTCCAGCGTGCCCAGCGGGTCGACGCTGAACCTGGCGCCGCTGTGCACCTATACGCTGACCGCTGCGCTGCCCGCGCTGACCAAGACGCTGAGGGTCAAGGGGAACCAGTCCACGATCGCGCGCAGTTCCGCGATCGGAACCCTGCATTTCAGCATCCTGACCGTCAGCGGTGCGGGCAACCTGACCCTGACCAACGTCAGCTTCGCCAACGGCCGCGTTACGACGGGGACCGACGACGGCGGGGCCATCGACGAGACCGGCGGGAGCGTGACGGTTTCTGGCGGGACGTTCTCCGGCAACAATGCCTCCGATTACGGCGGGGCGATAGCCAACGGCGGTGGCTCGCTGCGGGTCAGCGATGCAACGTTCACCGGCAACACCAGCGAATACGGCGGCGCTGTCTACAACGACGGTTCCGGCACGATCAACCGCAGCACGTTCACCGATAACACCGTCTCCGAGTACGGCGGCGCGCTGATGACTGATGCGAGCACCACCGTCAGTGACTCGACCTTCGAGGACAACGGCGCGGATTACGGCGGCGCCATCTACAACGACGGCGGAACGCTCACGCTCAGCGGCAGCCAGCTCGCTGGCAACGACGCGAGCGACGAGGGCGGCGCGGTGGAGCTCACCCACCAGGCGACGCTGACCGACGACACGTTCAGCGACAATGGCTCCCCGGACGGCGGGGCCGTCTATAACGACGGCGCCACGCTCACCCTGACCGGCAGCACTTTCTCCGACAACGGTGCCGACTACGGCGGCGGCCTCTACAACGACGACTCGACGACCGCCAGCGGCGACTCGTTCTCCCAGAATTACGCCAGCGACCAGGGGGGCGGCATCTACAACGAAGATGTGCTGTCGCTCACCGGGGAGATCATCTCCCAGAACCAGGCCGACGGCAACGGCGGCGGCGTGTACAACGAGGACAGCCTGACCACGACCAACACCAAGATCCTTAGCAACACCTCCGGTAACCGCGGGGGCGGCCTTTACAACGACGACTCCGCCACCATCTCCGGCGGCTACATCAGCGCCAACACCGCCACCAGCGGGGGCGGGATCTACAACAGTGGCACGGCCACGCTGAACCATCAGGCCTCGGTGTCGGGTAACCACCCGAACAACTGCACGCCGGCGATCACCGGCTGCACCGGCTGAGGACCGCGCGGCCAGGCGCGGCGCGGGACTCCCTGGGACGGCATTGCGCCCGCCCCAAAGTCCCGCGCCGCGTCGGCCTGTCGGCTGGTAGCTTCAGCCGGATCCGCGCGGCCGGGGCACCATGCTGACCGGCCAGATGGAAGGCACCGGCGCGCTGCAGGCCGGCGATTACCTGGTCTTCAGCCTCGCTCGAGTAGGTTCACCGTGACGGTGTCGCCGAGATCCTTGCCGATCGCCGCGAGGACGTCTGCCCGTACCGGGAGCATGTGCGTACCGTCGCCGCGGGCCATGAACGAACTCTGGAACGGATGGCCGTCGATGGTGCCGCGCACCTTCACCAGGCCCCGGGTCCCGAAGAACTCCACCGAGTCGGGCATGACGACATACGTCCAGGCCCCTTTGTTCTGGCCCTTGAGCAGTACCGCGGTGAACTGCTTGCTGATCGTCACCAGCCGTCACCTCCCGGCTGGGAGACTAGACCGTCCGCGCGTGCGGCGCACCGGTGCCCGGCCGATGTCCGCCCGCTCCCGGAGGCTGCCATCACGGCCGGCCCGCCCGTCCATGCGGCATCTTCGGCCCGGGCGGCGCGGCTGCTGCGCCGCGGCCAGATCCTGGCGGGGATCACGCTCGGCTGGGACCCCGGCCGGCGGGTGCGGGTGTCACCCCGTATCCGGGCCCAGCGCGCGGGCGAGGGCGGGCTGGCTGTCATGCAGCCAGCGCAGCTCCCGCGCTGTCAGTTCCAGCACATCGGCGGCCTCGGCGGCCGACAGCGGCCAGGACCGGATCCGCTGCAGGTCGGCCACCTTGCTGCGGGCCAGCGCGGGCAGGATCGCGGTCGGCCGCGGCAGGCCGTAGGCGTCGGCGAACAGCCGCAGCCGGGCCGGAACGTCGGTACCGGCGGGGAAGCCCGCCTCAGCCAGCCAGCCCGGCGGGGCCAGCGGAACGAACGCCCAGGCGGCCGCGGCCAGGTCCGTCAGCGGATCGGTCGGCTGGGCGCTGTCCCAGTCGATGAACGCGACCGGCAGCCCGTCCCGGTACACCGTGTTCCACGGGCCCAGGTCGCCGTGCGAGACGATCTCGCCGGGCCGCGGCGGGCGCACGCTGAACCGGTAGCCGGTGCAGGCCGGCCGGAACCCCGCCGCAGCGTCATGCAGCCGTCGCAGCAGCCTGGCCGTGGC
This sequence comes from Streptosporangiaceae bacterium, assembly GCA_052143655.1. Lineage (GTDB taxonomy): Bacteria > Actinomycetota > Actinomycetes > Streptosporangiales > Streptosporangiaceae > CAVSUR01. Next base: position 221 of record JBKQSL010000107.1, on the reverse strand, counting down.
CCGCAGCGCGGCCTCGCTGCGCACGTACGACGGCAGCCGGTGTCCGTGCCCGGGCCGCCAGTGCGGGTCGGCGGCCACCTCCCCGGGCAGGAACGTGAGCACTTCCCTGTCGCCCTCGGTGCCGAGCACTCGAGGCGCACCGGGAAACCCGGCCGCCGCCAGGTGCCGCAGGTACTCGTGCACCGACGGGGACCACGGTCCCATCGGCCGCAGCACCCGGT
>JBKQSL010000106.1:0-3803 GCA_052143655.1 Streptosporangiaceae bacterium | reverse complement strand
CGCGATGCCGCGGGAGCCGCGATGGAAGACTGAGGCCGGCTTGACGACCATTCCCTCGCCGGCCGCGGTCAGCTCCTGCCACCAGCCGATGCCGGCCTGCTCGCTGGCGTCGTCGCCAGGGCTGACGGTGATCGACCTGGTGGGCCGCAGCGTGCCCGGAGCCTGCTCGCACAGCCGGCTGGCCAGCTCCAGGTGCCAGCGGTGCTCGCGCAGGGCGTGCACCGCGCCCTCGCCGGCGAGCAGCTGGAATGGTGCCAGCCGCAGGTCGCCGGCAGACTCCACTGGCCAGCAGTACGGGCGGTAGGCAGCGGCGAACTTGGCGGCCATGGTCGCCCGCCCCGAGGTCAGGCCGAGCAGATCGCCGGTATCGACGCCGCGGGCTGCCGCGCGCGCCAGCGCGCCGGTCTCGGCCGCGAGGGTAGCCGCCGCGGCCGCCGCCACCGGCGCATACTGGCTGCGGAGCAGCTCACCCGCCTTGGCCGACCAGGGCAGCAGCTCGCAGTCGAGGATGAGCCAGTCGGTCCCGAGCTCCTCCCACAGGCCGGCGGCGGTGATCGCGCCCGCGACCCGGCGCAGCAGTTCCTGCTCGGTGCCGCGGTCAGCGAAGAACGCGCGGCCGGTCCTGGTATAGATCACGCCGTGGCCCTGGTCGCTGACGCCGAACCGCCGCTCGGGTACCGACTGATCCCGGCAGGCGACCACGATGGCCCGTGAGCCCATGTGCTTCTCCTCGCACACCACCTCGGTGACGCCCGCCCCCCGGTACGCGGCGAATGCCTCCAGGGGGTGCTCAAGCAGTCCTGCCCTGCTGCTGGTAGCCGTGGGTGCCATGGTGGGCGGGAGGTAGGCCAGCCAGCGCGGGTCGATGGCAAACCGGCTCATCACCTCGAGCGCGGCTTCCGCGTTCTCCTCGCGGACCGTCACCGAGACGCCCGCCAGCCGGGTATCGATCACCCGCTTGCCCCGGACGTCCTCACGATCAAGGTCGCCGGGCGCGCGGTCCGCCGCGCGATCTGGCCCGGAGCCGGCCGCGGCAAGCGGCCTGGCCGGCTCGTAGTAAACAGCCCGGGCCGGCACGGACACCAGCTCGCGCTCCGGGTAGCGCAGCGCCGTCAGCCTGCCGCCGAACACGCAGCCGGTGTCGATGCAGATCGTGCCGTTCACCCAGCTGGCCTCGGGCACGGGGGTATGACCGTAGACCACCATGGCCTGGCCGCGGTAGTCGTCGGCCCACGGGTAGCGGACCGGCAGGCCGTAGGAGTCCGTCTCGCCGGTGGTGTCGCCATACAGGGCGAAGGCGCGCACCGCGGCCGAGGCCCGGCCGTGCATGGCAGCCGGCAGCCCGGCGTGCGCGACGACGAGCCGGCCGTCGTCCAGCACGAGGTGGCCGAGCAGGCTGTCGAGGAAGGCCGTGACCTGCTCGCGGAACTGCGCGGGCTCGGCCGCGAGCTGCGTCAGGCTCTGGGCCAGGCCGTGACTGGCCGTAACGTCGCGGCCGCGCAGCGCGCGCAGCAGCTTGGCCTCGTGGTTGCCGGCCACGGACAGGCCGGTGCCCGCTGCCGTCATGCCCATGACGAGCCGGAGCACGGCCGGCGTGGCCGGTCCGCGGTCAACCAGGTCGCCGAGGAAGATGGCCCGCCGCCCGCCCGGATGGCTGGCGCCGGCGGCGTCCGGCTCGACGGCGTAGCCGAGGGCCGTCAGCAGATCGGTGAGCTCGTCCAGGCAGCCGTGCACGTCGCCGATGATGTCGAACGGGCCATGCTCGCCGCGGCGGTCGTTCCACAGCGGTTCCCGCTCGATGACCGCGGCGCCGATCTCCTCAGGGCCGGACAGGACGTGCACCCGGTGGAAGCCCTCCCTGCGCAGCCCGCGCAGCGACCGCCGGAGCTGGTCGTGCTGCTGGCGCAGCACGTGCGCGCCGAAGGCGCGGTCCGGCCGGGCGGCGTTCCGCTCGGCGCAGACCCGCTCGGGGACGTCGAGCACGATGGCCACCGCGGGCACGTGCTGCTGCCGGGCGAGGGCGATCAGCGACTTGCGGGCAGCGGGCTGCACGCTGGTGGCGTCGATCACGGTCAGGCGACCGGCGGCCAGCCGCTTGCCGGCGATGTACTGCAGCACGCTGAACGCGTCCGCGGTCGCCGACTGATCGTTCTCGTCGTCGCTGACCAGGCCGCGGCAGAAGTCCGACGAGATGGTCTCGGTAGGCCGGAAGTGCCGGGCGGCGAAGCCGGACTTGCCCGAGCCGGATATGCCGATCAGGACCACCAGGGACAGCTCCGGGACCTTGATCGTGCTCACCGGCGGAACACCGCCAGCTGGGACGGGCAGCCCGGGTCCGGGTGCGGCGGGCCGATGCCGGAGACCTCCGCCTGGTAGCCGTGCCGCGCGGCCACCCCGGCCGCCCACTCGCCGAACTGGGCCCTGGTCCACTCGAACCGGTGGTCGGCGTGCCGCATCTGGCCGGCGGGCAGGTTCTCGAACAGCACGTTGTACTCGGCATTAGGCGTCGTCACCGCGATCAGCGCCGGGCGCGCGTAGCCGAACAGCGCGCGCTCGAACGCGCCGAGGCGGGATGGCTCCAGGTGCTCGATGACCTCGACCACAGCGGCGGCATCGAAGCCCTGCAGCCGGCTGTCCCGGTAGGTCAGCGACCCGTGCAGGAGGCCGACCCGGCCGCGCTCGCGTGGCGTCATGGTGTCGAGGCGGAGCCGCCGCGCGGCGGCCTCCAGGCACCGGTGCGAGACGTCCAGGCCGACGACCCGGCTCAGTCCCGGCTCCCTCAGCAAGGCCGCCGTCAGCTTCCCGGTGCCGCAGCCCAGGTCGAGCACGGTACTGGCGCCGCTGCCGCGGATCAGGCTGATGACGGCCTCGATCCGCTGCTCGTGCAGGCCGACCCGGTGCTCCGCCGACTGCTCCGCCGCGTCCTGCTGCTCGGCGGCACGATCAGGATCGCCAGCGTCCTCCTCGATCAGCCGCGCCAGCGCATCGGAGGCAAGCTTCCGGTCATGCCGCAGGTAGCGGTGCGCGATCAGCTCCCGGTCCGGGTGAGCGGCCAGCCACGCGCCGCCGCGCCGCAGCAGCTTGCTGACCTCGTCCGGACCGGCCCAGTAGTGCTTGTCGTCGTCGAGAACCGGCAGCAGCACGAACAGCTGCTCCAGCAGTTCCTGCAGCCGGGCGTGCACTGACAGCGTGACCGCCAGGTACCGGCTGTCGCCCCAGTCAGGAAAATGCGGATCCAGCGGAATGGGACGGGCCTGCACCGCCGCGCCGAGCGGCTCGAAGAGCCGGCGCAGCATCGCGTCGCCGCCCCGCACCGGCACGACCGGCAGGACCGCGGTCAGCGGGATGGCCTGGCCGGCGAGATCGGGCCGTTCCCGGCAGCGGCCGCCCATCGCGGTGCCGAACGTTCTCCCGATGGCCACGGACAGGAAGGACGACGCCGCATACGGCCGGTCGTTCACGTACTGGGCGAGCGCGAACCCGGTGCCGGACGGGCCGCGGCGGTGCCGGACCAGGCCGACCGGGTCGACGTCCACCTGCAGCGCGGCGCAGCATCGCTCGGCGGTCGCCTCAGGGAAATACACGTGCGCGGTGCCGAAGCTCAGCTCAGCCTGGTGATGGCGGCCGGGATTCTTGTGCAGCAGGTACCCGAGGTCGGTGGCCGGCTGATGCGTGGTCGAGATGGTCAGGAGCATCGGGGTGCACTCCAGTTCGCGGCACGACGCGGCCTGCCCGCTTCCGCGCCTGCTGACCGGATACCTGGCCCCTGGCGCTGGCGCCGGGGCATCCTTCCGGACGGCCGG
>JBKQSL010000105.1:0-7789 GCA_052143655.1 Streptosporangiaceae bacterium | reverse complement strand
CTGCACCGGCGATTGGCCCGGGATTACGAGACCCTCCCGGAACGTTCCGCCACCATGATCCACTGGGCGATGATCGACAACATGAGCCGGCGGCTCACCGGCGAATTCACCCCAACCTGGCGAGACGCCCCGGCCGAACCGGGCGAACCCTCAGTCACGTAGATCGGATGCCCTCTAAGACCTAAGCAGGACGCAGGCTCAATCTGCCGCCTTCCATGGCTCGCTATACCCCCTATAGGTATGTTGAAGCACCGGAGCATTCAGCAGGCAGAACACCCTGGTCACGCCAATGACCCGGCGCAGCCCGGCTACGGTTCTCGCGGCGCCGGGCAAGCAACGGACAGAGTGCCGGGGACCGGGGCTCTCAGTGCGTGACGTGCCTGCCCAAGTCCCTGTCACCGGGGCTGCAGAAGCTGGGAGCAGTGGAGGAGGAGTCCGATGAGGGTGCTGGATGCCGTGGGTCATGCGCTGGCGATCAGCGGATCGATGACCTGGGAGATCCTCTGGGCGCTGATCCTGGGGTTCGCGCTTTCGGCTGTGGTGCAGGCGGTGGTGCGGCGGTCAACGATTATCCGGCGGCTGGGCGATGACCGGCTCCGGACGCTGGCGATCGCGACCGGGTTCGGCGCAGCCTCGTCCTCCTGCTCATACGCCGCGGTGGCGCTGGCCCGCTCGCTGTTCCGCAAGGGCGCCAGCTTCACCGCGGCGATGGCGTTCGAGATCGCCTCCACCAACCTGGTCGTGGAACTCGGCATCATCCTGGCCCTTCTGATCGGCTGGCAGTTCACCCTGGCCGAGTTCATCGGCGGCCCGATCATGATCATTTTGCTGGCGCTCCTGTTCCGGCTGTTCCTGCGGCAGCGGCTGCTCGACGATGCCAGAACCCAGGCGGACACGGGGCGGGCCGGGTCTATGGAGGGGCATGCGGCGATGGACATGACAATCCAGGCCGAAGGCAGCCTGCGGCAGCGGCTGCGGTCCCGGCAGGCGTTCACCTCGGTATCGCACATTTTCGTGATGGAGTGGGCAGCGGTCATCCGCGACATCGCGATCGGCCTGCTGATCGCCGGCGCGGTCGCAGCCTGGGTACCGGACAGCTTCTGGAGCCACCTGTTCTTCGCCGGCCACCCGCTCGCGTCCAAGCTCTGGGGGCCGCTGATCGGCCCGGTCGTCAGCCTGCTCAGCTTCGTCTGCTCCATCGGCAACGTCCCGCTCGCCGCGGTGCTGTGGAACGGCGGCATCAGCTTCGGCGGCGTGGTCGCGTTCATCTTCGCCGACCTGATCATCGTGCCCATCCTGGTGATCTACCGGAAGTACTACGGCACCAAGATGATGCTGTTCATCCTGGCGACCTTCTACGTCACCATGGCCGCCGCCGGGTACCTGGTCGAGCTGATCTTCGGCGGCCTCGGCCTCATCCCGGCCGGACGGCACGCCAAGGTGATCGAGGCGTCCATCCAGTGGAACTACACCACCGTCCTGAACATCATCTTCCTGATCCTCGCCGCCGCGCTGTGTTACCGGTTCGCCCGCACCGGCGGCATCCCGATGCTCAAGATGATGGGCGGCCAGCCCGACACCGCGAACGGCCACCACGATCACCACGCCCCCACCGGGCACTGACCCCGAGTTCGCAGAACACTGCGCCAGTATCCGGCCGTCAAGTCTGCTGCCAGCGGTTCCGCACCGCCATCAGGTGCCATCCGGGAAAATGCATGGCTCTGCGCAATAGCCTTGTTCACTGTAAGTGACCGTGCTGAGCAGAGGAGAACAGGTGCCCAGCGCAGACAGGAACAAGCAGGCGGCACGGTCAAAGAACGCCCGGGCAGGCCGGGGATTTCTCACTGCGCGGGAGCGGAGGCTGATCGCCGTTACCTGCTGACCGCCTTCGTGTTGCTCGTGCTGTTCATGCTCGGCGAGGTGACCGTCGCTGTTGTCTGGGTGGCGCTGCTGTCGGCTACCGGGCACATGCTCCCGCATTTCGGGACGATCGGCGGCAGCTTCGGCAACGACAGAGCCAGCTGCGCCGGGGCTGAGGGTCCGGACCTGTGGCAGGGGCGGCGGGGACCTGTGGCCCCTGCACTGGACGGGCCGGAGATCGGTGGACTGGTCCTATGCTCGTCGAAGACGAGGTTGTGCTGAGAGTCGGCTTTCCGGCCGCACGGGCCGAACTGGAGAACCCGGCGGACAGCGGCGTGCTGCTGGGGGCTTGCGAGGATGCGTACGGGGCCGGGATCACCGGCCTGGCCCTGGCTGGCGCGGTGGCCATGTCCCGGCTGGCTGGGCTGTGCTGCGGAAAGGTATCAGGAACGCAGGATGGCGTCCGGCTCGCGCTGCGATGGGAGGCGATCGACCCCAGCGGGGAGCTGTTTCCAGGGCGGGGCGCCGATCTCATGCTGACCCGGGCCGGGGAACAGGCCACCGTGCTCGCGCTGGCCGGAGCGTACCGGCAGCCGCCGGGACTGGCCGCGGCCGGGTTCGAGCAGGCGATCTGGTGCCGCTTCGCAGCGGCGACCATCCGCAGATTCATGGCCCGGCTCGCATGCGCCCTGGTCCACCCTGAAGGCTCGGCAGAGCCGACGTGCCTAGCGGGGTCATGGCGCTTCGCGGTGGCTGCCGGGGCGTGAGACGCCATGACCGCGGTCCTCTGGCAGAGGTACCAGCGGCCTGGATCGCCGGCCGCGAGGCGTGGCACTCGGGTTGGTGGCGTATGACTTGCACGCTGCATGTGGCCTGGGATGACCGGCTGACCAGCTACGACTTCGGCGGCGACCATCCGCTGACGCCGGTCCGGGTCGAGCTGACGATCGAGCTGGCCCGCGCGCTCGGCGTGCTGACCAGCGACGGGGTGAGCCTCGAGCGCCCGCAGCCCGCCACCGACGCCGAGCTGGAGCTGATCCATGACCCCGCCTACATCGCGGCAGTGCGGGCCGCGGGCGGGCCGCGCCCGGACGCCTCGGTGCTCGCGTTCGGCCTGGGTACCGAGGACGATCCCGTGTTCCCCGGCATGCACGAGGCATCAGCGCTGGTGGCGGGGGCGACACTGGCCGCGGCGCGGGCGGTGTGGGAGGGCCGGTCGGAGCACGGCGCGAACGTCGCCGGCGGCCTGCACCATGCCATGCGCAGGCGCGCCAGCGGGTTCTGCGTCTACAACGACCCGGCGATCGCAATCGCCTGGCTGCTGGAGGCCGGAGCCGAGCGGGTCGCCTACGTCGACATCGACGTGCACCACGGCGACGGCGTGCAGGCTGCCTTCTACGACGACCCGCGGGTGCTGACGATCAGCATGCACGAGAGCCCAGCGACGCTGTTCCCCGGCACCGGCAGGCCCGCCGAGACAGGCGGGCCTGGCGCCTCCGGATCTGCCGCCAACGTGGCGCTGCCGGCCGGCACCAGGGACGCGGGCTGGCTGCGCGCGTTCCACGCCACGATCCCGCCGCTGGTGCGCGCCTTCCGCCCGCAGATCCTGGTCAGCCAGCACGGCTGTGACTCCCACTGGCTCGATCCGCTCGCCAACCTGGAACTGTCCATCGACGCCCAGCGTGCCGCCCACGCGTCGATCCACAGCCTCGCCCATGAGGCAGCCGGGGGCCGCTGGCTGCTGACCGGCGGGGGCGGCTACGAACTGCTCCACGTCGTGCCCCGGACGTGGACCCACCTGCTCGCCGAGGCGGCGGGCCGGCCGATCGACCCGGCCACCCGCATTCCCGACTCCTGGCGCGAGTACGCCGCCGCGCGGACCGGCCGGCCGGCTCCGGAGGTGATGACCGACGGCTCCGACGGCAAGCACGTGCCGTTCGAGTCAGGCTACGACCCGGCCGAGCCCGTCGACCAGGCCATCATGGCGACCAGGCTCGCCGTCTTCCCCGAGCACGGCCTGATGCCCCACGGCGGATAAGTCCCTTAGGTTCCGCTGGGTCCGACCACGCCAGGTCCCGTCCGCGTAGAGCCCTGCTGCCGCCATTCGGTTTGCATCACATTCCCGTTCCACGGTGCGGTAGATCCGCGCCGCGAACGTGACGGTCATCGCCAACCAGGTCGTGGCACCCGCTCGCCGTTGCCACTGCTTACTTGATCACCGTCCTCTAGACTTGTGCTGCTCTTGCCCATGGCCACCGCAACCAAGATCAGCCCCGCGAGTCGGTGCGTTCGCCGCGGTCGACCAGGTGGCGTCCGTGGGCGTGAGAACGAACGCGAGGTACATCTTCAACCGGCAGCCGAGGAAGCAGGCGGAGGGCTTGGGTGTGGCTCTCGCAGAGGTAGCTGATTCTTGGGTGAACCAGGATGTACCAGGTTTTTCCGGAGTGTCCTGGCGTATGGGTATATAGCTCCAGCTGCTCCGGGGAGGATCCGCAGGCGGGGGACTTGCGGGGATCCGTCCTGATGGCGGGCTGAGGGCTGGCACCGTGGTGCGTGCACGGGAGAACCACCGTCTCCATTCTTTGTGGCGTCTGAAACACACGAAGAACGAGGAGACGGTGGCCGTGGACGCCAGCATTGCACATTTCCCTCCGGCCGGCGGGGCTGGCGGGCAGCCGGGGGCAGGAGATCTCGAGGATGCGCTGTTCAGCGCGGTCCGCGAGCACGCGGAGTCGATGATCAGCTGGGCGAAGTCGGCGGAGGCACTCGCACTGGAGCATGTCCGGCTGGAAGAGAAGACGATGACGGACGGGCTGGAGCTGATGCGGCTGGTGGCGCAGGCGCACCTGGACCTGCGGGCGGCCCGCGAGCAGCGCCGTGAGGACGTGCGGGACGCTGACGGGGACCTGCACGCGGTCACCGAGAACGGGCAGGAGCACGCGCGCATCATGATCTTCGGGCCGGTGGCGACGTCCCGGACCGCTTACCGCAGGCGGGGGAAGGAGAACCTGTACCCGCAGGACGCGGAGCTGAACTGGGCGGGCCTGCACTCCTATTCGGCCGGGGTGGAGAAACGCGCCGCGATGGCATCCGCGATCGTCCCGTTCGGACGGGCAGCGGCGCAGGTCAGCGCGCAGGGCGCGATCACCCTCGGCAAGCGGCAGGCCGAGGAGCTCGCGATCGGCGCCGCCGCCGACTTCGGGGCGTTCTATGCGTCCCGGCGGCCGGAGCCGTGCCCGCCGGAGACCGGGATGCTGCTCACCGCCGACGGGTCGGCGCTCACGGTCCTGCCGCAGGCGCTGCGGCCCGCGACCGCGAAGGCCGCGAAAGCCCGCGCGGCGGCCGCAGCGGAAAGCGGATGGCCCGATGACCCGGCTGACCTGCGCAAGTCCCGCAAGCGGACGGCCGAGCTGGCCGCCGTCGCCGACATCCCGCCCGCGCCCCGCACCGCCGGCGACATCCTGACCGCCCTGTTCGGCCCGGCCCGCCCCGGCCGCGGGGACGCCCCGCGGCCCGCGCCCGGCCCGGAAGCGGAAGGAAAAACGCTGTTCGCGTCGGTCCGCAGCCCGATCGCGGAGGTCATCGCGGACGCGTTCGCCGAGGCGGACCGCCGCGACCCCGGGCACGCCCGGCCCTGGCTCGCCGTCATCGACGGCAACAACGCCCAGATCGCCGCCATCAACGCCCTCGCCGCGAAGCACCAGGTCAAGGTGACGATCCTCATCGACCTGATCCACGTCACCCAATACCTCTGGAAGGCCGCGAACAGCTTCTTCTACCCCGGCCAGCCCGAGGCCCGCGCCTGGGTCAGGGAGCAGACGGCAAGGATCCTGGACGGGAAGCACCGCGACGTCCGCGCCGGGATCCGCCGCCGCGCCACCGCCTGGGGATACAGCCCTGCCGAGCGTGCCGGCGCCGACGAATGCGCCCGCTACCTGGAAAACAAGCAGGACTACCTCGGCTACCCCGCCTTCCTCAAGGCCGGCTGGCCCGTGGCCAGCGGCCTCATCGAAGGAGCAGCCAGGTGGCTCATCAAGGACCGAATGGAAGTCACCGGCGCCCGCTGGAGCCTCGACGGCGCCGAAGCCGTCCTGAAACTCCGCGCCCTCGCCGGCAACGGCGACTTCGACGAATACTTCGATTTCCATCTCAAACAGGAGAAACTACGCAACCACGACAGCCGCTACCAGCAGCCTCAGCTCCTCGCCGCATAAAGAATCCCGCCCGAGTTGTCCCACCTTCACGAGAGCCGCACCCGCGGAACTTTGTGGTACAGGGGCCAAGCCAACTATAGGTGGAGCCTGCAATCTCAGGTCGCGCGGAACCGCGGGTTCCTCGAATCTGAGCTCGACATGCTAAAACAATTTCGCCAGGACGCCTCGCCCCGTGTCCGCGAGCGACCCTTGAGCACCTGGGAATGGATCTTCTTGGCGCAGCACTATGGGTTGCCCACGAGGCTGCTCGATTGGACTGAGAATCCAATGATCGGACTCTACTTCGCAGCCCAGGACGACCAGGCTGGGGAGAACGAACCGGTCGATGGCACACTCTTCGAACTTGATCCTGCGCGGCTCAACAGGGCGGCTTTTGATGACGCCCCAAAAGTCATCATGTTTGACGAGGACGAATTCTTGGCCAGCTACTTGCCGGGGGCGGCGAGGGGTCCTCGGCAAGGTCCGATCGCCGCAGTCGCGGGTAGGTACTTACACCCCGCCTTCTTGAGCGCGGGAAGCCAGGTCCGGCGCCGGAAGTTCCCCCGCCGTAGTAGCGCTCCAGTCGGGCCGGTGAAGACGAGACCGTCATCTTCCGGCCGCGCGAGGCGTGACAGGTGCTCGCGGACGACCGGAGCGATCAGTTCGGGGAAGCCGACCGTGCGCCGCCCAGCATCGGACTTGGGCGGCCCGAATGCCAGCGCCCCATTCTGGAGTTCAGTGAGGGAGCGTTGGACGCGGACTGTTCGCGCCTCCATATCGATGTCCGACTTGCGGAGCGCGCATAGTTCGCCCCATCGCAGGCTCGTAAAGGTGGCCAGCAGCGTCTAGGCCGTCCTTTCGGCGTCGCATGCGTTCGGCTGCGCCGAATCCCTGGCCGCCGCTCGCCAGGGTCGCTGCGCCTACGAGGAAGGCGGGGAAGGTTAACGGCCTGTCAGTGCTCCAGGTGGAAGGTCAGTATTCCCTCGGTTGGCGAGACATTCTGGACGTGTAGCTCACCCTTCGCACCCTCGTACTTGCCGGTGCCGCCGGTGATGGACCCGACATACGGCGCCTTTGAGCCAAGGATAACCAGTGCCTGGCCGGTGATCTGCCCGCCGGGGAACGAGTAGGTAGCGATGCACTGCGCCTCCTGGCGCGCCACGGACACCTCCGTGCACACCGAACCATCGTGCCCAACCTGCTTTGCGCCCTGCAGCAGCTTCTGGGAGAACACGATCTCGTTACCAAGGGAGAACCCCGGGCCGCCAAGATCAAGGAGCTTCTGCTCCGTGGTGACGACGGTCACGCGGATGGTCTTATCCTGAGCGGCGTTACCAGTTGAACCTGCAGCGGGAAGAGCTATACCAACCGCCAGTGCCACCACTGCAATGACTGCGCCGAGCGCGCCTAGCCGCTTGCCCATAGAGCCTCCCTTGCTCCGCCGCCAATCCCGGCGATGGCTATTTCGTCTAGTTCTGCCCAGTCCTACAGGACCGGGGATACGATCTGCAAGAGCTTGCCACGAACACCGACCTTGAGGACGAGCACCTCGCGGTCGGCGAGCGCAGGGGTGATGTCAAACGGCGAGCGCCGCCTGGCCTCGTTGCAGGTCTTCGCCGCTCGCATGGACGTGGGTCTGCGGTGAACGCCGAGTCGTAATGGCCCGCAACGGGAGGATGGGGGAAGATGGCATGGTGGCAGCGACGCGGACCTCTAGCGCGTGGGAGCGGTATGCC
>JBKQSL010000104.1:0-4675 GCA_052143655.1 Streptosporangiaceae bacterium | reverse complement strand
GTGGCGACGGCCCGCACCCGGGCGAAGTCCCGGCGCAGCCGGGTGACCAGCTGCGGGAAGCCCGGCTGGACGACAGCGAGCACGGTGGTGGCGCGGGGGTTGCCGGGGCCCCAGTACCACTCGTTGTTCTGCCCGCTGACGGCCCGGGGGAGCCGGCCGGCGCGGCCGAGCTCAGTGATGGCGCCGGCCTCGCCGTAGTTGCCGGTGAAGATGACAGCGCTGGCGCGCTGCCGGGCCGGCAGCTGATGCCACGCCCGGGCTACGGTGGCGACGAACTGCGGCCAGCCGATCGTCTCGATCTGCACCGGGTTGACGGCGGCGGTCCAGCCGGCGTCGCTGGCAGGCAGGACCGGCAGGACCAGCGGCAGCGTGACGAGCACGCACACGGGCAGCGCGACGGCCAGCAGGGTGCGGCGCCGGCCGGGCGCTGCGGCCCAGCGCCGCTCTGCGGCGACGGCACCGGCGGCGAGCAGGAAGAAGTACGTGGCGGCCAGGTAATAGGGCTTCGCGCCCGCTGTGGCGGCGAAGAAGACGAAGAGCAGGCCGTAGGACCAGGCCAGGGCACGCCAGAGCGGTCGTCCCGAGCGCCAGAGGAACCTCAGCCCGGCGATCCAGACCCCGATCAGGACGGGGGCGGCCATGAAGATCTGGCTGAGGACGAAGCCGATCGCGTTGCCGAGCCCGCCGTTCTCCTGTGCCAGGGTCCGGGTCATCGCGATGGTGGCCCAGCCGTGATGGGCCTGCCACCACAGGTCGGGGACGGTGAACAGGGCCGCGATGAGCGCGCCGAGCACGAAGTAGCGGCTGGCCAGCAGCGAGCGGCCGCCGCTGAGCAGGGCGCCGATGACGATGGCCAGCGCGAAGAACCCGATCGAGTGCTTGTTCGTCAGCCCGATGCCGAGGATGACGCCGGCCGGCACCCACAGCCGGGTGTTGCCCGTCCGGCCGATCCGCGCCACGACCAGGGCCAGCGCCGACCAGGCCAGCAGGTCGAAGCCGGTCGTATCCAGGATGTGATCCGCGCCCAGGAGAGCCGGCGCGGTGGCCGCCCCGAGGGCGCCTAGCAGCTGCGCCATCGCGCCGCCGCCGAATTCCCTGGCCAGCAGCCCGCCGGTGACCACGGTACCGAACGCGGCCAGCGCGGGCCAGAGCCGGAGGCCGGCCACTGACACCCCGAACAGGTCCAGGGACAAGCGGGTCATCAGCGGGGTGAAGACCGGCTGGTCGACATAGCTGAGCGACAGATGCCGCGCGCAGTCCAGGAAGTAGAGCTCGTCACGATGGATGCCGTAACGCGCCGACAGCGCCATCAGGAGCGCGAAGACGGCCGCGGCCACGGCGAGGATCCAGCGGTTGACCGGGGCCAGCCCGGAGCCGGTGACCGGCATGCTGCCCGCCCCGCCGGGCACGCCGATAGCAGCTTTCTCCGGGGGAGCGTGACCGGTCATCTGCGGGCCTCCCTGATGCCGTCCATAACAGTCATGATGGCCTGCCGGGCCGCCGCCGCGCATCGGCCGCAGCGCCCCGTCTGCGCGGTCGTCCCCGGCGCGCCGCTCGCGGCCGGGCCGGCCCGGCACGCTGCGATCGGCGGCACGGATCGCGCTGCGCTGGCAGTCACCTCGCCTGGAGCACGCCCGGCTGGCCGTTGCCCAGCACGCTGCTCAGAACCGGCTAGGTACCGATCCCGAGGCCGCTGGCACCGCGCTGCCCCGCGCCGCTGGCCGGCTTCTCGCCATCGGCAAGCTCACCGGCTTGTTCAGCGGTTGCTGCCCAGCTGGCGAGAAGCGCGAGGCTGTCGGCGGTGGGGCTGTCCTTGGGCGCGGTGTAGACGAGCATGGTGAGCCCGGGCCGTGACGGCAGTTCCATGGCCTCGAAGCTGAGGTCGAGATCGCCGACGACCGGGTGGTGGAGTTTCTTGTGCCCGGTCCGGTGGAAGCGGACGTTGTGGACGGCCCAGCGGGCGCGGAAGTCCTCGCTGCGGGTGGACAGCTCGCCGATGAGCTCGACGAGTTTCCTGTCGCAGGGGTTGCGGCCGGCTTCGGAGCGCAGCATCGCGGCGATGTCGTCGGCGGCACGCTCCCAGTCGGTGAAGAAGTCACGCGAGGCCGGGTCGAGGTAGACGAAACGGGCGTTGTTAGCCGGCCGGCGGGGGTCGGCGAGCAGCGGGGCGTAGAGGGCGCGGGCCAGTCGGTTCGCGGCGAGCATGTCATGGCGGGCGTTGCGCACCCAGGCTGGCGCGCCGGTGATCGCGTCGAGGACCTGCCGCACGCTCGCCGAGACACCCGATTCCCTGCTCCGGCGCTGCCGCGCAGGCGCGGGTGCAGAAGATCGGGCGAGGTCGAACAGGTGATCGCGCTCGGCCTCGTCAAGCTGGAGCGCCCGGGCGACGCCTTCGAGGACGGCGTCGGAGGCACCGGCAAGGTTGCCGCGTTCCATGCGAACGTAGTAGTCGATGCTGACCCTGGCGAGCAGCGCCACCTCTTCGCGCCGCAGTCCTGCCACCCGCCGGTTTCCGCCGTAGGCGGGCAGGCCGGCCTGCCCGGGAGTGATGCGCGCCCGCCGGGAGACGAGGAACTCGCGGATCTGCGCTCGGTCGTCCATGACTTTCACGGTAGGTGCTCTCGGCGGCGCGGGGGAGTCGTTGCTGGTCGGCGTTTCCGGCTGGGGGGTTCTGCCAGTACCTGCAACAACAGTCACTGCCGGACCGGTTCTGGAGCGAGTTAGCTGGGGCGTGAGCGGCGTCGTGCCGCGTGAGCGTACCGAGACGAGGGATAACAGCGATGCGAGCAGCGATATACCGGGCGATGGGCGACCGCGAGTCGATCAAGGTGCTGGTGAAGCCGTGAGCACCTGGTCGCAGGATGACCTCGGGCTGCTCGGTGGCGCCGGGGAGGTCGAGGTGAGCTCGGTGCACCGCGACGGCTCGCTGTCGCGGGCGCGCACGGTGTGGATCGTGCGGGTGGGCGATGAGCTGTACCTGCGGTCGGTGAACGGCCCGGACGCTGCCTGGTACCGCTCCACGAGGTCGCGTCACCAGGGCCGGATCGAAGCCCGCGGCGTCGCCCGCGATGTCACCTGGATCGACGTCGACGCCACCGGACAGCCAGCCGTCGACGCGGCCGTCGACGCGGAATACGCCCGCAAGTACCGGGGCTCCACGTCAGCCATCGCGCACATCACCAGCCCGCTGGCGCGCACCACGACCATGAGAGCCGATCCCCGATGACATCGCGCACCACGTCGATCGCGGGGCCAGCGCAAGCCGAGCCGCCGTCGACCGGGGTGTCACCCTGTTCGACACCGCTGAGATTTACGGCCCGTTCTCCAATGAGGAGATCGTCGGTGAAGCGCTTGCGCCGGTACGTCCCGATCGAGGACACCGCCGGCGCCGTGCGCGAACTGATCGACGCCGGCAAGGTGGGACACGGATCGCAGGTCGGCTCAGCGCCACCCCAGCCCAGGTCGCGTTGGCCTGGCTGCTCGCGCAAAAGCCGTGGATCGCCCCGCTCCCCGGCACCCGCAAGCTCACCCGGCTCGGGGAAAACCTCGCTGCCGCAGATCTTGAACTCACCGCCACCGACCTGGACGAGATCGACGCAGCCTCGGCCGCCATCACCGTAGCGGGCGCCCGCTATCCCGAGGCCATGGAGCGACTCATCGACCGATAAGCACGGAAAAGGAGTAAGCCATGAGTGAAGTCATTGTCGTCATCGGAGCAGGACAGATCGGTCTGGCAATCGCCCGGCGCGTGAGCGCCGGGAAGCACGTCGTGCTGGCCGACCTGCACGACCAGAACGCTGAGGCCGCGGCCGAGGTGATGCGCGACGCCGGGTTCGTCGTGAGCACCGCAACCGTCGACGTGTCCGCACGCGAATCGGTTCACGCACTCGTCGAGACGGCCACCGGCCTCGGTGGCGTCACCGGCGTCATCTTCGGTGGGGCAAGCGGGGCGCCCGGATCAACACGATCAGTCCCGGCATCATCTTCACCCCGCTCGCCAGGGACGAGCTGACCGGCCCTCGCGGTGCGGGATACCGACGCATGATCGAACTGTCCCCCGCCGGGCGCGGCGGCACCCCAGACGAAGTTGGAACCGTCGGCGCGCTTCTCATGGGCCCCGACGGCGCGTTCATCACAGGCAGCGACTTCCTCATGGACGGCGGAGTCACCGCGTCCTATTTCTACGGCGAACTCGCCCCCAGTGAACCGATCTCGTCCACTGACTCTTAGCTCGCGCACCTCGGGGGAGTCGCCGTAAACAACCATCACGCCGCGCCCAGGCCTCGATTGGTACAGGGCTGGATGTGTCACCCGGGCAGTGATCATGCGACCGAGATACTCTGCGTAGTCACCTAAGTTCGATTAGGTAGTCGGCAATTATCGGGGGCGGGCGTCCCTGGGTCATGACGCCGTGGGCACCGCCAAGGCCTTGACCCCGGCCGACAGGGCAGCTGGCGCGCAACGAGCAGGGCGTGACGCGTTTTACTTAACATAATGTACATTATCGGCACTAGCTGCAGCGCGAAGGCGAGCCGACGGCACGGCCGTCCCCGATCACACCTGCAACCCAGGCGCCAGCCATCCCGAAGGACGTTGCCCTGCGCAGCAGCGAACCGGGCGCGGGCAACTACTCATCAGGCGCAAGCGGGAACCCACGGTGAAACCCCGACTGTAA
>JBKQSL010000103.1:0-8211 GCA_052143655.1 Streptosporangiaceae bacterium | reverse complement strand
GCTTCAGCTCGATCACCTGGGGCAAGCCCGCCGCCTCGAACTTCGCCTTCACCCCGCCGAAGGGCGCGAAAGTCAAGCAGGCCAAGATCGGAGCAGCGGGCGGCATCGGCTTCCTGCCGGGCCTGCGTGCCGGACTAGCCGGCCTGCCGTTCGCCTCGCCCGGCAACGTCCACCGGCAGGTTATCGGCGTGAAGGGCCCAATCTGGATCCGCCAGATCACCGTGACCAAGGACGGCAAGACCGCGATCATCCGCCAGGTCCTGATCGGCCGGAACGGCAAGAAGACCGTCATCGTCCACCGGATTCCCGCCGCCGCGGCGGCGCCGCTGCAGGCCGCGCTCAAGCGCGGCCACGGCAAGCTGCCAGTGCCAGCGCTGCCCCCGCGGGCCATCATCCGGGTCCGGGCCGTCCACCTGGCCGCTGCGGCCCGCCCGCAGGTGCTGGGCAAGGGCTGGCTCTCGGTGGCTGTGCTCCCGGCCGGCGCGGGGCTGCCCGGGCTGCTGGGGCATCCGGGCACGGCGATCTCCTGGCAGGCCAAGGGTGCGATCATCCAGGGGGGTGCGGCTCAGGCCAAGGTGGTCCAGGTTAAGCCGGGTCAGGCTAAGGCCGTACCGGGCAAGCCGGGTAGGGCCGTGATCGTACGGCAGGTCCCGGCCTTTGCGGCGGCGCGGATCGCGGCCCTGCCCGGCGGCCTGGGCCAGTACCTGCCGCTGCTGGAGAAGGCGGCCACGCCGGTGCACGGCGCCTGGGGCAGCGGCAGGCTGCTGCGGACCGCGCTGGCGTCGGTGCTGATCACCAGCAAGGGCCAGGTGCTGATCGGCGCGGTCACCCCGTCGGTGCTGTACGCAGACGCCGCGCACGTTAAGTGACCAGAGCGTCATCCCGGCCCGCGCGGCAGGACGAGGCCAGCCCGGGCCGCCCGGACCCCGGTGACGGCGGCCCGGCGGCCGGACTGGCCGCCCGGACCCCGGAGCCGGCGGCGCTGGCGGCCGGGCCCGGCCGGGGCGGCGCGGCGATCGCCAGCAGCGGGCTGACGAAGCGGTTCCGCAGCGGCCAGATCGCCGTCGACGACGTCGACCTGGCCGTCCCGGCCGGCAGCGTGTACGGCTTCCTCGGCCCGAACGGCTCGGGCAAGACCACCACGATCCGGATGCTGCTCGGCCTGGTCCAGCCGACAAGCGGCCGCCATGAGCTGCTCGGCGTGCCGATGCCGTCGGGCAGCAACATGGTCCTGCCGCGGGTCGGGTCGCTGGTGGAGGGACCCGCGTTCTACCCGCAGCTGTCCGGCCCGGCGAACCTGGCCCGGTGCGACGCTGCGGACCGCACCACCGACCCGCGGACGGCACGGGATCGGATCAGCACCGCCCTGGACAAGGTCGGCCTGCTCGCCGCGGGGGGCAAGCACTACCGCGCCTACTCGCTTGGCATGAAACAGCGGCTGGCTATCGCGGCCAGCCTGATGCGCCCCCGCGACCTGATCATCCTGGACGAGCCGACCAACGGGCTGGACCCCCAGGGCACCCGCGAGGTTCGCGGGCTGATCCAGCAGATTGCCGCTGACGGCACGACCGTGTTCGTGTCCTCGCACCTGCTAGCCGAGGTGGAGCAGGTGTGCTCGCATGTCGGCGTGATGCGGGCCGGGAAGCTGGTGTTCGAAGGCCCGCTCGGCGAGCTGCGCAGCCGTGGCACGGCGCGGATCCTGGTGCGCACGGCCAAGCCCGCGCTCGCCGCGCAGGTGCTGGACCGGCTCGGCCTGGCGGAGGTCACCGCCGGGGCCGATGAGGCCAGCGCGCAGCTGTCCGGGCGGGCGCCGGAGGACATCTGCGCCGAGCTGGTGCATGCGAGCGTGCCAGTGGCCGGCCTGGAGACCCGGCGGCCCAGCCTGGAGGACCTGTTCGTGGAGCTGACCGGCGAGGGTTTCGATGTCAACGGCTGACGTGGTCGGCTACGACGCCAGCCCGGGCGCAGTCCCGGCCGGGCGGCCGCGCAGCTCCGTGCTGAGCTGGCTGCGGTTCCTGCGCTCCGAGCTGCGCCTGGTCTTCGGCCGTCTGCGCAACCTGCTGCTGCTCGCCGTGCTCGCGGTGCTGCCGATCGTGCTCGGCGTGGTGCTGAAGGTCTCCGGTTCCGGCGGCGGCGGGGGCGGCGGCCCGGCGTTCCTGAACCAGGTCGCCGGCAACGGCGTGTTCCTCGCCCTGGTTGCCCTGTTCGTCATGCTCACGCTGGTGCTGCCGCTGGCGATCGCGGTGGTCTCCGGCGACTCGATCGCCGGCGAGGCGGGCCGGGCCACGCTGCGCACGCTGCTGACCGTCCCGGTCGGCCGGACCCGGCTGCTGGCGGTTAAGTACACGGTCGTGGTGATCTTCTGCCTGGCCGCCAGCGCGCTGATCGCGCTGGTTGCGCTGGCTACCGGCGCGGCGCTGTTCGGCCTGGGCCCGGTGACCCTGCTGTCAGGCAACTCGATCTCGCTGGGCGCCGGGCTGCTCCGGCTCGCGATGGTCGTGGTGTACGTGGCCGCGGCCATGGCCGCGCTGGGCGCGATCGGCCTGGCCATCTCCACGTTCACCGAGCACTCGATCGGCGCCATCGCCGCGGTGCTCATCGTCGCGGTGTTCAGCGAGATCGCCGACAGCGTCTCGCAGATCGCCGCCGTGCACCCCTACCTGCCGACCCACTGGTGGCTGTCGTTCGACGGAATGCTGCGCTCCCCGGTCGACTGGTCCGGCGAGCTGCGCGGCTTCCTGTCCTTCGCGGTGTACGCGGCCATCTTCCTGGCAATCGCCTGGGCCAGGTTCACCAGCTCCGACGTGACCAGCTAGCAGGCGGTACCGGGCGTGGCCGGGCCGGGTCAGCCCCTTGCGTGCCGCCAGCTCCGGGGATTCGCCGTCAGCCGGGGAGCACCGGGCTGGACTGGAGGCGCCTGGGGCCGGTGAGTCCGAGAAGATGGGCAAGAGCGGCCTGGTGGACCAGGTCTTCGGCGAGGATTCGGGGAACCTGCTGACCGGCCGGGCTCGTGAGGCGCGGCAGAGCTGGCTGGGCTGCCTGGACGCTTACGAGTCCCACCCGTTCCTGGCCCGGGCAGCCTCGGCTGAACTCGAGCAGGAGCTGGCGTCCCTGATATTCCGCCACGGCCGGGGATCGGGGCCGCTCAGCCTCTCGGTCCGCCTGCCGCTCACCGAGCCGGCCCCGGCGCGTCCTGGGCGTCGGTGTGGCTGCTGCGGCCGCCTATGTCACTGCGGGCGAGGTAGGCCCAGGTCACCGACGCCCAGCCAGTCCTGGGCCGGGAACCGAATCGCCTCGCACCTCCGTGAGAGCACGACTGCACCGCCGGGCCCTTGCTGGCCTCAGGGCTGCCGTCCGACCTGCTGGTAGCCGGCCCGCGCCTGGAGTAGCCGGCGGCGCTGACGCTGCCGGCTACTCGCCGCCGAACTTCTTGATCTCCTCGAACTCGGCTTCGGTCAGCTCGCGCGGCACGTCATCGCCGGCGACCTTCGCGCTCTGCACGTGGTGGCGGATATCGTCGACGATCTCGGGGTTGGCCAGCGTGGTGACGTCGCCCACGTCGGCGAAGTTGGAGATCGACGCGATGACCCGGCGCATGATCTTGCCGGACCTGGTCTTGGGCATGTCCGGCACGATCCAGACGTTCTTCGGCCGGGCGATCTTGCCGATCTCGGTGTCGATCGCGGTGCTGACCTTGTCCTCCAGCGCCTTGCTCGGCTCGAAGCCGGGCTTGAGCGAGACGTACACCTCCACGACGCGCCCGCGGATGTCGTCGATGACCGGGACCGCGGCCGCCTCGGCGACCTCGGGCACGGTCAGCGCGGCCGACTCGATCTCCTTGGTGCCCAGCCGGTGGCCGGCCACGTTGATGACGTCGTCCACCCGGCCCAGGATCCGGAAGTACCCGTCGGCGGCCTGGACCGCGCCGTCGCCGGCGAAGTACGGCCAGTCGCGCCAGTCCTTGCTGCCGGGGTCCTTGTTGTACTTGGCGTAGTAGGTCGACACGAACCGTTCGGGCTGGCCCCAGATGGTCTGGAAGATGCCCGGCCACGGATTGCGGATGCAGATGTTGCCGGCCTTGCCGCTCCCCGCTGGTACCTCCCGGGCATCCTCGTCGTAGATCACCGGGTAGACGCCGAGGACGCCGGGCCCGCAGCTGCCGGGCTTCATCGGCTGCAGAGCGGGCAGCGTGCTGCCGAGGAACCCGCCGTTCTCGGTCTGCCACCAGGTGTCGACGATGGCCGCCTCGCCCCTGCCGACTTCGGAGTGGTACCACCGCCAGACCTCGGGCTCGATCGGCTCGCCGACCGTGGTCATGTGCTTGAAGTGGTAGCTGTACTTCTCCGGCTCCTCCGGCCCGACCTTGCGCAGCATCCGGATCGCGGTCGGCGAGGTGTGGAAGATGTTCACCCCGAGCTGCTCGGCGATCCGCCAGGGGCGCCCGCCGTCGGGATAGTTGGGCACGCCCTCGTAGATGACCGTGGTCGTGCCCAGCGCCAGCGGCCCGTACACGATGTAGGAGTGGCCGGTGATCCAGCCGATGTCGGCCATGCACCAGTACACGTCGCCGGGATGGATGTCCTGGTAGTACTTCGACGTCCCGGCCACATATGACAGGTAGCCGCCGGTCGAGTGCACGCAGCCCTTGGGGCGGCCGGTGGTGCCGCTGGTGTACATCAGGAACAGCGGCGCCTCGGCGGGCATCGACGCCGGCGCCACGGTCTCCCCGGCGTGCTGCGCCAGCAGATCGTCGGCGAACACGTCCCGGCCGCCGACCATGGGAGACTTTGAGGCGTACTGGCCGGCCCGGCGCCGCCAGACGAGAACCCTGTCGACCTCCTGGCCTTCCTGGCTGGCGGCCGTGACCGCCTCGTCGGCCTTGACCTTGTGGTCCGTCAGCTGGCCGCCGCGGTAATAGCCATCCATCGTGATCAGGACGCGGCTGCCGGAGTCAGCGATCCGGTGCCCGCAGGCGGTGCCGCTGAACCCGCCGAACACCTGCGAGTGAATGACCCCGAGCCGGGCGCAGGCCAGCATCGTGACCGGCAGCTCAGGCACCATCGGCATGTGCAGCGTCACCCGGTCACCGGTCTTCAGGCCCAGGGACAGCAGCACCGCCGCGAACTCGTTCACCCGACGGTGCAGCTGCGAATAGCTGAACTTCACGTAGCCATCGGACTCCAGTTCCGGCACGAAGATGATCGCCGTCTTGTCCGGGTTCGCCTCGGCGTGCCGGTCCACGCAGTTATACGAGGCATTCAGCCTGCCGCCGGTGAACCACTTCCAGAATGGCGGACTGCTGGTATCCAGCACCGTGTCCCACCGCTTATCCCAGGTGAGCATATCCGCGTACTCCGTGAAGCACCCGGGGAAGCGCCCCTCGCTGAACCGGTCGAAGATGGCCGGGTCCCTCGCATTAGCCTGCTCGACGAACTTCGGGGGCGGCGGATAGTACTTCTCCTCGCGCCAGTGCACCGCGATCTGTGCCTCGGAGACCTGCGCCTCAGAACCCCGCGGCTCCGTGCTTTCTGCCATTGTCTTGTCCTCTCCCGGAAGATAACTCGGAGAACGGAGGGAAGGCGCCTATCTAAGCCTCCTCGAGCAGGCGGGCGCACACGCCGAACTCGCGCAGCTCGGCGCAGACCGCCGCCTGGCGGGTGAACGACGCTGTGTCCCCTCGGTTCAGCGAGTCCCAGCACAGGCCATCTGCCAGTGCCAGCGCGCGCACAGTCACCGACCCCAGTGCCGGGATCGGTTCTGTCTCGGCCGCGTGCCGCAGGGACCAGGCATCCCGCCCGGCCGCCTCAGTAGTGGTCACCGCCTGCAGGTGAGCGAGCAGCACCGACAACTCGCCCGCCACGTACTGCCGCGTCATTGCCATCGCCAGCCGCCGACCAGCGCCGCCGTACCCCGCGGATACGGCGCACACCGGCCTGTATCGCACCCGGCACTGCGCTGCTGCCCATGGCGAGCCGCCTCCCAGTCTCCGGGAGTGAATCAAAGATACCGCCGATCGGTATCTGCCGCCATAGCCCGAGACCGTCGCGTCCGCGCGGCCGCATGGGCCTGCACCTGATCAGGCCCGCCCCTAGGACGAGCCGCCCTGGGCCTTCCCCGGCTGGCTGCGCCAGCGCGCCGGGGCAATCATCTGGACCCTCAAGAGCCATCTCGGCCTGGGCCGCCACGGCGGCCGCGTCCCGGCCGGCCTATGAGCTCGCGCCATCCAGCGCCCCCTGGCCCTGAACGCCGCGAGTCGGGTAGCCGGGGGTACGGCTCTTGTCACCCTGGTCACCAGGTCATCCCTGAAGGACCTAACAAAGTGCAACTAGGGGCCGCGCGTCCCCCCGTGGGGAGGCGCCGGCTCCTCCTCGGCTGCTGGAAACACCGCATTACCGGGGCGGCCTGGCCTGCCGACGGTATTGAGGTGGTGCAGGGCCTGGGCGTAGGAACCCGTCAGGCTGCTCTGGCAGTAGGGCAGGTCCTGCTGCTGGCAGAAGACCTGGACCACCGCCTGGGACTTCCGCAGGTTGGGGCGCGGCATGGAGGGAAACAGGTGGTGCTCGATCTGGTAGTTAAGACCGCCGAGGGCGAGATCGGTGAGCCAGCCGCCCCGCACGTTACGGGAGGTGAGCACCTGCCGCCGCAGGAAGTCGCTCTTGTCGGCAGCGGCGAGGATTGGCATGCCCTTGTGATTGGGGGCGAAGGAGCAGCCGAGGTACAGGCCGAACAGGCCCTGCTGCACCACGATGAACACCACGGCCTTAACGGGTGAGAGGACCAGGAAAATCGCGGTGAAGTATCCGGCGAAGTGAGCGGCGAGCAGGGCTGTTTCCCAGGACCGGTGCGCCGCCGCCCGGCTGATAAGCGCGCGAACGCTCGCGACGTGGAGGCTGACCGCTTCCAGGAGCAGCAGCGGAAAGAACAAGTATGCCTGGTAGCGGTGCAGTACCCGGGTGGCCCTCCCGCCTGCGCGTCCCTGGGCAGCGGTGAAGGCCAGCGCGCTGACACCAATGTCGGGGTCAGCATCTTCCTGGTTGGGGTGCGCGTGGTGGCGGTTGTGCTTGTCCACCCACCAGCCATAGCTCAGTCCGATCCCGAGATTGCCGCACAGGACGCCCAGGACGTAATTGACCCGACCGGATGCGGAAATCTGCCGGTGCCCGGCGTCGTGGCCCAGGAAGCCGACCTGGGCGAACATCACTGCCAAAAATGCGGCCACCCCGAGCTGCCACCAGGAGTTCCCGGCCAGGAAGAAGACCGCCCATCCGGCAGCCAGCAGCACGCCGGTAATCGCAATCTTCCAGATGTAGTAACGGAACCGCCGCTCCAGCAGGCCGGCCTGCTTGATCTGCCGGGACAACTGGGCGTACGCGCTGCCGCGCTGCTGGGCGGTCGGCAAGGCAGCTGACCGAGGTCGCTGCCCGGCCTGGGCGGGCCTTATCTCAGTGGATCGCACCACAGACTCCTAGAAGCACATCGCGAGCGCGCCAATGATGTGCCGCCGGGGTCCTGAGCGGTGCTGCTGGGCCCAGTTGCCGCTTCATGCATGCGAAACCAAACCCCAGTTAACTCTCCATCTGGAACAGTACTCCATGCCGACTTACGGCGATCCGCCCAGAACAGCTCGCCGCGGCCCAGCTTCCGGCCGCTTCCGGCCGCAACAGGGACGCCCGCAAGCCGGCCGAAAACCCGCTTGAGTGCCGTCGCGCGCAGAGCGACCATGCGAGCGGCCGGGTGCGCTCTGATCCACTTCTCCTGAGCTCTTCTGCACATTTTCACTAGCCAGGCTCTCGCCATCTCGGTGGGCGCTTTGTCAGCTGTCCTGGCGCGGCGGGAAATCGGCAGCGGGGCTGGAGCCGGTCATGCCTCGGCTGCAGCCTTCGGGCGAGCGGGGTCCGGCGGCTTCGGACGGCTTGACCTGACATCAGGCGATGGCTGGTTCTTTCGGGACGGTGTTGAAGGGCGCGGCGAGTGCGGCGCCAGCTGGCAGGGCTGCGGGCACCGGGACGGCCGACGCCCCGGGCGCGGGCAGGGACGGCGGGGTGTCTGTGCCCGGGGCAGCTGACGGCTCGGCCTGGCTGATGGCCGGCCCGGCGCGGTCGAAGAAGCGCAGCAGCTCGACCGGGACGGGCATGACGAGGGTGCTGTTCTTCTCGGCGGCCACCTCGACGACCGTCTGCAGCAGCCGGAGCTGCAGCGCGGCGGGGTCGG
>JBKQSL010000102.1:0-26231 GCA_052143655.1 Streptosporangiaceae bacterium | reverse complement strand
CGCGCAGAAGTGGTCGTACTCCAGCAGCGAACTGCATGTGTTCGGGCTGTGCCTGTCGGACACGGGCGGCTCGGGGTCCAAGGTGTCGATCACCAACTGCAAGGGCGCGAGCACCGAGACGTGGACGCACCCGTCCAACGGGGAGTACGTGCTCAAGTCCAACGGGCTGTGCCTGACCGACCCCGGCAGCAGCAAGACCGCCGGCACCGTGCAGGTCATCCAGGCCTGCAAGGACACCGCCAACCAGAAGTGGTCCGGCACCTGACGCTCCGCTGAGGCTCCAGGGCCCTCGCCGTACCACGGGGCGGGGGCCCTGGCCGCTTCGAGGCGGTCCAGCCCGTCGCGCCCTCACCATGCTGGAGTCCTGTCCTGCACAGGCAGGGCAACCGAAGCCCGAGCTGGGCTGGAAGGCAGGTAAGGGGCAATAGCCAGGCTACGGATGACGAGACGGGCGGCCTGGGTGGGCAGGATAAGCGCCCTTGATGATGGGCAGCAGCGGCGCGGCTTACGCCGGGGGCTGGCTGCCGCAGGTGCAGGCGGGGTGCGGGGGCCAGGTGCGGCGCCGCCATTGCCAGCTGGGCGGGACTAGTTCGAGGGTTCCGTTCACGGCGGCGGGCGGTACCGGGGCACGGTCGAGGTAGCCGAGGGCCTGGGCGGCGGCATGCGCGGCGACGGCTGCGGCGAGAGCGGCGTCGCAGGCCGGGGCGGCTGGCTCGCGGCCGGGCAGCTGGGCCAGGATCAGCGGCCAGGCCGGGTCCCGGTCGGCCCGGGTGAAGTCCTGGCAGCGCAAGCATGCGGTCCGGCCCGGGAGCACCAGCGGCCCGACGACGCCGATCGCTTCCGCCGCCGCGACCGCGAGGTGCGGCACCCGGCGTTCCATCAGGCGGGCGATCTCCTCCGGCGGCGGCCGGTCAGTCAGGACGACGAGCGTCGGCTCGCCCGGCCCGGTCCCTCCCGGCTCGCGGGGGGCGCAGACGGTGACCGCGCCCACTCCGGCGGCAGTCAGGATCTCGGCGATGACCGGGCCGATCCGGCTCCGGCCGCCGATCTGAACCCCGGCGGCCCGCCGACGCGCGAGCGCGCTCGCGCCGCCGTCGCAGTCGCCGCGGGCCAGCGAGACCGCGGCCAGCTCAGCTGCGAGCTGGGCACGCCGCTCGGCGGGGATGGCCCGGACCGTGCCCGCGGGAAAGTCGTCGAGTGCGCCCGCGGCCGCCAGCACGTCAAGAATCCGCTCGGCGACAGGCCCGGGCATCCCGTGCTCCCGGGCGGCGGCGAGCACCTGCTCCCGGTCCCGGCTGCCGTCCAGCAAGCCGAGCAGCCAGCACGCCCCGGCCATCCCGGTCAGCGCGATCGCCCGGTGCGGATCGATGCCTAGCTGAAGGGTGTCGCGGCCGCGCCAGACAGGCAGCAGGCCGGCCTTCAGCGCGGGTCTCATGGGAGCAGCGTGCCAGCCGGGACCGACACTCCGGCGGCCGTCAGGGAGCCGTGAGCCCGCCGGAACGGGGGCGCCTGGAGACCCGCCGCAGCCGTTCCACCACAGGCTGTGGATAACGCTGTGCACATCGTGTGGAGCAGGCGGCGTGTTCCTGTGCGCGCCAGGTGCACGCGGCTGTGCACATCCGCAGCCGGCCGCTCGGCCGGGGCTGTTACCAGGATCAACGGCATCAGGCGGCTGTGCACCGGGAAAATTGCGCCGATCGCTACCTAAGACATGAAATGCTCGCGTATGCGCTGTGCCGCAGCCGGTCCGGCTGCGGCCAGACCGGCCCAGGTCACAGCCCTGCCGGGTGGACACGGCGCGCCCGGCAGCCGGTCCCGGCGAGCGGTCAGGCGCTGTCCGGATCCTGTGGATCGTCGGATCCCGGTGCGCCGTCCGCCCCTTGATCACCGGGCTCCGGCGTGCCGTCCGCCTCGTCAGCGGCCCGGTCAGCGTCGTCGCGCTCCTCGGCCTCCAGGGCCGAGATGATGTCCAGGTCCGGGCGGCCGTGCACGAAGCCGCGGGGATCATCGAGGTCCTCGGCGGTGGGCAGCAGGTCAGGGTGAGCCCACACCGCGTCGCGGCCGGAAACGCCGCGCTCGGCGGTCAGCTCCCGCCAGATGGCTGCCGCCTCGCGCAGCCGGCGTGGCCGCAGTTCCAGCCCGACCAGCGTGGCGAAGGTCCGCTCGGCCGGGCCGCCGCTGGCGCGCCGCCGCCTGATCGCCTCGGCCAGCGCGGCAGCCTGCGGGAGCCGTTCGCCGGCCGCGTCCTCGACCACGGTGGCGACCCAGCCCTCCACCAGCGCGAGCAGGGTCTCAAGCCGGGTCAGTGCCGCCTTCTGCTCAGGCGTGTCCTCGGGCTGGAACAGGGCCGCGCCCGACAGTGCCTCGTTCAGCGCCTCAGGGTTCGACGGATCGATCTGCGGCATCGCGTCGCGCAGCGCCGCGGCATCCACCGTGATGCCGCGGGCGTAGTCCTCGACCGCGCCGAGCAGCCGGGTCCGCAGCCATGGCACGTGGGCGAACAGCCGGTGATGCGCGGCCTCCCGCAGGGCCAGGAACAGCCGCACCTCGTCCAGGCCGACGTTCAGTCCCTCGCCGAACGCGGCCACCCCGCCCGGCAGCAGCGCCGCCGTGCCTGCCGGGCCGAGCGGCAGCCCGACGTCAGTGGAGCTGACCACCTCCTGCGCCAGCGCGCCCACCGCCGCGCCGGTCTGGCCGCCGACCATCATGCCGCCGATCCGGCGCATCATCTCGCCCAGCCCGCCGAACCCGCCCAGCCCGCTGGTCATCGCCGCCATCGTCGAGCGCATCTCCGGCGGCAGCCCGGCAGCCAGTTCGTCCGGGTCAGCGCTCAGCATGCCGCTCATCGCGTCGACCGCGCGGGCCGCGATCGGGTCGCACAGCTTCGACCACACCGGCAGGGTCGCCTCGACCCACTCCGACCGGCTCCACGCCTGCGCCGCGCGGATTCCGGTCGGCCAGCTGGTCGCATCCTCCAGCCACAGGTCTGCCAGCCTGATCGCGTCGACGACCTTGTCGCGCTCGCCGGCCAGGATGCTCGGATCGCCTGCCGCGGCGACCGTCTGCCGGGCGATGTTCTTCGCCAGGTCCCAGTTGACCGGGCCGCCCTGCCAGGCCATCAGGTCGGCGAACTGGCGCAGCGCCTCGGCGAACTGCTGCGGGTCCCCGAGCGGTCCCAGGGGTCCGAGCGGGCCGCCGCCAGCGGGTCCGCCGGGCCCGCCGCCCGAGCCAGATCCGCCGCCAGACGAGCCGCCGGATTCCTCGCCGGGCTTGCCGGGCAGGCCAAAGCCAAAGGGAGGGTCAGCCATGTGCGCGGCCTCTCAGGCAGTATGGGCACGATGCAAGGATCACGTTTGCCAAGTTATCCCAGGAGCGGTGGGCGGTGAGCAAGCCAGAGGCCAAGGTTCGCGCACAGCGCAGCCAGCACCCGCAGCGGGCTCGGCGGGCACCAGGCGACCGCGCGGACGCCCAGCTCAGCCCGGACGCGCAGCTCAGCCCGGACGCTGGCGGTGACATTCCGGCCGCGGGCCGTCGCGCGCCGCGCGACGGCGCGGTCGCTCAGGGCTCTCCGCAGCCGCCAGGCCCGGGCACGCTGCCCGCCGAGCCCGCCGAGCCCGCCGAGCCCGCCGAGCCCGCCGAGCCCGCCGAGCCCGCCGAGCCCGCCGAGGATGCCCGGACGGATTCGCAGCCGCCCGCCAGCGCCCAGGCCAGGCGTTCCGGGCCGCAGGAAGCCGCGCCGCGGCGCGGCCGGGAGGCCCGCCGCAGCCGGGGCAAGGCGGCCCGCGGCGCGGGGCCCGTGGTCGCCGTGACCGGCGCCGCGCACGGGCTCGGCCAGCGGCTGGCTACCCGGCTGGTGGCCAGCGACCGGGTCGGCAAGGTCATCGCCATCGACGACCACCGGGGCGAGGTGGCCGGGGTGACCTGGCGGGTGGTGGACGTCCGCGATCCCGTGCTGGCCGGCCGGCTGGCGGGCGTGGACGTCATCGTGCACACCGATCTCGACCTGTCGCCGGACGCCGACCGCAAGACCCGCCGGGCGTTCAACGTCCGCGGCGCGCAGACCGTGCTGACCGCCGCCGCAGCGGGCGCGGTCAGCCGGGTCGTGCTGGTGACTAGCGCAATGGTCTACGGTGCGCGGCCCGACAATCCGGTGCCGCTGCCGGAGAGGGCGCCACTGCGCGCCGATCCGGACGGCAGCGTGATCGGTGACCTGCTGGAGATCGAGCAGCTCGCAGAGCGCGCTCCGCGCATCCACCCGGGCATGTCCGTCACCGTGGTCCGCCCCGCCGCGCTCGTCGGGGGCGGGCTGGACACGCTGGTGACGCGGCATTTCGAGGCGCCCAGGCTGCTGGCGGTGAAAGCCTGCGCGCCCCGATGGCAGTTCTGCCACCTCGATGACCTGGTGTCGGCGCTGGAGCTCGCCGCGGTCGGCGAGGTCACCGGCGAGTTCGCGGTCGGCTGCGACGACTGGCTGGAGCGCGACCAGCTCGAGGAGCTGTCCGGGATGCACGTGATCGAGCTGCCAGCCGCGCTCACCTTCGGCACCGCGGCCCGGCTGCACCGCGCGGGGATAACCCCGGCCCCCGTCAACGACCTGCAATTCATGGTGTACCCGTGGGTGGTCGACTGCGAGCGGCTGCGCGCGGCCGGGTGGCAGCCCTGCTACGACAATGCCGCTGCGCTGCGGGCGCTGCTCGACGAGCGGGCCGGGCGGCACGCGGTGGCCGGGCGGCGGATCGACAAGAAGGACGCCACGATCACCGCCGCGGCCGGCACGGTCGCGGTCATCGGCACCGCAGCCATCGTCCGCCAGGTGGCGCGCCGCCGCCGCCGCGCCTCCACCGACTAGCCCCCGCCCGCACCAGCCCGGCCCGGCAAGCCCGCCGCCGCGCCAACGCCGGCCAGAGCCGCCCCGGCCCGGCCAGAGCCGCCCCGGCCCGGCCGGGGCGCCCGTCCGAACCCGCGCAACGGTCCGTTCACCGGCACCTGACCCGCTGGCCGGCCCGTTCAGCGGGTTGCCCGAGACCGCGGGCTGGCGGGACCGGCCGGGCGTCGCAGGCCCGGAGCACCCCGCGGCGGGGCGCGGCCGGTACCGTGAACGGGTGGACGTGATCAGGCTGGCCGAGCTGCGCGAGTCGCCGCTGTCGGTGGACGAGCTGCGCGCCGCCGTGGCCGATCCGGCGGCCGGCGGGGTGGCGCTGTTCCTTGGCGTGGTCCGCGACCACGACCACGGCGAGCAGGTGACCCGGCTGTCTTACAGCGCGCACCCGACGGCGGCCGCCGAGCTGCGCCGGGTGGCGGAGAAGGCCGCCGCCAGCTACGACGTGCGCGCGCTCGCGGTCGCGCACCGGGTCGGTGACCTGGTGGTGGGCGACTTGGCGGTGGTGGTCGCCGTCGCCTGCGAGCACCGGGCGGAGGCGTTCGAGGCATGCCGCTGCCTGATCGACGCGCTGAAGGCTTCCGTGCCGATCTGGAAGCACCAGGAGTTCGCCGGCGCCGCCAGCGAATGGGTGGGCAGCGCGTAGTCTTCGGTCCATGTCCCGCCGTGTCCTGACGCTGCTGATCGCCGGCCTCGGGGTCATCATCGCGCTCGCGGCGGCCACGATCCCGGCCGTGCCCTACGTCGCGCTGACCCCGGGCCCCACCCTTAACACGCTCGGCAGCCAGGGACGCCACCAGCTGATCAGCATCACCGGGCGGCGGACGTATCGCACCAGCGGTCACCTCAACATGGTCACCGTCTCGTTCATCGGCGGCCCCGGCAGCAACTTCAACATCTTCGCCGCGCTGCGCGCCTGGCTGACCCCGGGCGAGGCGGTGGTGCCGCAGCAGGAGATCTTCACCCCGGGGCAGAGCCAGCAGCAGGTGCTGAAGCAGGACACCGAGGAGATGACCAGCTCCCAGCAGACCGCGACGGCGGCGGCGCTGTGCCAGCTGGGCATCAAGTACACGACCGTCGACACCGTGGTCGCGACGGTGAAGGGAACTCCCGCCTACCGGGTGCTGCACCGCGGCGACGTCATCACCGCGGTCGACGGCACGCCGGTGAACTGCCGACATGAGGTCACCACGCTGATCCGGGCGCGCAAGCCCGGCACGCCGGTCCGGCTGACGATCCGCCGGGCAGGCCGGACCGCCGCGATCGGGCTGCGGACGGCGGACATCAGCGGTCACGCCGTGGTGGGCGTCGACCTGGCTGAGAGCTACGTGTTCCCGTTCCCGGTCAAGATCAGCATCGGCAGCATCGGCGGCCCGAGCGCCGGATTGATGTTCGCCCTCGGGATCATCGACAAGCTCACTCCGGACAACCTGACCGGCGGCCGGTTCATCGCGGGCACCGGCGAGATCACGGCGAACGGCCAAGTCCAGCCGATTGGCGGCATCCAGCAGAAGATGGCCGGCGCCCGGGCGGCGGGCGCCACGGTGTTCCTGACTCCCGCGCAGAACTGTCCGGACACCGTCGGCGCGGTGCCCGCAGGGCTGAAACTGGTCAAGGTCAGCACCCTGAGCGGCGCGATCGCGGACTTGCAGGCGCTGAAGCGAGGCCGGTCCGTGCCGTCCTGCTGACCGCCGTCCGCGGGACGCGCCGGCCGATGCCGGGTGCTGCGGCCGGGAACCTTGCCTGCTACCGGTAAGTTGCCCTCGGGGACGTGCCTGCCCGCGCGGCCGCCAGGCGGCGGCCGGATGGCACCTTCCCCGCACAACGAGGTTCCAGTGAAGGGGGAGGCGTGGCCTTCCGTACTCCCGGCGATCCGCGGCCGGCCGCCGGCCGGCCGCTCGTGCTGCCGCGCTGGCCCCGGTACATCATCCCGGCGGTCGGCATCATCATCGCGGTGATCATCCTGGTCGCCGTCGTGGCCGGGATATGGACCGACTTCCTGTGGTTCACCTCGATCGGCTACGGCTCGGTCTTCGGCGTCACCTACGGGACCAAGTGGCTGCTGTTCGGCGTCGCTGCCGTCTTCATGGTCGTCGTGGTCGGCGCCAACGGCGTGCTGGCCTACCGGCTGCGGCCGGACCGGCCGCCGGCGGCCTCGCAGCAGGGCCTGGAGGTCTACCGGCAGGCCATCGACTCGCACCGGCGGCTGGTGCTCGGCGCCCTGCTGGCCATCATCGGCCTGGTGTCCGGCCTCGGCGCGGCCGGCGACTGGCGCACCTGGCTGGCGTTCGCCAACCGGACCTCGTTCGGCGTTACCGACCCGCAGTTCCACCTGGACATCTCGTTCTTCGTGTTCGACTATCCGTTCCTGCGGATGCTGCTGTCGTACCTGTTCGCGGCGGTGCTGCTGTCGCTGCTGCTGGCCGCCGTGGTGCACTACCTGTACGGCGGGCTGCGGCCGCAGGTGCGCGGCAGCCGGGCCACGCCCGGCGCGCGGGCTCAGCTGTTCGTCCTCGCGGGCCTGTTCGTGCTGCTGAAGGCCGTCGCGTACTGGATCGACCGGTACGGGATCGATTTCTCCCAGCGCGGCATCGTGACGACCGGCGCGTCCTACACCGACGTGCACGCGATGCTGCCGGCCAAGACCGTGCTGGCCATCATTGCCGTGCTCTGCGCGCTGCTGTTCTTCGCCGGCGCGGCGCGGCGCAGCTCGATGCTGCCGGCCATCGGATTCGGCCTGCTCGTGCTGTCCGCGGTGATCATCGGCGGGGTATACCCGGCGATCATCCAGCAGTTCGTCGTCAAGCCGAACGAGCAGGCCAAGGAAGCGCCGTACATCAGCAGGGAGATCACCGGGACTCGCGCGGCCTACGGCACCGGCGATCCGGCGGTCACCGGCTACAGCGACAAGCCGGATGAGCCGCTGGGCCAGGTGTCCCAGCAGGCGGCGGCGCTGCCTGACGTCCGGCTGCTCGACCCCGGCGTGATCTCGCAGTCGTTCCAGCAGCTACAGCAGCTCAAGAGCTTCTACCGGTTCGACAACGTGCTGGCGATGGACCGTTACCCGGTGCCGGGCAAGAGCCAGCCCCAGGACATGGTGGTGGGTGTCCGGGATATCAGCGGGCCGCCCGCGGGCCAGGGCAACTGGGTCAACGAGCATCTGGTGTACACGCACGGGTTCGGCTTCGTGGCCGCGCTGGCCGGCAGTACCCAGCCCAGCGGGCAGCCGACGTTCACCGAGGACGACAACCCGCCGTCCGGCGTGCTCGGCCGGTTTGAGCCCCGGGTTTACTTCGGCCAGGACGAGACCAACTACGTGATCGTCGGCGGCAAGCAGAAGGAGTTCGACTTCCCCGCCGGCAGCGGCGGCCAGCAGAACAGCACCTACCACGGCAGCGGCGGCGTGCCGATCGGCTCGTTCGGCGACCGGCTGCTGTATGCGATCAAGTTCCGCCAGCTCAATATCCTGCTGTCGGGCGCGATCAGCAGCCGCTCGCGGATCATGTACATCCGGGACCCGCTGGCCCGGGTGGCCAAGGTAGCGCCGTTCCTGACCCTGGACGGCGACCCGTACCCGGTGATCACCCGCGGCCAGGTCTACTGGGTGGTGGACGGGTACACGACCTCCGACAACTACCCTTACTCGGCCCGCCTCGGCCTGCAGTCGGCCACTGCCGACACCTACTTCCCCGGCGGCTCGGCGGCGCCCGGCACCGGGGAAAGCGGCCAGGTCAACTACATCAGGAACTCGGTCAAGGCCGTCGTGAACGCCTACACCGGCGCGGTCACCCTGTACCGGTGGGACAACCACGACCCCATCCTGGATACCTGGATGAAGGCCTTCCCCGGCATCATCAAGCCGCGCGCGGACATCCCGCCGGGCCTGCTGAGCCACCTGCGCTATCCCGAAGTGCTGTTCGAGCTGCAGCGCCAGATCCTGACCCAGTACCACGTGCTGGGCGCGCAGGCCTTCTTCAACGGGCAGAACTTCTGGTCCGTGCCGCATGATCCGACCGCAGGGCAGGCGGGCCTGAACCAGCCGCCCTACTACCTGACGATGACCATGCCCGGCTCCGCGACGCCGGAGTTCTCGCTGGTCACCTCCTTCACCCAGCGCGGCAGGGCGAACATGGCCGCGTACATGGCGGTGAACAGCAACCCTGACAGCAGCGGATACGGCCACATCCAGATCCTGCAGCTACCGCAGGACACCGCGATCTTCGGGCCGCAGCTGGCCTACAACTTCTTCGAGTCCGATCCGGCCGCATCCGCCGAGCTCACGCTGCTGCGCAAGGGCGGCTCCAAGGTCACGCTCGGGAACCTGGTCACGCTGCCGCTGGCCGGTGGCCTGCTGTACACCGAGCCGGTGTACGTGTCGTCGTCGACCGCCAGCAGCGCCGGCTCCTACCCGCTGCTCAAGCGGGTGTTCGCCTACTACAACGGGCAGGTCGGCTACGCGGCCACGCTGCAGGCCGCGCTGAACCAGGTCTTCGCCGCGCAGGGCGTCAGCACGCCGGCGCCGGGCCAGGGGACCGGAACGGGCACCGGCACGGTCAGCGCCGCGGCCCTGCGGGACATCGAGCAGGCCCAGCACGACTATGCGCTGGCCCAGGCCGCCCTGCGGAGCGGCAACTTCGCCGCCTACGGCCGGTTCCTCAGCCTGGAGCAGGCCGCGCTGGCCAGCGCCCGGCAGGCTGCGGCCGGCAGCCCGGGGCGGAAGGCAGCTGCCAGTTCCTCGCCGTCCGCCCGGCCCTCGCCGTCGGCCTCCGGATGAGGGCCGCGGCAATGTTCATGCCGGGCGCTTGGCACGCGGGCGCGGCGCCGCCGCCGAGGGCGTACCCTCGTTCTGAGGGATAAGAAACCGATTCCAAATCAGCCGCCCCCGCCACCGCGCGCCCCGCTGGGCCAGGCGAAAGGAGCCAGTCCGGTCGTGTCCATTCGTGTGCTGATTGACGCGACTGGTGTGCCCGCTGACCGTGGCGCGCTGGGCCGTTATGTCGATGGCCTGATCAGCGCCCTGGCAGCGGCCGGAGCCGATCTCGCGGTCGCGTGCCAGCGTGCCGACCAGGAGCGCTACGGGCGGCTGGTGCCCAGCGCTACCGTCGTCGCCGGGCCGCCCGCGATCGCGCACCGGCCCGGCCGCCTGGCGTGGGAGCAGAGCGGCCTGCCGCTGGTCGCCCAGCAGGTCGGCGCGAGCGTGCTGCACTCCCCGCACTACTCGATGCCGCTGCGGCCGGGCGTGCCCACCGTCGTCACTATCCATGATCTGACGTTCTTCACCGCACCGGACGCGCACAGCCCGGTGATCGCATCGTTCTACAAGGCGGCGATCCGCACCTCGGTCCGCCGGGCGACCCGGCTGATCGTGCCGTCCAAGGCCACCAGGGACGAGCTGGTGCGGGTGCTCGGCGCCGACCCGACCAGGATCGACGTGGCCTACCACGGCGTCGACCACGCACTGTTCCACCAGGTCGACCCGGCCGCCGAGCAGCATGTGGCCGGGCGCCTCGGCCTGCACGGCAAGCCCTACATCGCCTACCTGGGCTCGCTGGAGCCGCGCAAGAACGTGCCGGCGCTGATCGAGGGCTGGGCTGCCGCGGTCGCCGACCTGCCTGACCCGCCGGCGCTGGTGCTGGCCGGCGGCAGCAGCTGGAGCGAGGAGGTGGACGCGGCCGTGGCGGCCGTGCCCGCCAGCCTGCGGCTGGTCCGGCCCGGGTACCTGCCGTTCTCCGACGTGCCGGGGTTCTTCGGCGGGGCGCTGGTGGTCGCCATCCCGTCCACCGGGGAGGGGTTCGGGCTGCCGGCCCTGGAGGCCATGGCGTGCGGCGCCCCGGTGCTGACTACGCACCGCACGGCGCTGCCGGAGGTCGGCGGCGACGCGGTTGCCTACACCGAGCCGGACGCGGCCAGCATCCAGGCGGCGCTGCGCGCCCTGCTCGACGACCCGGCCCGGCGGCAGGCGCTGGGCGCCGCCGGGCATGCCCGCGCCCTGGAGTTCACCTGGGCGGCCTCGGCCGAGGCGCACCTGACCGCCTATGAGCGCGCGGCGGCCCGGGCAGCCGAGTAATCTTCCTGCCCATGCGCCCCGAATCCGCGAGCTTCGAGCGTCGCGACCGCGCCCCGCTGGAGGCAATCCTGCTGGTTGGCGGGCAGGGCACCAGGCTGCGGCCGCTGACCATCAGCACGCCCAAGCCACTGCTGCCCACCGCCGGCGTGCCGTTCCTGGCCCATCAGCTGGCCCGGGCCGGGGCGGCCGGAATCGGCCGGGTGGTCCTGGCCACCGCCTACCGCGCCGAGATGTTCGCCCAGGTGCTCGGTGACGGCTCGGCCTTCGGCCTGGAACTGGACTACGTGACCGAGGACGAGCCTCTCGGCACCGGCGGCGGGATCCGCAACGCGGCCGCTGGCCTGCACTGCGGCCCGGAGGACCCGGTCGTGGTGCTCAACGGCGACGTGCTGTCCGGCCATGACCTGGCCGCGCAGCTCACGCTGCACGACAAGGCCGAGGCGGCGGTGACGCTGCACCTGGTGGAGGTGGCCGACCCGGCCCGCTACGGCTGCGTGCCGACCGGCCCGGACAGCCAGGTCACCGCGTTCCTGGAGAAGACGCCGCAGCCGGTGACGAACCAGATCAACGCCGGGTGCTACGTGTTCAGGCGGCGCTTCATCGACCAGATGCCCGCCGGGCGGGTGCTGTCGGTGGAACGGGAGACCTTTCCCGGCCTGATCGCGGCGGGCGAGGTCGTCATGGGCTACGTCGAGTCGGCGTACTGGCTGGACGTGGGGACGCCCGATGCGTTCGTGCGCGGCTCGTGCGACCTGGTACTGGGCCGGCTGGCCTCGCCGGCGCTGCCGGGTCCGCCGGGGCCCGCCCTGCTGCTCGGCGACGCGGCCGCGGACCCGTCAGCGACACTGACCGGCGGCACCGTGGCCGGAGCCGGCTGCGTGATCAGCGCGGACGCGGAACTGGACGGCGCCGTGCTGTTCGACGGGGCGCAGGTCGGGACCGGCGCGGTAGTCCGGGGGAGCGTGCTCGGCGCCGGCGCGCGGGTCGGCCCGGGCGCCGTGCTGGACGACGTGGTCGTCGCCGACGGGGCGGTGATCGGCGGAGGCAACGAGCTGCGGTGCGGGCTGCGCGTCTGGCCGGGGGTCGAGCTCGGCCAGACCGCGATCCGCTTCTCCGCGGATGCCTGATCCGGCCGGATCGCTGACCCGGGTCTGGCACGCGCCGTACCCGGTAGACATCGCGCTGGTGCTCGGCGTGCACCAGCGCGGCCGCAGTGACCCGGCGCTCCGCATCGAGCCCGGCGGCGCGATCTGGCGCACCTCGCTCACCCCGGACGGGCCGGGCACCCTGCGCGTCGCCGCACAGCGCCTGGCGGGCGGCACGCTCGTTCCCCTGCCCAGGCCAGGCCGCCGGACGGACCGCGCCGCGGTCGCCCCGCCCAGGCCGACGCTGGTGACCGCGGCGGCCTGGGGACCCGGCGCGGGCTGGCTGCTCGATCAGCTGCCCGAGCTACTGGGCGAGCGGGACAACCCCGACGGGTTCGTGCCCGGCGACCGGCTGCTGGCCCGGCTGACAGGTCGCTTCCACGGGCCGCGGGTCAGCCGGTCAGCGCGCGTTTTCGAGGCTCTGGTGCCTGCCGTGCTGGAGCAGAAGGTCGTCGGCCTGGAGGCCAAGCGCGCCTGGCGGCTGCTGCTGACCAGGTTCGGCCTGCCCGCGCCCGGCCCTGGGCCTGCTGGCCTGCGGGTCTGCCCGCCGCCCGCAGTATGGGCAGCGCTGCCGTCGTGGGAATGGCACCGGGCCGGGGTGGAGGGAGTGCGGGCAGTGACGATCGCCCGGGCAGCCCGCGTGGCCGGGCGGCTGGAGGAGATTGTGACAATGCCCGCCGCGGCCGCCGACACCCGGCTGCGGTCGCTGCCGGGGATCGGCCCGTGGACATCGGCCGAGGTCCGGCAGCGAGCGTGCGGGGACCCGGACGCGGTGACCGTCGGCGACCTGCATCTGCCGGGAGCGGTCGGCTGGACGCTGGCTGGCCGGGTCGTGGACGACGCCGGCATGCTGGACCTGCTCGCTCCCTACCGGGGGCACCGGTACCGGGTCACCCGGCTGGTGGTGCTGGGCGGCAGTTACCCGCCGCGCCGCGGCCCGCGGATGCCCGTCCGCGACTACCGGGCGTTCTAGTCCCCGGCGCGGACGGTTTCTGTCGTAGTCGGGTTCGGTGCGCGAACGCGCGGCAAATTCGCCAATAACGTCCCCGTAAATCGCCCATAGTGCAAATTGCGCTGGAGTACTCCTCCTGGTCTGACCGCAGCGGAGTGCTCCGGGCAGCTAGCCGCGAGCGTAGAGGTCGCGGCCCGCCGTCGGCGCTCGTCGGCGTTGCGGCCCGTCCTGACCTGGAACGAGAGCAAGAGTGGCCGATGAACTGCTTTGCCCCCTAAACCAGTGTATAAAGTAGGTTTCGTAACCTAAGGTAAAAAGATGGTAAAGTGGATAACTTGGCTAATGGTAACTGTCTAATTTGGTCGATAACTTGCGAACCCGGAGTTAAAGGCTTAAGAGCAACCACCCCGCGCGGCGCGCGACCCTGCGTGACCGCAGTGCACTGTCCGTCCGCCCAGTAACGCTGTGGCGATAACCCTGGGGTTATATGTCTATTATCGTGGGCCCGGTCATCAGGCGGTCACTGGCCATCGCCGCCGTGATCGCGGTCGTCGTCGGGACGGCGCTCTGGTCCTACCGGGCCGAGGCGCCGCAGGCGCAGCGGATCCGTGACGTCGCGGCGCAAAGCGCAGCGCGCGGATCGTTCAAGTACTTCGGTGTCATCACTTCCGACCTGAGCCGGTTCGACAATGCTGTCGGCAGCCCGGCTGACCTGCGGGGCCGTTACCTGGCCTGGGGGCACCAGCTGCCGCAGGGATTCATCGAGTCATCCGCGCGCGAGGGCGCGCAGACGATGATCGAGATCCTCCCGCGGGGCATCCTGCTGCGCAAGATCGCCAGCGGCCTCCGCGACTCGTACCTGCGGACGCTGGGACACGAGATCGCAGCCGTGCACGCGGTGACCCGCCGTCGGCTCCTGGTCTCGTTCGCGCCGGAAGCGGACGGGAAGTGGTACACGTGGGGGCAGGGGCACGTCAGCCCGCATACCTACGTGCGGGCGTACCGGCACGTGCACTGGCTGCTGTCGCGGCTGGCCGGGCCGGACATCACCTTCGTCTGGCAGATGTCGCACCTGTTCCCGACCTCCGAGCCGCTGCGGAAGCTGTGGCCCGGCCCCCGGTACGTCTCGCTGGTCGGCATCGACGGGTACTTCTACGTCCGCACCGACACCTTCCGCAACGTGATGGGGACCTCGGTGCAGGCGGTGCGCCGCTTCACGCACAAGCCGATCATCATCAGCGAGACGTCGGTGGGCCAGGTCGCCGGCCAGACCAGGAAGATCCCGCTGCTGTTCGCCGGGCTACGGCAGTACGGCATGCGCGGGTTCATCTGGTTCGATCATTCGCAGAACCAGGGCCTGTATCACCAGGACT
This sequence comes from Streptosporangiaceae bacterium, assembly GCA_052143655.1. Classification (GTDB taxonomy): domain Bacteria; phylum Actinomycetota; class Actinomycetes; order Streptosporangiales; family Streptosporangiaceae; genus CAVSUR01. The sequence goes on along the minus strand of JBKQSL010000102.1, from coordinate 11,815 downwards.
GGCAGCTTGAGGGGCATCAGCGTGCCCTGCAGGAGATGCGGGCGGGACTGCGCAGCGTGGGTTACCGCTGACGGTCCGGCTCCCGGCTGAAACCTGGATTTGATCCTGCCCGAGGCGGATGTGCCTTGCCCCCGTAACTCCGCCAGGTCGGCCCGGTGTGCCGGGCCGGACGCCATGACCGACCGGATCGAGCTGTCCTGCTGGCGTGCGCCGGCGACGGCGGGCCGGGCGCGCATAAATCATGCGAAGGGGCGTAGATATATGTACGTAAACTGTTCGCCGCTTTGTCATGTATCGTCCCCTCGGTCCGTCACCTGCCTCCGTAGGCTCGATTCCGCGAAAGCGCCGGAATTGCCGCAGCGCGCACTCTCAGGAAGGCGCGGCGCTTGTTGAGGCCGTCGGCTGACAAGAGGCCCCGCCAGCGTGACTGGAGGGCCGACGGGGCCTGGGATCCCCATGCCGGGGGGCATGCTGCCGGGCCGGCCAGGCGGCATTGGTCAGGGGAGATGGAAAGATTCGCTGATAAGCAGCGTGCCGGGCTGGCAGAGCTGCTGGCCATATCACAAACGGAAAGGAGCCAGGATGAACGCCTTCGCCGGGATTCTGTGGGTCTTGTTCGCGATTACCGGGGGCGCGACCATAATAATGGCTACCGTCGTGCGCCTGGCTTTTCGGCGGAGGAAATCGATACTGGATCTCTAGGCGATCACACCTACAATATCCCGGAAATCAGGTTCCGCCGCCGGGCCTATCTGCTGGTAATCCCGTTCCTGTTCGTGGTGCTGGGCTCGCTGGCCCTGCACGATGAGCGGTCCACCGCGAGCCTCTTCCGCTATCCCGGCATGCTCGTGGTGTGGGGGATCAGCCTGACCTTCGTGCTCGTCCAGGTGACCCTGTCCTGGCTGCAGAAGCCGGCCACCGTCAACCCGCGCCAGCAGGCGGCGCTGGACCGGCTCAAAGTCGCCGTGGTCATCCCCTGCTACAACGAGGCGCCCGGCATCCTGGACCGCACCCTGTACTCGCTGTTCACCCAGACCCGGCTGCCCAACCACGTGCTGGTGACCGACGACGGCTCGACTCAGGCCGACTACACCGAAGTGCGCGAATGGTGGGAGCGGAACCGGCCCGGTGGCGTCCGGTTCACCTGGATCCGCCAGGAGAACGCCGGCAAGAAGCACGCGCAGGCGGCCTGCTTCAGCGCCGCGCCGGATGCCGATGTCTTCGCCACGATCGACTCCGACTCGGCCCTGGAGCGCAACGCGATCGAGGAAGCGCTCAAGCCGATGGCCGACCGCCGGGTGGTGTCGGTGGCGTGCCTGGAGATCGCGCACAACATGACACGGAACCTGCTCACCCGGTCCATCGGGATGCGCTCGCTGGCGTTCCAGCTGTTCGCGATGTCCGCGCAGAGCGTGGCGCGCGGCAACGTGCTGATCAACCCGGGCGCGTGCTCGCTGTACCGGGGCTGGCTGATCCGCATGGTGATGCCGTCCTACCTGGGCGAGACCTTCTTCGGCGTCCCGGTCACGCTCGGCGACGACACGATGCTGACCATGTTCGCCCTGATGTACGGCAAGGCGGTGCACCAGCCGACGGCCGTATCGATGCCCGTCTACCCGGAAAAGCTGTCCCACCATCTGCGGCAGTGGGTCCGCTGGATGCGAGCCTCGACGATCCGCACGTTCTGGCGCATGCGCTACCTGCCGATGCGGTCCTACTCGTGGATTTACGTGATCTACCAGCAGTGGGCGTTCTTCACGTCGGTTGCCGTCACGATCATCATCGTCGCCGCCTGGCCGGCCACCGAGCGGATCACCGAGGCTTCCCTGATCGCGCTCGTCGCCTGGCCTGTTGCCATCGCGATCCGCCTGTCCACGGTCTCGCGCAGCGACTGGACCCTGTTCGACAGGTTCTTCGGAATCGCGCTGCTGCCATTCGCCGCGCTCTGGTACATGCTCGTCCTGCGGCAGATGCGCTTTTACGGGATGGCCACCTGCTACCGGCAGAACTGGAATACCCGCGAGTCGAAGGTTGAAGTCGACATCGCCCTGGAGGAGGAACTGGTGTGACGTATTCCGGCGGATCCGGACCGGTGAGGTACCACAGGGCACGCAGGATCGCCCGGCTGGCCTTCAGCCTGGGCGTGCTCGTGGTGGTCTGCGCTGTGGCTGCCGTCGTGGTGTTCTTCCACCAGCGCCAGCATCAGGCGCTACGGGCGGCCGTGCAGACCCGGCAGGCGGAGAAGAGCGTTTCCCGGCCCCAGAGTCACTACCTCGGCGCGGTGATGGCAAAGGGCGGCAGATTCAGCCAGTTCGAGGCGGCCGCCGGCGTGCACCCCAACCTGACTGCCATGTACATCAAATGGGGCACGCCGCTCCCGGTCGGCCCCATCGTGCGCAATGCCAGGCAGCACATCCAGACCATGATCGTCCTGCTGCCCGAGCCGACGAGCAATTACCCGACGCCCGTGTCGCTGCAGAGCATCCTCGCGCACCAGAACGATGAATACCTGAGTACGATGCGCCGGGCGATCCGGGACCTGCACATCAGGATCCTGCTGTCGTTCGGGCCGGAGATGAACGGCACCTGGTACCCCTGGGCCTTCATGTACGACGGTCACCCGGCGGCCACTCCCCAGCAGTACGTTGACGCTTACCGGTACGTGCATGACTTCATCGGCACGAAGGACGTCACCTGGGTCTGGCAGGTCTCACACGGCTTTCACAAGAAGTACCTGTCGTCGGAGAACATCCGGAAGGTCTGGCCCGGGCCGAAGTACGTGAACATGATCGGCGTCGATGGCTACTACGAACAGCATGGCGATTCTTACTACACCTTGTTCAACCCAGTAGTGCGGCAGATCCACCACTTCGCGCCGGGCAAACCCGTCCTGATCGCCGAGACCGCGATCGGGCCGGTCGCGGACCAGGCCCGGCGGATCCCCACCCTGTTCGACGGCGTGCAGGCCCAGAAGCTGGCCGGCTTCATCTGGTTCGACATCAACCAGGTGGCGACCGCGACAGCGGCGGACCGCCAGCAGGCAGGCTATCTGGTCCACCATCAGGACTGGATGCTCCGGCCGGACTCGAAGGGCGCGCAGACCTTCACCCAGGATGCCTGCGCCGCCGCCTGGTCCCGGCCGTTTGTCACCAGGCCCTGCCCGCCCCGCGCAGGCTGACGCCCCGGCCGGGGCAGCAGCGGGGCAGCCCCCGCCTTAGGGTGAATCCATGACCTCCGACCCGCCTGCCCGCCCGTCCGGGTCCCCCGAGGCGGCCGCCGCGCCGCCGTCCGCCGCCGCGCTGCGCCGGGCGCTGGCCCGCGCCCGGGACGGCAAGTCGCTGGACGCGGCCGAGGCGGCGGTGCTGCTGCACGCCCGCGGTGACCAGCTGACCGAGCTGCTGCGCTACGCGGCCAGGACCCGGGACGCGGGGCTGGCCGCGGCCGGCCGGCCGGGGGTGATCACCTACTCGAAGAAAGTGTTCATCCCGCTGACCCGGCTGTGCCGGGACCGCTGCGCGTACTGCACGTTCGTGACCGTGCCCGGCCGGCTGGACAGCCCCTACCTGTCCCCGGACGAGGTGCTGAAGATCGCCGCCGACGGGGCCGCGCTGGGCTGCAAGGAGGCGCTGTTCACCCTCGGCGACCAGCCGGAGGACCGGTGGCGGCAGGCCCGCGACTGGCTGGACGCGCACGGCTACGACGACACGCTGTCCTATGTCCGGGCGATGGCGGTGCGGGTGCTGGAGGAGACCGGGCTGCTGCCGCACCTGAACCCCGGGGTGCTGTCCTGGCAGGACTTCCAGCGGCTCAAGCCGGTCGCGCCGTCGATGGGGATGATGCTGGAGACCACCGCGGCCCGGCTGTTCACCGAGCGCGGCGGGCCGCATTTCGGCAGCCCGGACAAGGACCCGGCGGTCCGGCTGCGGGTGCTGGAGGACGCCGGCCGCAGCAGCGTCCCGTTCACCACCGGGATCCTGATCGGGATCGGCGAGACACCGGCCGAGCGGGCCGACTCGATCTTCGCGATCCGGCGGGTGGCCCGTGAGTACGGCGGCATCCAGGAAGTCATCGTGCAGAATTTCCGGGCCAAGCCGGACACCAGGATGCGCTCAGCGCCCGACGCCGAGCTCGCGGACCTGGCCGCGACGATTGCCGTGACCCGGCTGGTGCTCGGCCCGCCGGCCCGGATCCAGGCCCCGCCGAACCTGATCGGCGAGGCGTACCCGCTGATCCTGGCCGCCGGCATCGACGACTGGGGCGGGGTGTCCCCGCTGACTCCCGACCACGTCAATCCCGAGCGCCCCTGGCCGCAGCTGGACGAGCTGGCGCAGCGCACCGCCGCGGGCGGCTTCGAGCTGCGCGAGCGGCTGACGATCTACCCGGGCTACCAGCGCGAGCCGTGGCTGGACCCGCGGCTGGCCGGGCACGTGGCCGCGCTCGCCGACCCGGCGACGGGACTGGCCGCCGGCGGCGCCATGCCCTGCGGCCTGCCCTGGCAGGAACCTGACGGCGGCTGGGCGGACGCGGGCCAGCGGGGCGGCAGCGGCCGCACCGACCTGCACGTCACCATCGACACCAGCGGCCGGACCAGTGACCGGCGGGCCGACTTCGCCGAGGTGTACGGCGACTGGGACCAGGTCGCCACCCGGATCCAGCCGGCCGCCGCTGCCGGGACAGCCGGGAACGGCGCGCCGCGGCGGCTGCGCGGCGAGGTTTCTGATGCGCTGCGCGCGGCCGAGCGTGACCCGGCGTCCATTACCGACGCCCAGGCGCTCGCGCTGCTGGACGCCGACGGGCCCGAGCTGGAGGCCCTCGCCGCCCTGGCCGACGGGCTGCGCGCGGACGCGGCCGGCGACGACGTCACCTACGTAGTCAACCGCAACATCAACTTCACCAACGTCTGCTACACCGGCTGCCGGTTCTGTGCCTTCGCCCAGCGCCGCACCGACGCCGACGCCTACACGCTGTCGCTGGAGCAGATCGGCGACCGGGCGGCCGAGGCGTGGGCGGCCGGAGCCACCGAGGTGTGCATGCAGGGCGGTATCCATCCGGACCTGCCCGGCACCGCGTACTTCGACATCGCCGCGGAGGTCAAGCGGCGCTGCCCCGAGATGCACGTGCACGCGTTCTCGCCGATGGAAGTGATGAACGGCGCGTCGCGCACCGGGCTGCCGGTGCGCGAGTGGCTGACCCGGGCCCGGGAGTCCGGGCTCGGCTCACTGCCCGGCACCGCGGCGGAGATCCTCGACGACGACGTGCGCTGGGTGCTGACCAAGGGCAAGCTCCCCACGTCCGCCTGGATCGAGGTCATCACCACCGCGCACGAGCTGGGCATCCCCACCACCGCGACGATGATGTACGGGCATGTGGACACCCCGGCGCACTGGGTCGGCCACCTGCGGGTGATCCGCGGCATCGCCGAGCGCACTGGCGGGTTCACCGAGTTCGTGCTGCTGCCGTTCGTGCATGCCAGCTCGCCGATCTACCTGGCCGGTCTGGCCCGGCCGGGGCCGACCCGGCGGGAGAACCGGGCGGTGCACGCGCTCGCCCGGATCATGCTGCACGGCGCGATCGGCTCGATCCAGTGCTCGTGGGTCAAGCTCGGCGAGCAGACCTGCCGGGACGTGCTGGCCGGCGGGGTCAACGACCTGGGCGGCACGCTGATGGAGGAGACCATCAGCCGGATGGCCGGCTCGCAGAACGGTTCCTACAAGACGATCAGCCAGCTGACCGCGATGGTGGCCCCGACCGGGCGGCCGGTCCGGCAGCGCAGCACACTGTACGGCGCGGTGCCGGCCGAGCGGGCTGCCGCGGCCCGGGCCAGCGACGGCGTCTGCGCCTCGGTCCGGGGCCGCGCGGCGGCGGCCGCCCCGGTCCCGGGCAGCGGGCGGCCGCTGCCGCTCGTGCAGGCGTAGCCGGAATCACACCCGCGCGCTGGCCGGCAATCCGGGACGCCGGCCTGACCGCGCGCCAGAATGGCCCGGGAATCCTCAGGAGGGCGGGCGAATGGCTGACACGAGGCTCGCGACGCGCAGCGCGGAGCTGACTGGCTGGGGGCGGGTCGAGCCGTCCACGGCCGAGCTTGCCGAGCCGGCCGACCCGGCGGCACTGGCCGGGCTGCTGGCCGCCGCGCCCGCCCGCGGCGTGATCGCCCGGGGCCTGGGCCGCAGCTACAACAACGCGGCGCAGAACGGCGGCGGCCTGGTCATCGGCACCACCGCGCTGGACCTGATCACCGAGTTCGACACCGAGACCGGCCTGGTCACCTGCGAGACCGGGGTCAGCCTGGAGCGGCTGATGGTGGCGGGGCTGCCCCGCGGCTGGTTCGTGCCCGTCTCGCCCGGCACCCGGCAGGTGACCGTGGGCGGCGCGATCGCCGCGGACGTGCACGGCAAGAACCATCACGTGGCCGGCAGCTTTGCCCGGCACGTGCCCTGGCTGGACCTGCTGCTGCCCGGCGGGGAGCTGCGCCGGGTCAGCCCGGAGTCCGACCCGGAGCTGTTCTGGGCCACTGCTGGCGGGATGGGGCTGACCGGCATCATCGTGCGCGCGGCCGTCCAGCTGCGGCGGGTGCCGTCCGCGCGGGTCATGGTGGACACGGTGCGCACCGCGGACGTGGACGAGACGATGGCCTGCCTGTCGGCCACCGACGAGAAGTACGGCTACACCGTCGCCTGGACCGACTGCCTGGCCCGCGGCGGCGGCCTGGGCCGGTCGGTCATCACCAGCGGTGATTTCGCGCAGGTCAGCGACCTGCCGCCGAAGGCCAGGGCGAACCCGCTGGCGTTCGCGCCGGGCGCGCTGCTCGGCGCGCCGCCGGTCTTCCCCCGCGGCCTGCTCAACCGGCACACGATCGCGCTGGCCAACGAGGCCTGGTACCGGAAGGCGCCGCGGCGGCGGGAAGGCGAGATCCAGTCCATCGGGGCCTTCTTCCACCCGCTGGACGGCATCAGGAACTGGAACCGGGTGTACGGGCCGGCTGGCTTCCGCCAGTACCAGTACGCCGTGCCGTTCGGTGCCGACGAGGTCGTCCGCCGCTCCCTGGAGCAGATCGGCGCGGCCCGCGCCCCGTCGTTCGTGACCGTGCTCAAGCGGTTCGGCCCCGGCGATCCGGGCCTGCTGTCGTTCCCGCTGCCGGGCTGGACGCTGGCCCTGGACTTCCCCGCGGCCACGCCGGGCCTGGCCGGGCTGCTGGACCGGCTGGACACGCTCGTGCTGGAGGCCGGCGGCCGGGTGTACCTGGCCAAGGACTCCCGGGTGCGGCCCGAAGTGCTGGCCGGGATGTACCCGCGGCTGGAGGAGTTCCGCAAGCTGCGCGCCCGGATCGACCCGCACGCCGTCCTGGCCTCCGACCTGTCCCGCCGCCTCGGCCTCTAGACGAGCGATTCCTTATTGATCATGGGTGTGTCGCTACCATCCGGTCCGGCTGAGCCAGGCCGAGCTGGTCTGCCTGGCGGCCGCGCAGGCGCTGCCGGGCTTTCGCAGCGAGCACCGGTGGATCCGTTTCGCCATCTGCCACCTGCGCGGCTGCATTCCGTACCTGCCGAGCCAGCCCGGCTGCAGCAAGCGGCTGCGCGCCGCCCTGCCGCTGATCAGGCAGGTCATCCGGGACCTGGCCGCGGACAGCGACTGCTGGCTCGATGACGTGTGGATCGCCGGTTCCACCCCGGTGGAATGTGCCCGGTCCCGTCCGGCGGTCCGGCGCTCAGACATGGCCGGCTGGGCGAATTACGGCTACTGCGCCTCGCATTCGCGCTGGTTCAGGGGCTTCTTCGCTGACCTCACCGACCCCCACCCTAAGACATGATCCACAGGTCTTGACAATTGCTCGTCCGTGATCGCCTACGACCACTGAAGATCATTAGGAATCACTCGTATAGGTGGAGTTGGAACCTCTGACCTCTTCCTTATCAGACTTCTTCGGCGATTGGCACGACCTGTACTCGCCCAGGTGGACGGATCATCCGACCTGTCCGCGAGTGACCGTAACAGTCTCCTGCGTGCCTTCCTGACGGGCACGCATCGGGCACGCGCCACGGGCGGTCACGCTCGTCCTGGTCGGCATCTGTCCGTGTCAAAACCTTCTGATCCGTAGCAGTGGGCAGACCGTCCAGGATCGTCCAGCAACGGCCGTCTGCTGGGCTCATCCTCCAGAACGGTTGTCCCGCGTTGGTAGCTACTGTAGATACAGGTTTGGCAGCAGTCGGGCACCCGCATGCAAGCTCCGCATCGCTGTAATACAGATGCTATGCTAGTCGTATGACAGAGCAGCCAGTAGCTGCGGACCTCCACGCTGAGGCCTTCTTCACTGCTGACCACGCGGTCGTCGAGAGCGGCAAGCTGTATGTGAACGGCGGATTCTGGAGCCGCCTGAACTTCCCTTCCTTCCCGATGGTCCACAACTTCGCGGTATGTGTCGTGCTGCATGTTCCATGGCGTGCGCACCACCAGCGGCACACGTTCGCCATCTCCTTCGAGGACGCGGACGGCCAGACGAGCCCGAACCGGCTCGAAGGGCAGTTCCAGACCGGTACCGCTCCTGACATGCGCACCGGCGATTACTCCCTGGTCCCGATAGCTGTGATGGTGAACGGCTTTGTGCTTCAAAGGTCCGGAGACTACTCAGCGGTCCTCGAGATCGACGGCACGGAAGTGAGCCGTTGGCGATTCCGTGCCGTGCAGGTAGTTCCAACAGCTTCTGCACCTCCGCCGGCAGGAAGCGGCCCGGCCGCACTGCCTGGCCCCCTACCCGGCTGACGAGGCAGTGGCGAGGGCAAGGTGTTCGATCCCTACGAGTGGGAAGCGATCGACTGGGATGAGCCCGATGACGAGGAGGGCAACTACGTCCATTGCGTGCGTCACGGCGTGGATGAAGAAGTGATCGAAGAGGTATTGCAGGAACGTCCCGTAGAGATCAAACTGAGCCCTGTATGGGCTGAGTTCGTCATCACTGGCCCCAACGCCTCCTGGGATATCTTGTGGACCTTGCTGTTTGACAGGTCCCCGAAGCGGGGCGACTGGTTGCGGCCGGTGACAGGGTGGAACGCCAAGATTGCCGAGGTCAGGCAGTGGGAAGCTATCACCCACCAGACCTGGAGGGGGCGCCATGGGTAACGACGGCCGCGAGGACGAGAAGAGGCGTCGCGAGGCTGCCCAAGCTGGGGTTGGCGAGGTGCAGCCAGGCGGCCATGAGGTCCAGGGGCGCTCGCTTAAGCAGATGGTCTCAGTCCGTCTGGAGGCTCAGATCCTCAGGGATTTGCGTCAACTGGCCGAGGAGCGCGGCGAAAGCATCAGTGACTTGCTCCGTCAAGCTGCCGTTGAACTGATCGAGCGGTCTCGCCAAACTGCCGTCCTGGTTGTCCTTCGGCCGGTCGGCGGCCAACAGGCGATCCCCACTGTGCTCACGGCCGGTAGGCAAGCCACGTCCGGAGTATCTACGTCCGGTGAGAGCCCAGTTTCCAGCGGTTCCGAACACGTCAGCGTCGTTGCGGGCTAGGCCAGCATCCTATTTTCCTGGTGTCTTCCTCGTAGGCGCCGAGTCCTTGTGAGTGGGCACCGGGTCTAGACGAGTGATTCCTAATGATCTTCAGTGGTCGTAGGCGATCAGGGACCGGGTGACGGGCTGGCTGGCTCGCTCGGCGCACGCCGCGCCCACTCGTCCACGGCCACGGGGAGGACGACCCGCACCCCGGCCCAGGACCCGCGGCCACGGCCAGCGCGCCGAAGTCGGCGCCGGCGGATACGCGGGCCAGGTTGATCATCACGTTCCCGAGCTTGAACACGACGGAGGGCCGTGCTCGTTCTCGTGCTCGCCGAGCACCGGCAGGCCGAGGACCTCCTCGTAGAAGGACCTGGTCCCGGCCAGGTCCTCAGTGAACGCCGTGATGACGTCCATGCTCTTCAGTGAAAGGCTCATGCCACTTATGACGTCGCGCCGGGCTGGAAATCATCGGCCCTGCGGCGGCGTAGTGCCAGGCACAGCCCGAACCCAGTTGAAGCCGTGCTAGCAAGACCGGCGCCGGTCACACCTGGCTCGCTGAGATGCATCAGCTTGACTTCTCCGTGAAACGGGCACACGCCGGATAATGCTGCTGGGCTCGTCGCCGTGGGTGGCGAGGCGTGTCGGTGGCGCAGGAGCCGGGGACGATCACCTGGCACCTGACGGCCGGATATATCGCGGTTGCACGGCCGGTCCTGCGTCGTTTCAGGAGGAGGGGCTGCCCAAGGGGGCCGGGGTCTTGTTCGCGGAGTGCCTGTCAGGCTGGGAAGAGCCGGATCTTGACGCCGATGGCATCGGCGATGCGGGACAGGTCGCCGGGGTCGCTGGTGACGACGGGGGCCTGGTGGCGGACTGCGGTGGCGATGACGATGGCGTCGACGACGTCAGCGGCTGCCGAGGCTGCGCAGGCGACTCCGGCGGCGCGGCCGGTGCGCTCGTCGTTGGGGATGATGTCGCAGCCTTTGAGTACCCGGGAGATCTGGTGCTGGGGTCCGCCGCGCCAGGCCTGGGCGAGGACGACAACTGGGACCAGTGGCCGGATGCGCGCGGCGGTCAGCTCGTCGTGCAGGGCGAGGAAGTCGGGGTTGCGGCGTTCGGCGGCCAGCAGCGCGCCAGTGTCGTAGACGATCGCGGGCATCAGCTCGCTGCTCGCCGCGGCTCGTCGTCGAGCAGCCCGGTCTCGGTGAGGAACTGGCGGGCGCGCTGCCGGGATTCGGCGGGCAGCGGGCCGTGCTCCTTCTCATACTCGGCGACCATTTCGCGGGCAGCGGCGCGGCCGGCGGCGTGCAGGGCCGCGGCGCGCGCCTTCTCAGTGGCGGCTTCGGCGAGCCAGGTCGATACGGGCTTGCCCTCGTCGGCTGCTGCGGCCTTGATTGTCTCCTCGACCTCGGCGGGTACCGAGATCGATAGCTTCCGTACTGTCATGCGGCTATCCTAGCGCACGGTAGGAAGGTCTTCCTACCGTGCAGGTCCCCGGACGAGTCGAGGTGCCGTGCGATGCGCGGCAGTATCGCGAGGAACGCGGTCGCACGCCGGTCCCCGCCCAGAATCCTGGGCCGCCCCGGGCCGGCGGCCGTCCACGCCAGGTGCGCCGGCCGGGTTTCGCTCTTGTGGTGGCGTGCCGCTGTGCCCGCCGGAGTCTGGTGCCGGTGTTCAGGAGGTGATGTTGCGGTAGAGGTGTACCGCGATTAGGAAGAAGATCAGCAGCATGCCGGCCGACCATGCGATCGACTGCCACAGCCAGTGGTATACGGGCCCGCCTTCGAGGAGGGCGCGCACGGCGTTGACGGTGACGCTGAACGGCTGGTTGCGGGCAACGGGCTGCAGCCAGCCCGGCATGGTGGCGACCGGCACGATGGCCGAGCTGATGAACATCAAGATGAACACCGGCAGCACCGCGACCCCCTGCGTGACCTCCGGGTCTTTGGTGAGCAGGCCGATGGTGGCGTATACCCAGGAGAACGCGTATCCGAACGCGATCACCAGCGCCATGGCGGCGAACGCGGCGGCGAGGGTGCAGTGGAACCGGAACCCGGCGCCCGCCCCGAGCACGATCATGAGGGCCAGGGCGAACACGCTGCGGACCAGGTCGGAGAGGGTCCGGCCGGCCAGGACGGCGGAGCGGGCCATCGGCAGGCTCCGGAAACGGTCGATGATCCCGCTCTTGAGGTCCAGGGCCAGCCCGACGGCTGTTGACATCCCGCTGAGCAGCATCGCCTCGATAAAGACCGCGGGGACCAGGAAGTCAGCGTAGCTGCCGCCCGGAACCTTGATGGCGCCGCCCAGGACGTAGCGGAAAAGCAGCAGGATCAAGGC
>JBKQSL010000101.1:0-14494 GCA_052143655.1 Streptosporangiaceae bacterium | reverse complement strand
AGCGCGCCCGATCACGGTCGCGGCGCCCGGCGGCGCATAGGTCGCCGCGGCCTTTGGCGTCCTGTGCGGCCTGGGGACTTTTCCCACGGTTCCCGCCGAACTAGGCGCAACGGCGCCCGGCAGCGCAAGCTGGGCCGCTGCCGGCGAGGCGGCGAAAATCATGCCGAGCGCCGCTGCGACCGAGGGCGGCCTCATCCGACATTCCCGATCCGGCCGGACCGGAGCTGCTGCGGGCCGGCGCGGCCCCGGTGATCTGCGCCGCGCTGCTGCTGGGCATGCTGTCGGCCTGGGTGGCGACGGGCGGGGCCGACACGATCAGCCAGGTGCGGATCGAGATCACCTCGGCCTCGCTGGTGATGCCCAACGCCGCCCCGGGTACCCCTGACCGCGCTGTCACCTACCTGGTCCTGCGCAACATCGGCGATGCCGACCGGCTGGTGTCGGCCAGCGTGCCGGGTGCCCGCAGTGTCTGGCTGGTCCAGCACGCGGGAAGCCAGGCCGGACTGGGCCGGCCGCTGCCTGGCCTGCCGGTGCCGGCCCGCGCGACGGTCACCCTGAGCCCGTTCGGCGCTGACATCGTGGTGATCGGGCTCCCGAGGCTGATGATGGGCCAGACCGTCCCGCTGACGCTGCGGTTCCGCGACGCCGGCCCGGTCACCGTGCAGGCCACGGTCACCCCGCCGGGCGCCCCGTGACTGGCTGTACAGTGACCGGGCGGCTCGTGACCGGGCGCCCGGCGTGACCGGAAGCAACGCGTCGGCTGCTAGCCGGCTAGCAGCCGGTCGAGTTCCTGCTGACTGGCGCCGGGTACTTCGACGATCTTGGTCCGGCTGGTGGCCCCGCTCACCAGCGTGATCTCCCCTGGCCGGACGCCGAACGCCCGGGCCACCGCGGCTAGCGCCGCCCGCGTCGCCTGGCCGTCGACCGCGCGGGCACTGACCCGGACGACCAGCGCGCCGCCGTGCTCGCCGCCGACTCCCGGCCGGGTGGCCCCCGGGCGCACCCGGATGGTGACCCGCATACGCTACCTCCGCTGGCACCGGCCGTTTGTTACGGAAAAAATCCTGGCATAACGCCGCTATCGTGGTCAGCCTCCGGCCGCCGGGGCCTGCCGTTTCCCGCGGGGGGCAGCGCCATGGAGCAGGACGCTCGTCCCTGTGGTCCGTCCCGCTCGTCCGGGCCGCCTGTTCCCGGCGCCCGGACGCCGATCCGCGGCACGCAGTGCTCTTCGAGCCGGTGCGCATCGGTCCCAAGACGCTGCGAACCGGTTCTATCAGGTCCCGCACGCGTCCGGGTTCGGCTCCGGGCGGCCGCGCGCGCAGGCCGCGTTCCGCGCAGTCAAGGCCGAGCGCGGATGGGGCGGCGTGTGCGGCCGGGACGGGCTGCCGGGCATCGAGGCCGGCGAGCTGCTAGAGCTGATCGCGATGGCCGATGACCTGGTGGACCTGTGGGATGTGACGTCGGCTCGTGGCCGGAAGACTCCGGGACGTCCCGTAACTTTCCCCGAGGGCAGCCAGCAGCCGTGGACGCACCGGGTCCGGGAGGCCACGGCCAAGCCGGTCGGCGCCGTCGGCCGGTACCGGCGCGCGGCGGCGGACGTGCTGGACTACGGCGCCGAGCTGGTGGTGATCGCCACCGGATCGGCCTGGCGCGGCGACGGGGTGCAGCCCGGCGCGGCCGAGCCGATCACCGGCGCCGGCGCCGGGCCGCCCCGGGTGCTCATCCCCGAGCAGGTCATGGACGGCCAGCGGCCGCCCAGCCGGCCGGTCGGCTGGCCGCGGGCGGGGATCCGGACGTCCCGCCCGCCGGTCTGATGCGCTATCATCGTGAGCGCCCATAGCACACCACAGGGCACCGGGACGTGGCCCAGCTTGGTTAAGGCGCTTGTCTGGGGGACAAGAGAACTCGGGTTCAAATCCCGACGTCCCGACTGATAAATGGCCGCCAGTTTTAGCTGGCGGCCATTTTGTCAGAGCCAGCTGCTAGCTTCTGGTCATGGCAGGAAAAATCCCCAGCAGGCAGTTCTGGAACGACTCGCAGCTCGCTATCGCCGTAGCCGCATCACACTCCTGGCGCGGTGTGATGCGTGAACTCGGCCTTAACGACCTGTCGGCCGGGCCTATCCGGGTAGTCAAGCGCCGTGCCGCGGAACTCGGTCTGGATACCGGGCATTTCAGAGGCCAGCGCCGTTGGTCCGATGCGCAGCTGAGGCGTGCTGTCGCGACGGCAATGTCATGGGACGAGCTGGTTGCGGGCCTGGGACTGGCGCCTGACCACGGAGACGGCCGGGTCATGGTGAAAGCGCATGCCAGGCGCCTGGGGCTTGACCTGAGCCGACTGGAACCGCCCGCAGCCACTGACGCACCGAACGTCTTGGCGCCTGACGTCAGCCGACTGCGCGATGCCGCCGCTGCCATTGCGGCAATGTGGTTCCAGCTCTGCGGATGTAACACATCCGTTCCGCTGGAACCAACGGTCTATGACCTGCTCGTTTGCACGCCCGACGGGATCAAGCGAGTTCAAGTTAAGACTACGACATATAATAAAGGTGCATGGCAGGTTCAAGTCGGCAGGCGCCCGTATTCCACCGGAAATCGCGGGCTCCTTGTCCCGTATGATCCCGATGCAATAGATTACTTCTTCATCCTCGATGGCGACCTCACGATGTACTTTATTCCGAGCCACGTCCTGGCCGGCCGGGTCGGGATTCTCCTGCGCAACTATGCGCAGTACATCGTCGGTAATATCGGAAGCGTTCTGCGCCCTGCCGCCCCAGCGGTCGTGAACCTGCCTGGCTGACTGGGCCGCTTGGATCGTCCACGATGCCGGCGAGCGCTGACTTGCTGCTCCAGCGGTCTGCTGGGCGGCCGCCCCAGTCGGGGCACCAACCCGGGGCCTTGATCGTTGCCCGGGTCAGGGACAATCGTGAGCGTGAGCCACAGCTCGGGCGCCCCGCCACTGGGCACCCGCCGGTGGCGGCGCGGTGGCCCGATCGGGGCCGTCTGACCGCGTTTACAAGGCGGCGGCTCAGCAGCCGCTGTGCCCGTGGCTGACCGGGTGTCGGCCAGAACCCCAGGCAGCAGATCCAGCCCGGATCACGAGCGGCGGAGAGACGCAACGGAGCGGCATCCAGCAGGCGAAGAAGTCGGCGAGCCCGGCGATGTGACCGTGCCGCTGCGCGCCCGGCGCCAGTCGGCCCCCGGCCCGCAGGCCGGCCAGCGCCGTCAAGCCGGCCTGGGCGGCGCATCCGGCCGGCCGGGCAGCTACCCGGGACCGCGCCGCCGCGCACCCGTCCGCCGCCTGGTGCGCGCGGTGCTGGTGCTGGTCGTAGCCGGCGTGCTGCTCGGCGGGGTGGCGTTCGGCGGGCTGCTGCTGGTCACCCCGTCGGTCGGCAACGCGCCCGCGCTGGTCCGGGCGCAGAACCGGGCGCACCACGCGGTCTATCCCGGCCCGTGGCCGCCGCCGCGGTTCACGGCCGCGCTGGAGGCCACCGAGGATCACCGGTTCAACTCTGAGCCGGGCGTGGACCCGTTCGCGATCGTGCGGGTGGCGTGGAGCAAGCTGACCGGCGGCGGAGATCAGGGTGGCGCGACGCTGTACCAGCAGCTGGCCAAGGTGCTGTACACGCCGGGTCGCTCCGGCCTCCCGGTCGAGCTGGAGCAGGTGGCGCTCGCGGTCAAGCTCAAGTTCAGCTACACCGGCCGGCAGATCCTGCGGATGTACTCCAGCGTCGTCTACTTCGGCCATGGGTTCTACGGCCTGCGCGCCGCCAGCTGCGGGTATTTCGGAGTCCGCCCCGGGCAGATGTCCTGGCCGCAGGTGGCGCTGCTGGCCGGCCTGGTACAGGCCCCCTCGGCCGACGACCCGCTGGCCTACCCGGCAGCCGGGCGGGGCAGGGAAGTGCACGTGATCGGCCGGCTGGTGGCGACTGGTGCGCTCACCCAGCAGCAGGCCAGCGCCGCGCTCGCGGTCCCGCTATCGCGGCTGACCGCCCGCGCCGGCCAGCGGTGCCTCCCGGCGTGACCGGCCCGGCCGGGCATGCTTGGGCCCGGTCCAGCGGGGCGGGCCCGGCGCGGGCCTGGCCAGGGCCGCGGCCGGGTCCGCCCCGCTCCAGCCGGCCGGGCTGACCGGCCCGACGGGCGCCGGGTACGGCCCGGCCGTGACCGCTGCCACCCGCACGCCGGCCGCCGGGCCAGGGCCGGTGACCTCGGCCGCAGCTGCCGGGGCATGCCAGACCCATTTGCGATACGACCAGAACCGGAACAGCGTGCCCAGCCCGATCCCCAGGAACACCGCCAGGGTGTACCACAGCTTGTCGTCCAGGCCGAGCCCGTCATCGATGATCCACAGCACGGCGTACTGGATGAGCAGCGCCACCCCGTTGAGCGCGAAGAACATCGTTGTCTCGTGCGCGGTGCCCCGGCTCTGCCGATGCCGGAACGTCCAGTACCGGTTGCCGAAGTAGCTGCCGATCATCGCGATGATCGTGGCGATCGTTAGCGCCGTGTACTTGCCCATCCCGGCGTCGTAGCGCAGCAGGTCGGCCCCGGCCAGGTTGACGAGCACGCCCAGCACGCCGACCACGCCGAACTTGGCTGCCTCGTGGATCAGCTGCCGGAACCTCAGGTAGAGCCCGCGGACTGCGGTCATCGGGCCGCCCGGAACCAGTCAGCCACGGCGTGGCGCGCCAGCCGCCTACTGCAGATGGCCGGCCTCATCGCGCGGTGCGTCACCGCGCCCCGGTGGCACGGTCTCGGGCTCCCGCTCCAGCGGCTCTGGCAGTGCCAGCGCCGCGGCCGGGTCGGCCCCGCGGATGGTCTCATCCTCGGTGGCAGACGGCTGCGCGTCCTGCGGCCTGGTCCACACCCACTGGCGGTAGGACCAGAACCGGAACAGCGTGCCCAGGATGATGCCGATGAGCAGGGCGACGTTCGAGGAGAACTTGTCAGTCAGGCCGAGCGCATAGTTGGTGAAGCCCAGGCAGGCTAGCTGGATGCCGAGCCCGATGCCGTTGAGCACGAAGAACAGCACGGTCTCGCGGCCCGTGCTGTGCGTGCGCTCGCGGTGCCGGAACGTCCAGTACCGGCTGCCGACATAGGCGAAGGCGGTGGCCAGGATGGTGGCGACGATGTTCGCCTTCAGCCAGCCGCCCAGCGGGACGCGCAGCAGGTTGGTGCCGCCGTCGGTGATGATCACGCCGATGATGCCTATGACACCGAACTTGGCGGCCTCGTGGATCATCTGCCGGAACCGCGCGTACAAATCGCGGATGATCGTCACCGGGCAGCCTTCCTTCTCAGCATCGGGGGTCCCCGTACTACCGTGCGTGCGCCCGAGTTGCGCCACCGGTCCGTAGCCGAGCGTACCGTGCTGGGTGACCAGACCGGGGCAACTGTGCCCAACGCTGCAGTGAACTATGCGAACCCTGCCGCGGTTTTGCCGCGGCTTGATCATGCCTTGGCGTTCCGGGTCCGCCGCCCGGCGCCGCGGGCCGGAAACTCGCTCGGAATCGGTGTCTTCTCCGGGTAGTGTCACGGAGTGACCGATCCCGGAATCCTGGTCAGTGCCCGGGGCCTGACCAAGAAATTCGGCGACTTCACCGCTGTCGACGGAATCGACTTCGAGCTGCGCCGCGGCGAGGCGTTCGGGTTCCTCGGACCCAACGGCGCGGGCAAGTCCTCGACGATGCGGATGATCGGCTGCGTATCCCCGCCGTCCGGCGGTCAGCTGGCCATCCTCGGCCTGGACCCGGTCACCGACGGCCCGGCGATCCGGGCCCGGCTCGGCGTGGTCCCGCAGGAGGACACCCTCGACGTCGAGCTGACCGTGCGGGAGAACCTGCTCATCTACGGCCGGTACTTCGGGCTGCCGCGGGCCGTGATCGCCGAGCGGACTAGTCGGCTGCTGGAATTCGTGCAGCTCGCCGAGCGGGGCAACGACAAGGTCGAGCCGCTGTCCGGGGGGATGAAACGGCGGCTGACCATCGCCCGGTCGCTGATCAACGAGCCCGAGATGATGCTGCTGGACGAGCCGACCACCGGGCTGGACCCGCAGGCCCGGCATGTCGTCTGGGACCGGCTGTTCCGGCTCAAGCAGGACGGCGTCACGCTGATCCTCACCACCCACTACATGGATGAGGCCGAGCAGCTGTGTGACCGGCTCGTCGTCATGGACGGTGGCAAGATCGCCGCCTGCGGGTCGCCGCGCGAGCTGATCTCGGCCTACTCCACCCCGGAGGTGCTGGAGCTGCGATTCCACCCGGGCGAGCACGAGCAGGCGGCCGAGAAGCTGGCCGGCGTCCCGGCCGAGCGGATCGAGGTGCTCGCCGACCGGATCCTGCTGTATGTCGGCAACGGCGACGCCGCTCTCGCCGATGTCCGGGCCCTCGGCCTGGAGCCGAGGGCGTCCCTGGTGCGGCGCAGCACGCTGGAGGACGTATTCCTGCGGCTGACCGGCCGGCGGCTGGTGGACTGATGGCGACGGCAGCGGCCCCGCAGGCTGCCCGCCCCGGCGCGCAGCCGCCCGCCCCGGCGCCGGCGGTCCCCGGTGGCTGGGTGCTCGCGACGCGGACCTGCCGTGCCTGGCTGACCAACTACAAGCGGACCTGGCGCGGGTCGATCTACTCCAGCGTGGCCAGCCCGGTGCTCTACCTGGGCGCGATGGGCCTGGGCCTCGGCGCCCTGGTGGACGCGCACGGGACCGCCCGGCTGGGCGGCGTCAGCTACCTGACGTTCCTGGCCCCTGGGCTGCTCGCGGCGACGGCCATGCAGACCGCGATGGGGGAGTCGACCTACCCGGTGATGGCGTCGGTGAAGTGGCTGAAGACCTATCAGGCGGCGGCCGCCACGCCAGTCCGGCCGGCCGACATGTTCCACGGCCACCTGATGTTCGCCGCGATGCGGCTGGTGATGAACTGCAGCATCTTCCTGGCGGTGATGACGGCGTTCGGTGCCGCCCATTCGGCGTGGGTGCTGGCTACGGTACCGGTCGGGCTTCTCACCGGGCTGGCCTTCGCCACGCCGATCGAGGCCTACGCGGTCACCCGGGAGAAGGACCAGTCGTTCTCGCTGCTGTACCGGTTCGGGCTGATCCCGCTGTTCCTGTTCTCCGGCACGTTCTTCCCGGTGACCCAGCTGCCCGGCTGGCTGCAGCCCGTCGCCTACATCACGCCGTTGTGGCACGGGGTGGCGCTGTGCCGGTCGCTGACCCTCGGCACCCCCGACCTGCCCGGCACGCTGGGGCACCTGGCCTACCTGGTCGCGCTGGCCGCGGCCGGGCTCGTCGTCGGCGACCGGACGTACCGGCGGCGGCTTTATGTCTAGTCAGCTGACCGGCGGCACGGGACAGGCGCTGCCCCGCCGCGCGGGCCGGAGCGCCCGGTGACCGCGCCGGCACTGCGCGAGCTGCCGCTGCGCATCATCCCGGCACCGCTGCTGGCGGCCCGCCGGGGCGGCCTCGGCGGCCGGGGCAGCATGCACCTGATCGAGCGGCACGCCCGGGTGTACCGGCACACCTGGCTGATGCTGGCCTCCGGGGTGTTCGAGCCGCTGTTCTACCTGCTGTCCATCGGAGTCGGCATCGGCGCCCTGGTCGGCCGGGTGGCCGGCCCGAACGGCGAGCTGGTCAGCTTCACCAGCTTCGTCGCGCCGGCGCTGCTGGCGACCTCGTCGATGAACGGCGCGGTGTTCGACTCCACCTTCAACGTGTTCTTCCGGCTCAAATACGCCAAGCTCTATGACGCGGCGCTGGCCACCCCCATGCGGGCCGGGGACATCGCGCTGGGCGAGGTCGGCTGGGCGCTGATCCGCGGCGGCCTGTACGCGGTCGCCTTCGAGGCCGTCATGCTGGTGATGGGGCTGATCCATTCGCCGTGGGCCGTGGCGGCCCTGCCGGCCGCGCTGCTGATCGGATTCGCGTTCGCCGGCGCAGGGATGGCCGCGACCACGTTCATGAGCAGCTGGCAGCACTTCGAGTTCATCACGCTGGCAACCTTGCCGATGTTCCTGTTCTCTACCACCTTCTATCCGCTCGGGGTCTATCCCCGGCCCGTGCAGATCGTGGTCGAGTGCACGCCGCTGTACCAGGGCGTGTGGCTGATGCGCTCGCTCACCCTCGGCGGCGTCGGCCCCGGCCTGCTGGTCGCCGTGGCCTATCTCGCGGTGATGGGCGCGGCCGGGCTGGCCGTCGCCGGGCGCCGGATCAGCCGCCTGCTGCTGACCTGAACGGGCCGAACTCGCACAATGAACCCAGCGGGCACCAGCCACGGGCCTGGCAGCGGACACCAGCAAGGGAGCGGGCGTGCGGGCGCTGTTCATCGAGCATGACCACTGTTCTCCGGCCGGGGCGGTAGGGGAGCGGCTGCGCCAGCGGGGCTACGACGTCATCGAGTTCGTGGTGGTGCCGGAGAGCCGGTACGCCAGCCCGGGCGTGACCGCGGACTTCCCGGACCCGGGAGGGTTCGACGTGATCGTGCCGCTCGGCGCGTCCTGGGCGGTGTACGACGACGCGCTGATCGGCAGCTGGCTGCGGCCCGAGCTGGCCATGCTCCGCTCCGCGCACGATCAGGGCATCCCGGTGCTGGGGATCTGCTTCGGCGGGCAGGCCCTTGCCGCCGCGCTCGGCGGCGCGGTGCGGCCGGCCAGCGGGCCGGAGATCGGCTGGCTGCGGGTGCAAACCGATGACCCGCAGCTGATCGGCCCGGGGCCCTGGTACGAGTACCACTACGACCAGTGGAAGCTGCCGCCCGGCACCCGCGAGCTGGCCCGCACGCCGGCGTCCTCGCAGGCGTTCGTGCTCGGCCGGTCGCTGGGCCTGCAGTTCCACCCCGAGGTCACCGAGGCGGTGCTGGCGGCCTGGTTCGCCGGAGACGGCACCGCGGACCTGGAGAAGAACGGTCTCACCCTGGACGGCGTGCTCGCCGAGGCCCGCGCGCGGGAACGCGCGGCCACTGCCCGGGCCCACCGCCTGGTCGACGCGTTCCTCGACCAGGTAGCCGCCCGCGGGTGAGGCCCCGTGGGCGCGTCCCGCGGCTGTGCAGAAACTGCCGCCTGGCCAGCAGCTGGCACGCCGATCCTGCCCGGCCGGCCGCGGCCCCGGTCAGCGGGATCGGAGCTGCTCGGAGTTCAGCTCACTCTGCATCGCGGCGGCGTCGCTGGCCGTGTTGACCGTGACCGTGAAGTGCGACCGTGCATGAACCAGGAATGCCGCGGAATGACCGTTGTACCACCGTGTCCAGGCCCCGCCACGCACGCCGCAGGACACCGGCACGCTGGCTGATGCCGCCGGGTAAACCGGCACCGTGCTGGTGCAGGTGGCAGCGGCCGGGCCCCGGGCCTGGTCAGAGAAGTCGATGGTCATCGTGACCAGGACCCGCGAGGACGCCGGATCGGCGACCGATACCGTGATGAACGCCGTGCATGACTTGTCAGTGCAGGACTGGAACTGAAGCGTCTGGCTGCCCGGCTTGACGGTGGCCGCCGGCACTGCGGCGCCTTGCAGGCCCCGCACATCACTGCGCAAGGTCGTGAAGACCGGGCGGATGCTCCTGGCGGTGAGCGCCGACACGCCAAGGGAGAAATTCCCGGCGCTGCCGCCCCCGTCTAGGCGAATCAGCCGGCTCGGGCTGGCTGTGGTGATGTAGTAGCGGATCCCCTTGCTGCTGATCCGGACCACGCTGGCGCCGTCCAGCGTGGTCCGGGCGGTCGTGGAATCGCGCCCCGGGTGGCTGAGCGTGCGCGCGATCTGGCCGGGGGTGAGAGCGGCGAAGCTGGTCACGGTCATGCGCGCGGGCGCCTGCGCCCACTTGCCGGCTGCCTGCCGGGCCGCTGCGCGGCTGATGGACTGAGCCACCCAGAAAGCAGCCGGGGCGCTGAAGTACGTCTCACCGTCGATCGTGATGCGGCTTACCTGGTAGTGGCTCAGGGCGTAGCTGCCTGCCACCGTGCCGGCCCGGGTCACCGTCACCATCGCGCGTGCGCCGCGGATGGTGCCGGTGAAGGTCAGGCCCGGGGCTCTGGCGATGGCCCGCCCGGCCTGCAGTGCCATTGAGACCGCCGATTCAGGCTTCCCGATCAGCGGCGGGACGCCGACGGCTGCGGCGGCGCAGGCCGCTGCGATCGCGGTGATGCCGATGACCCTGCCGCGTCGCCATCGCCGCCGCGGCAGGACCGCAGCGCCCTGCGGGCCGCCCGGGGCGGTCGGCGGCGACGCGTGCTTACCCGCGGCGTCCCCGGGCGGATTACCGTTTCCCCGGGCTGTGGCGGGCTGGCCGCCTGCGGTGGCCGCAGACCCGTTCCCGGTGTCCGCCTGTTCCCGGGGCCGGGGCTGGCCCGCCGGCATCCGGGCGCCGGACGCCCCGGCTGATTCCGCGCCGGTACCAGCGCCAGCGCTGTCGCTGACCGAGCTCATGATCGCGGCGCTCAGTCGCAGGTAGGCATCCTGGGTGTGCGGGGACAGCAGTGCCCACCGGCAGACATCTCCGAAGGCGAGGTGCGGATCGTGCGGTATCTCGAAAACCTGGTCGACAGCATGCGTGGCGGCGAACTGGCCGGCATCCAGGATGTCCTGACGCGAGCGGACCGCGTTCATCACCACGAAGGCACTGCGCGTGCGGTCCGGCAGGTGCTCGCGGACCCAGTCGAGGCCGTCGGCCGCGGCCTCGGCCGTAGGGCCGGCCGGCTCGGCCACGGCTACCAGCGCAGCCGCCTCGGCGGCGACGGCCAGGAAGGCCGGCTCGCGGATGCCAGTGCCCAGGTCGACCACGATGACCGACGCGTACCGCGACAGCACCTGCAGGACCAGCCGGTACTGCCCGGGCCCGGGCCGGGCGGCCGGGTCGAGGTCGGACCGGACTACCCACAGCCCGCTCGGCGCCTGGGTGACGTACGGCATCAGGTCCGAGTAGCGGACCAGCTGCCCGGCGGCCCGGCACAGGTCCGCTATGCCGTAGGGGCTGTGCGGCTCGCTGACCCGCTTGACCAGGTTGCCGAAATCAGGGTTGGCGTCGACCGCGATGACCAGGTCACTGCGCGCCATGGCCAGGGCGTGACCCAGGTGCACCGCCGTAGTGGTCTTGCCGACTCCGCCCCGGGGACTGAACACGGCGATGATCTTCGGCGAGTCCACCGCCGCCCCGGCGAGTTCTCGCCAGCTGGCCCGCGTCCGCTCCCGCCGGGCACTTGCGCCTGGCCGCCAGCGGCCGCCAGGATCGCGGGCCGGCCTGGCCTGCTCACCGAGGGCGGTCATGGTGCACGCGCGTTGCGCTGTTGCTGTCGGCGCCGTGCTCCCCGGTGCCGCCTGACTCGGGCAGGGCGCCGATGACCGTGGCGGCGAGTTCCAGGTAAGCGTCCTGGGTACGAGGGGCGAGCATGGACCACTGGGCGACCTTGCCGTCGGCCAGGTGCGGGTCTGCGGGTACCTGGACGACATGCGCTGCCCAGTCCTCGAGGATCTCGTCGATCTGGTCCCGGTCCAGCCGGGCCGCCTTGGGCGCAATCGTGTTGACCACCGCGGTGGCCGTCCGGTGCAGCGCCGGGAACTGGCGGGACATCCATTCCAGTCCCTCCACCACGACCTCCAGGGTGTCGAAGCTGGGCCCGCTCACCGCGACCGCCGCATCGGCTGCCCCGATGACCGCCTGCGCTGCGGGCTCGCGGATGCTGGTGCCCAGGTCCACCAGGATGACGGAGTAGAACCGGCTCAGCACGCTGAGCAGGCTGTGGTAGTCGTCCGGTCCGAGCCGCGCGTCCCCGAGCAGGCTGGCGCGCACCACGCAGAGTCCAGATGTGTTCACGGTCAGGTAGGGGCCGAGATCGCCGTAGCGGATCACCCTGTGGGCGTCCCGGATCAGCTCCTGGCCGCCCAGCGCGCTGCGCGGCTCGCGCAGCCGCGCGGCCAGGTTGCCCGCGTCCGGGTTAGCGTCCAGTGCCGCCACCAGGTCCCCGCGCACCTGCGCCAGCACGCCGCCGAGCAGGGCGGTGGTGGTCGACTTGCCCACTCCGCCCTTCGGGCTCAGCACGGCGATCACCCGCGGCGCGGAAACCGGGATGCGGATTGCCTGCAGCCATTCCCGGTGCCGCATCTCGCGCGGGCCGGGCCGGATCCAGCGCGCTCCGGCTGCCCTGGCCGTGCGCCGCCACCCCATCTCCGGTGGCTCGATCACCTCGGGGAGATAGTCGTCGGGCAGCAGCAGCCGCTCTCGCCTCGGTACCGGCTGCGGGGCCGGCCTGGCGGCTGCGCCGGGTGCCGCCGCCGTGGCGGGGGACTGGTCCGGCTCCGGGTCCGGATCCTGGTGCCCGGCCAGAGGCAGGTGCAGCACCCGCGCGTTACCCGGCTGCTGCCACAACGTGGCGTTCAGCAGATCCCGCACCTGGCTGTCGGTGTCCCGGCTCATGAGCGCTCCTAGACCCGGTCGTCCGTCCAGATCGTGCAGCCGAGCAGCTCGCTCATCATGGCGACCCGGGTATCGGCGACCACAGAACCGGGACCGGCATCACCGCTGTCGGCGTAGCGCAGCCGCCCGGACCGGAAAACCACGCCGAGGTTGGCGCCCTCCGTGACGACCTGCCTCCAGCCATCGGCTGTCCCGGCCACCCGCCAGGTGGCCGCCGCGGCCTGCGGCCCGTCATGGCTGTGCCCGTTGCCCGGCGTGACGGTGCGAGCGCAGAGGTCCACGAGCCATGAAGCGTCTTCCGCGCCAGCCGGCGTCGTGGCGACGATCAGGAAGCGCTCGGCCGCCAGCGTCCCCCAGCGGCGGCTGAACGAGTCGTCCAGCCGCGACAAGCCGACCTCAAGACGCTCGCCCAGCAGCCGGGTACCTTGTCTCGCGGTAGCTGCCGCAGCATCCTCAGCAAGCTGGCCGCCTGCCAGTGCGCCCGCACCAGCGCCGTCGGCCGCCAGCATGTTGGCGGGCCTGTCTGCCGTACCCCATTCCGCGCCGACCGTCCGGTAGCCCAGCCTCCCGGCCAGATCGTTAATGGTGCC
Organism: Streptosporangiaceae bacterium; assembly: GCA_052143655.1. Taxonomy (GTDB): domain Bacteria; phylum Actinomycetota; class Actinomycetes; order Streptosporangiales; family Streptosporangiaceae; genus CAVSUR01. Next base: position 1,513 of record JBKQSL010000101.1, on the reverse strand, counting down.
CAGCAGCGGCGCCGGGATCATGGGCGCCGGGACTGACCATCCCCGCCCCACTGAGCTGGTGTCGATCCGCGAGGTGTTCCAGATCTTGAAGTCCGAGCGCCCGAATCGCTCCCGGTCATGGGAGAACACCGAGGCTGATATTCCCGGCGCCGGCGACACCCCCACGAATGCGAAAATCTGGCTGGCGACCAGGTCCGGGGCAGTGACCAGGTCCTCATACCGCACCCGGATGCAATGGCCGGGGAACTGCTGTTCGGCAGCCATGATCGCGCCCGTATAGTCGGCCCAGTACTGGGCGATAGCCGCGACCATATTCGCCGGGCTGGCCCCGATGTACTGCTCGAACCCGTACGAGTTAAGCCCCCACGGGCATGCCTCCAGCCCCGATGCGATCAGGTCCATCGGGTGCCGGTACAGGCACACGAACCGGGCCCGCGGGTACATCCGCACCAGCAGCGCGGCGTGAACTGCCGAGCCGATGCTCTTATCGCAGAACCGTTTCTTCCCACGGGAGTTCAGGTAGGGGCCGATCATCAGGTCGAGCGTGTGGCGCATCCCGGCGATGGCAGCATCGGTGAGGGCGGTCCCGTCGGCCGGTCGCTCGAACACCGACCAGACGTCAGCCAGCCGCTTGCACATCGTCGGCAGCTCAGTCTCCGGCGGGCAGGCCAGGTCGGGGTGGGCGTCCAGGATGAACCGCAGCAGTGTCGAGCCCGACCGCCCCGCACAGAAGACGAAAACAGGATCCGCGCATCTGCCAGCCCACGCCGTGCAGTCAGGCGCGATTCCCGTTCTCCCGGACTGTGGGCCAGTGGTCACGGCGCCGTCAGTGGCCCCGGCAGCTGTCACGCCCATCACCTCCCCTGCCATTCATCGGCCTAGCGGCTCATTGGCCAAGGATCTGCAGCCTCCACGTCGCGGCTCAACTGGCCCCGCCGCCGCTGACGCCGCCGCTAGTGGTCCCGGTCCCGCTGGTCCCGGCCCCGGTGGTGCCGCCTGTGCTTCCGCTGCTGGCGGCGGTGGTGCTCGGGCTGCTGGCGGCGGTGGTGGCCGTGCTTCCGCTGCTGCCGGCGGTCGTGCTTCCGCTGCTGGCGGCGGGGGTGGCCGTGCTTCCGCTGCTGCCGGCCGCGCTGCTGCCGGCCGCGCTGCTGCTGGGGGCGGTGCTGCCGCCGCTGGTGTTGCTGGCCTGGCTGACTGCGGTGGTGCTGCCGTTGCTGAGCGAGCCGGTGCTGGTGGCGGCGCCGCTGCTGGTGCTGGTGGTGCCCGCGGCGGTGCTGCCGCTGGGGGCCGATGTGCTGTTGGTGGCGAGGCTGGCGTCGGTGGCGCTGGTGTCGGTGAGCTCGAGGTTGCCGCTGCCGGTGGAACTGCTGCCGGCCGCGCTGCTGCTTGGGGCGGTGCTGCCGCCGCTGGTGTTGCTGGCCTGGCTGACTGCGGTGGTGCTGCCGTTGCTGAGCGAGCCGGTGCTGGTGGCGGCGCCGCTGCTGGTGCTGGTGGTGCCCGCGGCGGTGCTGCC
>JBKQSL010000100.1:0-52186 GCA_052143655.1 Streptosporangiaceae bacterium | reverse complement strand
GCCAGCCGGTCGACGTCGTGCAGCTCGCGGGCCAGGGCCGAGGCCAGGTCGAACCGGAAGCCGTCGACGTGCATCTCGGTGATCCAGTACCGCAGCGAGTCCATGATCAGCTGCAGGGCGTGCGGGTTGCGCGCGTTCAGGCTGTTGCCGCAGCCGGTGTAGTCCAGGTAGACCTGCGGGTCGGAGTCGGCCAGCCGGTAGTAGGCGGCGTTGTCGATGCCGCGGAACGACAGGGTGGGGCCGAGCGCGCCGCCCTCGGCGGTGTGGTTGTAGACGACGTCGAGTATCACCTCGATGCCGGCCGCGTGCAGCGCCTTGACCATCGCCTTGAACTCGGCGACCTGACCGTGCGCCGAAGCGGAGGAGGCGTAGGTGTTGTGCGGGGCGAAGAACGCGATCGTGTTGTAACCCCAGTAGTTGGCCAGCCCGCGCCCGGCCAGGACCTGCTCGGACACGAACTGGTGCACCGGCATCAGCTCGACCGCGGTCACGCCCAGCCGGGTGAGGTGGTCGACGACGGCCGGCGAGCTCAGCCCCGCGTAGGTACCGCGCTGCTCGGCGGGCACATCGGGATGGCGCAGGGTCATGCCCCGCACGTGCGCCTCGTAGATCAGCGTCTCGTGATAGGGCGTCCGGGGCGGCCGGTCGTCGGCCCAGTCGAAGTACGGGTTGATCACCACATTGCGCGGCATGAACGGGGCGCTGTCGGCAGTGTTCACCGCATCCGGGCGGCCGAACTGGTAGCTGAACAGCGACTCGTGCCAGCGGACCGAGCCCTTGACCGCCTTGCCGTACGGGTCGAGCAGCAGCTTGCCCGGGTTGCACCGGTGCCCGCGCCGCGGGTCATAGGGGCCGTGCACCCGGTAGCCGTACTCCTGGCCGGGCCCGATTCCCGGCAGGTAGCAGTGCCACACGAAACCGTCGACCTCGGTGAGCGGGACCCTCGTCTCCCGCCGCCGGGCGGTGCCCGGCGCGCCGAACAGGCATAGCTCGACTCGCTCGGCGGCCTCGCTGAACACGGCGAAGTTGGTCCCCGACCCGTCCCAGGTCGCTCCCAGCGGATATGCGGTACCAGGCCATACGTGCATTTGGCTGACCTTACCGGGAGACGCTGACAGCCGAACGGGCCAGAAGACCTGAAAGGTCGGTCTCATCGGGGAGCGCGCTGCCGATCTGGCTGCCGAACGGCACCGCCGGGCCGGGCGGCCCGCCGTCCGCGGTGGCCAGCCGGGACCCGCAGAACGCGTCGCTGACCGGCGCGGGGGCGTGCCGGGCCAGCAGCGACGCCTGCAGGGTGACGGTGATCAGCCCGGCCAGCCGCCGGGCACCGCGCTGTGCGGCCGCGGGATCGGCCGCGGCTGCGGCTATCTCGGCGCGCAGCCCGGCGGCGGCATGATCCAGCCGGGCGTCCGCCCCGGCCGCCTGGCCGACCTCGGCCAGCAGCGCCAGCGCCGAGTCCGGCGACCGGGCCAGCGCCCGGAGCATGTCCAGCGCCGTGACGTTCCCCGACCCTTCCCACACCGAGTTGACCGGCACGTCCCGGTAGAGCCGGGGCAGCCCGGACTCCTCGACGTAGCCGTTGCCGCCCAGGCATTCCAGTGCCTCGCCCGCCACCATGGGCGCGCGCTTGCAGATCCAGAACTTGGCCGCCGGCAGCACGAGCCGCAGCAGCAGGGCCTGGCCGGCGTCGCCGCGGGCCGCCCGGTCGGCCGCGCCGGCCAGCCGGATGGCCAGGGTGGTGGCCGCCTCGGCTTCCAGGGCGAGGTCGGCCAGCACATCCGCCATCAGCGGCTGGTCGATCAGCCGAGCACCGAACGCCGTCCGGAAAGCAGCGTGATGCGCGGCGGCGACGCACGCCTGGCGGATCTGCGCCGCACTGCCCAGCACGCAGTCCAGCCGGGTCGCGCTGACCATCTCGATGATCGTCGCCACGCCGCGGCCGGGCTCGCCGACCAGCCAGCCGGCCGCGCCGTCGTACTCGACCTCGGCCGAGGCGTTGGAGCGGTTCCCCAGCTTGTCCTTCAGCCGCTGCAGGTGCATGGCATTACGGGTGCCGTCCGGCAGTACCCGGGGGAGCAGGAAGCAGGACAGGCCCGCGGGCAGCTGCGCGAGCACCAGGAACAGGTCGGACATCGGCGCGGAGCAGAACCACTTGTGCCCGGTGATCAGGTAGCTGCCGTCGCCGGCCTGCCGGGCGCTGGTGGTAATGGCGCGCACGTCCGAGCCGCCATGCTTCTCGGTCATCGCCATCCCGGCGATCAGGCCGCGCTTGCCCGCCGGGGCCCGCAGCCCGGGATCGTAGCTGCGCGCGGCGAGCAGCGGCTCGTACACCGCGGCAAGCTCCGGCGCGTGCCGCAGCGCGGGCACCGATGCATAGGTCATCGAGATGGGGCAGCCGTGCCCGGCCTCCGCCTGGCTCCAGACGTAGAACTTGGCCGCCCTGGCCACGTGGGCGCCGGGCGCCGGGTCGGCCCAGGGGGCGGCGTGCAGCCCGCAGCGCACCGCGGTGGTCATCAGCTCGTGCCAGGCAGGGTGAAACTCGACCTCGTCGATCCGGTGGCCGTACCGGTCGTGGGTGCGCAGCGCCGGCGGGTGCTCGTTGGCGAGCCGGGCGGCCTCGGCGGTCTCCGGGCGGCCGGCCAGCAGGCCCAGCTGGCGCAGCTCGTCGTGTGCCCAGCCGCCGCCCTCCCGGCTCAGCGCGGCCAGCAGCGCCGGATCGGCGGACACGTCGTGCCCGGCCAGCGGCGGGACCTGGTTGATGACCTCGTGAGTGCGGCGGGGGACCGGCCGGACGGCGGCCGGCTCAGCGACCGGCATCTGGTGTTCACGGACTGTCACTGGCGCTCCTGCCATGCTGCACCGGTGCCCAGCCTGCATGCTCAGCCCGTGTGAATACCGCATTCGGTCTTGGCCGTGCCAGCCCACCGCCCGCTGCGCGGATCGGCGCCAGCGGCGACCTGCACAGTGCACGTACTGCACCCGATCGACGGATACCCGTCGTACACCAGCGGGTTGACGAGCACGCCCTGCTCGGCAATGTAAGCGTCAACCTGAGTGGTGGTCCAGTCTACAATCGGGTTGACTTTTACCATTCTGCGCTTCGCGTCCCACTGGACGGCACGGGTCGAGGTGCGGGCGGAGGTCTCCTCCCGGCGGACACCGGTAATCCATGCGGTATAGGGCTTGAGCGCCTGCTCAAGCGGGGCGACTTTGCGCAGGTAGCAGCACAGGTCGGGGTTGCGGGCGTAGAGCTTGGGCCCCATCTCGGCGTCCTGCTCGGCCACGGTCGTCGGCGGAGTGACGTTGATCACATTGACGGGATAGACGGCCGAAACGGCGTCCCGGGTGCCGATCGTCTCGGCGAAGTGGTAGCCGGTGTCCAGGAACAGCACGTCAATGCCCGGCACAAGCTGCGCGGTCAGGTGGACGATAACCGCGTCGGTCATCGACGAGGTTATGCACACCTGGCTGCCGAAAGTCTCGGCAGCCCAGCTGATGACCTCCTCCGCGGGCGCACCGTCCAGGGCATCAGCAGCTTCGGCGGCGAGCTTCTCGGCGTCGATGACATCCTCCGTCGCGGGCACGTGTGGCCGGGCCGGGCCATGCTGGCCGGGCTTGCCACCTGACTGACTACGGCAGGCACTGACTACGGTAGGTGCAGCGAGCCCCGAATGCACAGAGTGCACAGAGTGCGGCAAAAGCCGGATACATCACCATTCGCACCCCATGCTACCCGGGCCCTTGCGACCTGGTAACCGTCCTGTGGCCGATGCTATTCCAGTTCCGCTGCCGCAGCCGGGAACCTAAGCCCTGTCGTACCCAGGTCAGCCGCGGCTCAGCCGCAGCCGTCACCGGCTTGTGCTGGCAATCACACCAGGTTCCGCCGGGGCAGTCCTCATGCCGCTGCTGCCGGCAGGACAGGCATACCACCAGGACGCACCCGTCAGGCCGCGTTGGCCCGGCGCATCCGGCGGCGGCGCTCCGACGAGCGCTCGTCCTCGTTGAGCCCGCCCCAGGTGCCGTACTTCTCCGGTCGGCCGATCGCGTAGTCTAGGCACTGCGCGCGGACGGGGCACGAGGCGCAGACGGCCTTGGCCTTGCGCTCGCGGACCTCGCGCTCGGGCTGACGCTCGCCGTCCGGCCCGAAAAACAGCACAACCTCACGGCCGCGGCATGCGGCGTCGTCTTGCCAGCCCCAGTTAGGCCGGTGCAACAGGGCGGCCTGACGCCGTACCTCAGACATGAGTAGCTCTCCTCAACCCAGCTCTTACCATGTAACGGTCAGGGACTAAGTAACGTTCACTGCCCGGCAAAGCCAATGCCACACCAAGCCAGACCTGCATCACCGCCGCATCGGAAAACTCTTGCGTGATGCGGCATATCGCCCCGTCGGATTGTGCAACGCCCGACACCGGCATAGTGTTCCCGTACCGGAGCTGTCACTGCGACTGCGCGGTACCAGCCCCCGCGGTACCAAGCCGACGAGCGTGATGACGCCCTGGACGCCGAACCGACACCCCATCCTGCCAGCTGCGCATGTGGCGCGCAGGCAGGATGGCGAATTTGTCCCGTCTCCGGACCGGTTCCAGGGCCGCCAGGTCCGCGCTACTGGCGCATCTGCACGGAAAGCCGTCATCAACTGGACAGGGCAGTTACGCCAGCGACACCATAGCGGCATGTCAGCGTCCGACGCAGTCCCGCTGCCACGGCTAGGCGAGGTTTTCTTCGACGTCCGCGGGGATGCGCGGTCGATGCGGCTGAGCTGGTACGCCGAGACCGGGGTGGCGGTGTTCAGCATCTGGCAGGGGGACAGGTGCACCGGCACGTTCCGGCTGCCGATCGCCGATCTGCCGCGGATGGTCGAGACCCTGCAGGCTGGGCCTCCGGCCGCGGGCGGCGGGCCCGATTCATACGCCACCGGCTGGTACCAGCAGCCGGCCGCCGGCCCGCAGCTGCCGCCAGAGGCACGGCAACCGCTGCCGGAAGCACGGCCGGAAGCCCGGCGCATGCCGCCAGGAGCGCAGCGCCTGCCGCCAGGAGCGCAGCGCCTGCCGCCAGGAGCAGAGCCGCTGGCAGCAGTCGGCCCCGGCCGGGCCGCACCTGCTGCGGGCGGCCGACCGGGACGGCCCGCCGCACAATGGCCTGACGCCGGGCGGGCCAATCCGCCCGAGACGGACTGGCGCGGCCCAGCCGATACGGACCGGCGCCGCGCGCCCGATACGGACCGGCACAGCGCGGCCTATGCCGACCGGCACAGCACCGCCTACCCGGACCGGCGCAGCATGCCCGATGCGGGCTGGCGCGGCACGGCCGATGCAGACCTGCCCGGCAAGGCTGATGCGGACTGGCGCATGCCCGCGGCGGGCTGGCCGGATCCGGCACCTGCGCCCGCGCACTGGGCTCACCCGCCGCTGCCGTCGCAGGACAGCTTCGGACCGCCCGCGCAGAGGCAGCCACACCCTGCGGACGAGCGGCCACGCCTCGCGGACGAGCGGCCACGCCCTGCCGACAGACGGCCATGCCTCGCGGACGAGCGGGCAGGGCCCGCGGACTGGCCGATACCGATTCCGGCGGAAGAGGCGGCGCACCGGCCCGCCGCTGATCCGCTGGCCAGCGGACAGCCCGGTCTGCCGCCGGCGGCCGATGATTACGGCCGCCGGAACGGCCCAGCGCAGCGCGGGCACTACGGCACCGTCAGCGGCAGCCACGAGCAGCCCGCAGATAATGCGATGACAGCTGCCCGGGACGACCGTCCGCCGGCTTACCGTGATGACGAAAATACTGACGCGCACTTCGGTGCCGCCGGTGCTGACTTCGGCACCGCCAGCGCTTACGCCGGGGCCGCGGATATGCATACTCGCGGTAGCCGCGCCATGCAATTCCCGTCAGCTTCCGGAGCCGCTGATTTCCCTGCCGCGCCCGTCGGCTATCAGGAGTCCGGCCGACAGCAGGGACTTGCTTCCCCGGCCGTGGATGACGATTCTTATCCCACCGCCGACCGCGGCGACCTGCACGTCACCGGCCCGCGATCTTATTGAGGGCCGGTCCGGCGACTTTCATCGGCAGCCGATCGGCTGTGCTTACCGCAGCGGCGCTACGGGCCCGGCAGTGCGCTGAAGAGCCCGGCGGATGCGGGAAAAGGGCCGCCCGGAAAACATTGCCGGACTGCTGTTAGAGCGGTCATGCAGTGGGGATATACGTGCGGCGGGGAAGGGGGGAACAGAAGTGGCACAGAAGGTGTCTGTTACATTCGCTTGCGACTATGACTCACGAGAGATCCCGGCGGGGGAGGCGATGACACGGACGTTCAGCCTGGACGGCCGGGACTACGAGATCGACCTCTGCGAGAAGCACAGCCAGAAGTTCGACGAGGCGGTAAAGCGCTTCGCCGAGAAGGCGCGCAAGGCGACGACGAAGGTGGCGCGGACCAAGCGCAGGACGGCGGCGCACCGTCGGCGTAGCGCAGAGATCCGGGCCTGGGCCAAGCGGAGCGGCATGGAGGTCAACGACCGCGGCCGAATTCCGTCGAACGTCATCGCCAAGTACGAGGCAGAGCACTAAGGCGCTACGCGGGCCGCCGGGCCCGCGCGGGCGGCTTGCCGATTGCTAGTGAGCCGACTGCGCGGGCCCGCCGGGATTTTCCTTCGGGGTGCCCGGCCCCGGGGGGTCTGAGTTATCAGCAGGCCTTGAGCTGTCTCGCCGGCTGGCCGGCACCGAGCCGATCACAGCCGCCAGCACCTGTGAGTTCGGCAGCAGCAGCACGCCCTCGGCGGACGCCACCCGGACGTAGGTCAGGCTGATATCGGTCACGGCGCCCTCGATGACGCCGCCGAGCGCGCCGGAGCGGAACCGGACCTGTTCGCCCACCCGGAAGGGGCGGGCGAACAACAGCACCAGGCCGGCGAACAGGTTAGCCAGCGACTGCTGTGCGGCGATGCCGAGCAGCACCCCGGTGACCGCCCCGCCGACCAGCAGCTGAGCGACCGGGATATTGGCCAGGTCGAAGGTGAGCAGCAGCAGCAGGAACACGCCGATCAGCAGCAGCGCGTAGCGCAGCACGCCGGCGTGCGCCGAGCCGATCACCGGCTGCAGCCGGTCCCGGGTCTTGCCGGTGAGCTCGAAGATGGCGATCAGGCCGAGCACGAGGACCAGGACCGCGCCGCCGTAGGTGATGATCTGGCCCGTGCGATGGTCCAGCGCATCGGTCTGCGGGTTCTTGCCGAGCAGCGGATGACCCCAGATCTGCACGGCCACGATCACGGCGATGGCCAGCACCAGCGCGATGATGGCCCGCCATGGCCTGGCCTTGGCCCGCGCCCTGGCCAGCTGCGCGGCCATGTCCAGCTGGTGGCGCTCCTGCAGATCCACCCGCTAAAGCTACCGGGCCGCAAGCGCCTGCTGGTCCCGGGCACCGATGTGCCCGGGACCAGCAGGCTCCGCCATGGGCGGGATCAGGCGCGGGCCCGCACCACCGGCTTGCCGACCGGCAGCTTCAGCGCACCGCCCATGCCGCCCAGCAGGGCAGCGAAGGACGCGTACCAGGCGACCACGGCCGTGGCGATGCCGACGTAACCGCCGAACTTGATCGTGTTGGTGTTGGCCGAGAAGTTCCCGATGAACAGGACGATGAAAGCGATCTCCAGCAGCACGAAGACCCCGAACAAGGCAATGTTCGTCTGGCTGCTCGCGATCAGCATGTACAGCGTGAAGATGGCGAAGGCGAGCAGAACCCAGCCCAGGTCGTTAGGGACGTTCGCCTTGGGCACGATCGCGATCTGCCGGACGTAGAAGTACAGGCCCATCCAGAACGCACCGTAGGTGGTGAAGGCCGTCGCGCCGAAAACGTTCCCGTTGCGGAACTCCCACATCCCGGCCAGCACCTGGGCTATCCCGCCGTAGACCAGGGCATAAGGCAGCCACTCAAGGCCCACCCCGCGGACCCACCCGGCGTTGTCTGCGGATAGCAGGAACGTGGTCAGCGCGAAGGCCGCGAGTCCTAGCGGGCCGGGGTCGGCTATCTTGACAGCCGCCGCGACCGCTGGACGCTCTTCAACAGTGCTCAACTGATTCCTCCCTGGAGAGCTCGCGCCGCCCGGCCATCGGCGTACCGCCGGAGGTTCGGGCCTGGCGCACCTGGTTAGCCAGAAGGAGCGTGATGACCCGGCTCGCCTGCCCAGTGCTCACGGGCATGCCGCCGCCTGTAGCAGATCCGGGCGATCCGGTGCGAAACAGGAATAAAGCTGCCATCCCGCAACCTTCCCTTTTCTTCACATAAGGCTCAGCAGAACCAGACGGAAGATCTTGCCCTGAGCGTAGCCCCGGGGACGCTGGAGGGGGAGACCCCAGTCACGTCATTTATCCGTGTCGCGATTTATCCGTGTCGTGCGACCGCCGGCCGCCTGACGCACCGCGGGCCAGCAGGCCGCTGAGCCCGGCCCGGGTGGCCAGCACTACCAGCCGGTCCCCGGCCGCCAGCCGGTAGCCGCCGGCCGGGGACCAGCTGACCCCGTCGGCGCCGGCCCGGCGCAGGGCGATGACCCGGGCCTCGCCCTCGGTATGCACCTGGTCCACGGGCAGCCCCGCGAGCTCCGAGGCCGGCTCGACCGGCACGTCGGCGATCAGCAGCACGTGCCGACCGACCGGAATCGTGCGCAGCACCTGGTGGTCGAGCATGGCGGCGGCGAACGCCGGGGCGGCCAGGTAGGACACCGACCGGGACACCGTGTTGCTCACCGTGCGCTGCACCCGCGCGGCCAGGTCGTCGTGGTAGAGCCGGACCACGATCCGGGGCCGCTCCGCCAGGGCCCGGGCATGCAGCGCCGTCTCCAGGTTCACCGCATCGCTGTCGGTCACCGACACCAGGCTCTGGCAGGTGGCGATCCCGGCCGCGCGCAGGGTCTCCTCCCGGTGCGTCTCGCCGATCACCACCCGCATGCCGAGCCGCCGGGCCAGCGGCACGCCGGCCGCGAGCTCGCTCTTGTCCACGCACACCACGCCCACGCCCAGGTCGTGCAGCTGGCCGGCGACCCGGGTGCCCACGTTCCCGAGCCCGGTGACGATCACGTGATCGGCTAGCGGCCGCGGGCGACGGCCCAGTGACCCGGTCAGCCGGGCGCCGACCACGGCCGCGGTGACCAGCGGGAGGAAAGCCAGCCCGTCGAAGGTCAGCAGGAACTGGGCCACTTTCTCCGCCGCGCCGAGCCGCGGGTTGGTGACCGCGGCGCCGGCCGCGTCGAGCGCGGTCAGGTACGCGGCGGTGGCGGCGGAATGATGACCGCCCGTCACCAGCAGCGCGAACCCGACGGCGAGCACGACGACCAGCCCGGCGAAGACGACCCCGAGCTTGTGGCCGACCAGCTGACGAGCCAGCTGGGCCGCGCCCCGCAGCGGATGCCGGGGCTGCCGGGCCAGCGGGTTGCGCGGGCTGCCGTCGGCCACCGCCAGCACGAGCCGCGCGCCGTGCTCGTCGGCTGGCAGCAGCCCGGGCGAGCCATCGTCGGCCGCGGCGGCTATTCCGCAGACCACGTGGCCGACCGGGACGTCGGAGCGCCGGGCCACGTAGAGGGTGCGCCCGGCGACCCGCACGTGGCTCGGAGTCGGCTCGCCGAGCGAGGCGGCCACGAACGACGGCGCCGCCATGGCCGCCTCCGACAGCACCGCGCAGTCGGTGAAGAAGCCGCGGATCCGCTCTCCGAGGCCGGTGTTGAAGACCGACAGCACCACTCGCAGGTCCGGGTTCAGTTCCTGCGCGCGCAGGGCCGCGTGGAAGTTGCCCAGGTCGTCCTGGCGCAAGATGGCCAGGGCTCGGGCGGCCGGGATTCCGGCGTCCAGGAACGCCCCGTGGTCGAGCTCGGGCTGCTCGAGCACGCGGACGCCAGGCAGGGCCGCGATCTGCTGCCGGTAGCCAGGGCGGCCGCGCCCGGTGGCGGGGACGATCGCAGTGACCTGTTCCCCGTACCGGACGGTCAGCTCCTCGATCACCCGCAGCGTGAGGGCGTCGTCACCGCACACCACCAGATGGTCGCGGGCAGGCGCCCCTAACGCCCGCCCATCTGAGGCCGGGCCTGCGGGCGCGCGGCCAGCCGGCGCGGGGGAGTCGGCGGTCACGGCGTGATCTTAGCCAGCCCAGCCGCCAAGCCCGGGCAGAACGGGTGTAACCCGTTCCAATCGCCTGCTCAACGCCCGCGCGACCGCACCCGCCGGGCCGAGGCCGGGCCAGCTCGGCCGCGCCAGCCAGGGTCGGGCGCTCAGGCCGCGCCGGTCACGGCGACGCGAGCCGGACCAGCTGCGCGGGCACCTGCGCGGCCGCAGCCCGGTCGAGGATGTACAGCGTCTGCTGGCGGCCCCTGGCCCCGGCCGCAGGGACCTGGACCGGCCCGGCGCCCGACAGCGCGAGCCGCACCGCCGCGGCCTTCTCCGCGCCAGCGGCGATGATCCACACCTGGCGGGCGGACCGGATCGCCGGCAGGGTCAGCGTCAGCCGAACGGGCGGCGGCTTGGGCGAGCCATGGACGGCGACCACCGGCCGCTCCTCATACAGGGCCGGCAGCCCGGGAAACAGCGAGGCCACGTGCCCCTCCGGGCCGATGCCGAGCAGCAGCACGTCGAACGACGGCACCTCGCCGTGGTCCTCGGGCTGGGCCGCGGCGCGCAGCCAGCCCGCGTACCGCTCGGCCGCCGCCTCCGGGTCGTCGCCGTCCGGGCCGTCCGGGCCTGGCATCGGGTGCACGCGGGACCGGCTGACCTCGACGTGGTCGAGCAGCGTCGCCCGCGCGCCGGTCTCGTTGCGCTCCGGGTCCCCGGCCGGCCGGAACCGCTCGTCGCCCCACCAGATGTCCAGGTGCCGCCAGTCGACGGCGTCGCGGGCCGGCGCGGCCGCCAGCTCCTCCAGCACGCGCGTGCCGATCCCGCCGCCAGTCAGCACGACCGACGCGTACCCGCGGGCAGCGGTCGCATCGACTAGCGTCGTGACCAGCCGGGCCGCCACGGCCTTCGCGAGCAGCTCGCCGTCGCGGTGGATGATGACCTGCGGGGCGCTGATGGCGCTATCTCCCTTCGGCGCCCGCGCCGGCGGTCTCCCGCGCGCCGGCCGCGAACCACGCCAGCACCTGGGAGTAGATCTCGTCCGGGTCCAGCCGGCGCAGCTCCTCGGCCAGCAGCTCGGCGATGTCCCGCCGGTGCAGCGCGACGTGCCGCCCGGGCTGGTCAGGACGGCTCAGGGTGGCGTGGCGGCCGTCCGGCCGACTGATCGTGATGTCACCCTCGCTGGTACTGAACGTGACCTGGGTAATCCCGGGGCCGCCGGAGTCGTCGCGGCGGAACGGCACGCCGATCCGGCCGGACAGCCAGGCTGCGAGCAGGTCGGCGGTGGGGTTGTGCTCCTCGGCGGTCACGACCCCGCCGTGGATCGGGGCGTGCGGCTGGTCCAGCGTGGCGGCCAGCAGCGAGCGCCACGGCGTCGCGCGGGTCCAGGCCATGTCGGTGTCACCGGGGCAGTAGGACGCCGCGAGCGCGGTCAGCACCTCGGCCGGCTGCGCCGAGGCCGCCGAGTCGGTCACCCGCCGCTGGGCGAGCGCACCCAGTGGCGCTGCCCCCGGGGCAGCCGGGGCCGTGCCCGGCCACCAGGTCACCACCGGGGTGTCGGGCACCAGCAGCGGGGCCACGGCCGAATCGGCGTGCAGGCTCATCGGGCCGTACATGCGCAGCAGCACCGTCTGCCCCGGAGCGCCCTCGCCGGTCCTGATCTCCGCATCGAGCCGTGACTCGCCGCGCGGGTCCCGGGCGATCACCGCGAGCACCCGGCACGGGTGCTCGCGGCCGGCCTGGCTGGCCGCGCGGACCGCGTCGTGCTGCATCGCCTCGTCGGTGACGATAATCAGGTTCAGCACCATGCCGGTGGTCGGGCCGCCGAGCTGATCGCGGGCGCGGGTCAGCGCGGAGCGGATGTCGACGGTGGTGGTGTCGGTCAGGTCGATCAGCATGCCGCTACCTTCTCCTCGCCGCTACAGCCGGCGCCAGGCGCGGCCGCCCTGCTGGCCGATGAGCGCGTCGGCACTGGCCGGGCCGTGCGTGCCGGCCGGGTACTGCTCGGGCTTGTCGTGGCTGGCCCAGTATTCCTCGATCGGATCCAGGATCTTCCAGGACAGCTCGACTTCCTCCTGCCGCGGGAACAGCGGCGGGTCGCCGATCAGCACGTCCAGCAGCAGCCGCTCGTAGGCCTCGGGGCTGGACTCGGTGAACGACTCGCCGTAAGCGAAGTCCATGTTCACGTCCCGGACCTCCATGGCCGAGCCCGGCACCTTGGAGCCGAACCTGACCGTCACGCCCTCGTCCGGCTGAACCCGGATCACCAGCGCGTTCTGGCCGAGTTCCTGGGTGTCGGTAGCGTCGAAGGGCAGGTGCGGCGCACGCTGGAACATCACCGCGATCTCGGTCATCCGGCTGGTCAGCCGCTTGCCGGTGCGCAGGAAGAACGGCACGCCGGCCCACCGGCGGGTATCGATGCCCAGCTGGATGGCCGCGTAGGTCTCGGTGATCGAGTCGGCGGGGATGCCCTGTTCCTCCAGGAACCCGCAGACCTGCACGCCGCCCTGCCAGCCCGCCGCGTACTGGCCGCGGGCCGTCCCGGTCGCCAGGTCATCGGGCAGCCGGACCGCCGACAGCGCCTTCTCCTTCTCCGCCCGCAGCGCGTCGGCGGCGAACGACAGCGGTTCTTCCATCGCGGTCAGCGCCAGCAGTTGCAGCAGGTGATTCTGGATCACGTCCCGGGCGGCGCCGATGCCGTCGTAATAGCCGGCCCGGCCGCCGATCCCGATGTCCTCGGCCATGGTGATCTGCACGTGATCGACGTAGCCGCGGTTCCAGATCGGCTCGAACAGCGTGTTGGCGAACCGCAGTGCCAGCAGGTTCTGCACCGTCTCCTTGCCGAGGTAGTGATCGATGCGGAACACCGACTCGGCCGGGAACACCGCATCCAGGATGGCGTTCAGCTCCCGGGCGCTGGCCAGGTCATGACCGAACGGCTTCTCGATCACCACGCGCCGCCACGGCCGGCGCCGGTGGCTGTCGGCGGCCGGCGCGTCGGCCAGCCCGGACCGCTTGAGCTGCTGCACCACGGTCGGGAACGCCTTCGGCGGGATCGACAGGTAGAAGGCGTAGTTGCCGCCAGTTCCCCGCTCGGCGTCCAGGTCGGCCACGGTCCGCGCCAGCCGGTCGAATGCTTCGTCATCGGTGAACTCGCCGGGAACGAACCGGACGCCCTCGACGACCTGGTTCCATACCGCCTCGCGGAACGGGGTCCGCGCGTGCGCCTTCACCGCGTCGTGGGTCAGCTGCGCGAAATCCTCGTCCGCCCAGTCCCGGCGGGCGAAGCCCACCAGCGAGAAGCCCGGCGGCAGCAGCCCGCGGTTGGCCAGGTCGTAGATCGCCGGCAGCAGCTTCTTGCTGGCCAGGTCCCCGGTCACCCCGAACATGACCAGCACGCACGGGCCTGCGACCCGGGGGATGCGCCGGTCGCGGGCATCCCGCAGCGGGTTGAGTGTCATCGTGCTCCTCCGCCGTCGCCGCGCCGGGTCACCGGCCGCTGACCGCCGCCATCTGGCCCTCGATCGTCTTCAGCAGCTGGTTCCAGGACGTGACGAATTTCTCCACGCCCTCATCCTCCAGCACCCTGACGACGTCGTCGTAGCTGACCCCGAGATTCTCCAGCCGCTCGAACACCTGCCGAGACTCCTCATACGTGCCATGCACGGTATCCCCGCGCAGCTGCCCGTGATCGGCGGTGGCGTGCAGGGTGTCCTCGGGCATCGTGTTCACCGTCCCGGCCGCGACCAGCTCGGTGACGTACATGGTGTCGGAGTAGGCCTTGTCCTTGACGCTCGTGGAGGCCCACAGCGGCCGCTGCGGCAGCGCCCCGCGGGCCTTCAGCGCCTCCCACCGCGCCGTGCCGCTCTTGCGCTCGAAGAGCTCGTAGGCCAGCCGGGCGTTGGCGATGGCGGCCTTGCCGCGCAGCTCGTGCGCCTCGCTGGTGCCGATCTTGTCCAGCCGCCGGTCCACCTCGGTGTCCACCCGGCTGACGAAGAACGACGCGACCGAGGCCAGTTTCGACAGGCCCCGCCCGACTTCGGCGGCCTGCTCCAGCCCGGCCATGAACGCGTCGATGACCTGGCCGTAGCGCTCCAGGGCGAAGATCAGCGTGACGTTGACGCTGATTCCCTCGGCCAGCGCGGCGGTGATCGCCGGCAGGCCGGGCAGCGTCGCCGGGATCTTGATGAACAGGTTGGGCCGGTCCACCATCCACCACAGCGCGCGCGCCTCGGCGATGGTCTTCCTGGGGTCCATGGCGATCCGCGGGTCGACCTCGATCGACACCCGGCCGTCGACGCCGCCGGAGGCCTCGTAGACCGGCCGGAGCACGTCGCAGGCCCAGCGGATGTCGTAGGTGGTGATCGCCCTGGCGGCTTCCTGCACCGTGACCTCGCGAGCCGCGAGGTCGCTGACCTGCTCGTCGTAGGCGTCGCCCGCAGACAGCGCGTGCGCGAAGATCGACGGGTTGGAGGTCACGCCGCGGACCCGGAAGTCCTTGATCAGCATGGCCAGGTTGTCACT
This sequence comes from Streptosporangiaceae bacterium, assembly GCA_052143655.1. Lineage (GTDB taxonomy): Bacteria > Actinomycetota > Actinomycetes > Streptosporangiales > Streptosporangiaceae > CAVSUR01. The sequence continues at coordinate 37,579 of JBKQSL010000100.1, read as the reverse complement.
GCGCAGTCGCTCGCGGCTGATGTCATCAAGCCAGATGGCGACGCCTGCCTCGGTGAGCTCGTCCAGCGTGTTTCCGGGCTGGGGGTTCATCGCATGTGCTCCTTGCGCTCGTTGCCGCGGCTACTCGCCGCGCACCCTGGCCAGGCTGGCCTTCGCCGCCTGCGTCACGTGCTCGGCGGTGATTCCGAATTCGCTGTAGAGAGTCTGGTAGTCCGCCGACTCGCCGAAGTGCTCCAGGCTCACGCACTCGCCCGCGTCGCCGACATACGCACGCCAGCCGAGCGCCACTCCTGCCTCCACGCTCACCCGGGCCCGGACGTGATCCGGGAGCACCTCCTGCCGGTAGGAAGCATCCTGCTCGGCGAACCATTCCACGCACGGCATGGAGACCGCCCGCGCGGCGATGCCGTCGCGCTGCAGCGCCTCCCGCGCGGCTAGCGCGATCTGCACCTCGCTGCCGGTGCCGATGAGGATGACGTCAGGCTCCCCGCCGTCGGCCTCGGCAAGCACGTACCCGCCGCGGGCCGCGAGGTCGGCGCTGGCCAGCTCGCCCGACCGGTCGAACACCGGCACGTTCTGCCGGGACAGGCACAGGCCTGCGGGCTGGTCGCAGCGCTCCAGGATGGTCCGCCAGGCCACTGCGGTCTCGTTGGCGTCGGCGGGCCGGACCACGTCCAGACCCGGGATGGCGCGCAGCGCCCACAGATGCTCGACCGGCTGGTGGGTGGGCCCGTCCTCGCCGAGGCCGATGGAGTCATGCGTCCACAGGAAGATCGACGGCAGTTCCGACAGCGCCGCCAGCCGTACCGCTGGCCGCATGTAGTCGCTGAACACCAGGAACGTGCCGCCGTAGGGCCGGGTCAGCCCGTCCGCGGCGATCCCGTTGATGATCGCGCCCATGGCATGCTCGCGGATGCCGAAGTGCAGCGTCCGGCCGTAGGTGTTGCCGGGGAACATCTTGGTCTGGTGATCTTCGGGGATGAAAGACGGCTCGCCCTTCATCGTGGTGAGGTTCGAGCCCGCCAGGTCGGCGGAGCCGCCCCACAGCTCGGGCAGTACCGGCGCCAGCGCGGACAGGATATCGCCGGACGCCTTGCGGGTGGCGACGCCCTTGGCATCGGGCTCGTAGGACGGCAGCACGTCGGTCCAGCCGTCCGGCAGCCCGCGGGCCGCCAGCCGGTCCAGCAGCGACTTGCGCTCCGGCTGCGCCGCGGCCCACGCGTCGAAGCCCTCGTTCCACCGTGCGTGCAGCGCCTTGCCGCGGTCGGCCACCTGCCGGGCGCGGGCCAGCGCCTCCTCCTCGACCGGGAAGCTGACCTGCGGGTCGAAGTGCAGGATCTCCTTGGTCGCCGCGACCTCGCCGGCGCCCAGGGCCGCGCCGTGCGCCTCGCCGGTGTTCTGCTTGTCCGGCGCCGGCCAGCCGATGATCGTGGAAAGCGAGATCAGCGACGGCGCGGCGGTGTGCTCCCAGGCGGTCAGCAGCGCCTGGTAGAAGGCCTGCACGTCCTCGTGGTAGCCGCCGGGCTGGCGGAACGTGACGCGCTGCACGTGCCAGCCGTAGGCCTCGTACCGGGCGCAGACGTCCTCGGACTTGGCGATCGCGGTGTCGTCCTCGATCGAGATGTCATTGTCGTCGTAGATCACGACCAGGTTGCCGAGCTGCTGGTGCCCGGCGATCGAGGAGGCCTCGCTGGTGATGCCCTCCTCGATGTCGCCGTCGGAGGCGATCACGTAGATGTGGTGGTCGAACGGGCTGGTCCCGGGGGCGGCGTCCGGGTCCAGCAGACCGCGCACCCGGCGCGCGTTCATCGCCATGCCGACGGCGTTGGCCAGGCCCTGGCCGAGCGGCCCGGTGGTGACCTCCACGCCGGGGGTGTGGTGGCGCTCCGGGTGCCCCGGCGTCCGGCTGCCCCAGGTGCGCAGCCGCTCGATGTCCTCCAGCGTCATCCCGTACCCGGACAGGTACAGCTGGATATAGAGAGTGAGGCTGGAGTGCCCGCAGGACAGCAGGAACCGGTCCCGGCCGATCCAGTCGGCGTCCGCCGGGTCATGCCGCAGCACACGCTGGAACAGCACGTACGCCGCGGGGGCCAGGCTCATCGCGGTACCGGGGTGGCCCGACCCCGCCTTCTGCACCGCGTCCATGGCCAGCACGCGGATCAGGTCCACCGCCCGCGCGTCCGTCTGCGTCCACTCCAGCGCCTCGCGCACGTCACTGCTCACCGTGGATCGGCTCCTTCCCGCCCGTCACGAACTCCGCATCGACCCTATCCCGCAGCGCCCGCGGCCAACGTCCCCCGGTCATTAACCTTCGGCGAACCGTGATCGGGCGCGGGCCGGATCTTTGGCCGGCCCGCGGGGCGGGCCGTCACCAGGGCCGCATATAGCCGGATAGGCCGCGAGCGGGTACCGTAACGCCAAAGAACACGGGAGCTCGGGCGAACCGGGCTGAGAGGGTGGCTGGCCAGCAGGGCCTGCGCCACCGACCGTCTGAACCTGGCCCGGGTAATGCCGGCGTAGGGAGGCAGGCACTCATGGCCACGACCAGCACATCCGTTCCCGGACAGGCCGATGGCCAGTTCGTCACCGTGACTGGTGACCGGCACTCCGAGGTCGCCCGCACGCTCGCCGAGCCGGTGCCCCGTGCGCTCAGCCTCGCCGACCAGCTGGGCCTGTGGGGCAACCTCGGGGTCAGCCTGCTCGGCTTCACCGGCGCGATCTTCGTGCTGCAGCCGAACGGGTCCGGCACGCCGGAGCTGTCGCTGCTGGCCGGGCTGGTCGCGATCGTCGCCGGGACGCTGCTGGGCACCGCGGCGGTCGCCCTGTCCGGGCTGCCGGGGGCGCGCACCGGCGCGCCGGCCATGGTGCTGCTGCGCGGCCTGTTCGGCGCGCAGCTGTCCTACCTGCCGACCATGCTCAACGTGCTGCAGTGCCTCGGCTGGGGGATCTTCGAGCTGGTCACGATCGCTACGGCGGCGCACACCGTGGCGCCGTCGCTGCCCCGGTGGGGCTACATCCTCATCGCCGGGGCACTGACCGGGCTGCTCACCGTCCGCCCGCTGGGCGCGATCCGGGTGCTCCGCAAGTACGCGACCGGCGCGGTGCTCATTGTTCTGGCTTACCTGCTCATCCAGCTGCTGCGCCAGCCGCTGCCCGCGCTGACGCACGGCACCTGGACGGGCTTCTGGGCCGGGACCGACACGGTGGTGGCCGCCGCGATCTCGTTCGCGCCGCTGGCCGCCGACTACACCCGGCACTCGCGGACCGAGCGGGCGGCGGTCGGCGGTCCGATGATCGGCTACAGCGCCACCCAGATCCTCTGCTACGTGATCGGCCTGCTGGCGCTGGTGACCGTGGCCCGCAACCCGGCCGACATCTACGGTGCGTTCATCGCGCTGCCGGCCGGCACGCTGGCGTTCGCGATCCTGGCCGCCCGCGAGCTGGACCAGTCCTTCGCCAACGTGTACTCCACGGCGGTATCCACGCAGAACATGCGCCCGCTGTGGGACCGCCGGGTGCTGGCGATCGTGATCACGGTGCTGACCACGGCGGGCGCGCTGTGGCTGAACATCTCCGACTACGAGAACTTCCTCGACCTGCTCGGCTCGGTGTTCGTGCCCATGTTCGGTGTGCTGGTGGTGGACTTCTTCGTGGTCTCCCGCGGGCAGTGGGACCTGTCCGGCCAGGCCCGGACCCGCTGGCTGATGCTGGTGCCGTGGGCGGCCGGGTTCATCACCTACCAGCTGATCAATCCCGGCTACATCTCCTGGTGGGTCAGCGCCTGGGCCTCGATCGGGCAGCACATCGGCTTCCAGCCGCAGAGCTGGATGTCCGCGTCGATCCTGTCGTTCCTGGTCGCCGCGGTGGTCACGCTGCTCATCGGGATACCGCGGTTCAGGGCTGCGGCCCGCGGCGAGGCGGGGACGGCGGCACCGGGCCAGCCGGCGGCAGGGGAACCGGTTACGCCGGGGGGGCCGACCTCCCCGGGGGGGCCGACATCCCCGGGGGAGCCAGCACCGGGTCACAACCCGCCACGATGAGGTCGAACGCCGCTGGCGGCCGCACCCGCGTGAAGTAGTCCAGCTCGGCCGCCAGCCAGTCCTCGTCCCAGTCCGCGGGGCTGATCCGGGCGCGCAGCCGGCGCAGCCGCTCCGCGTCCGGGATGTCCACCAGCACGGTCCTGTCCACCAGGCCGGCCAGCTCGGGCGCCGCTGACAGGACGCCTTCCAGCAGCACCACCGGGCCCGGCGGGACCGTGACCGGGCCGCCGAGCTGGTCGCGGTCCCAGTCGTAGCGGCGGAAGGTCGCGGGCTGCCCGGCTCGCAGCGGGCCCAGCGCCTCGGTGCGCAGCCGCCGCCAGTCGTAGTAGCCCGCCAGCGGCCGGGCCGGGCTCGCGGCGCCGCTGGCCCCTGGCCGGAAGAAGTCGTCGGTGTGCACGAGCGCCGCCGTTTGCCGCGCCGCCGTTTGCCGCGCCGCCGTTTGCTGCGCCGCCGTTTGCTGCGCCGCCGACAGCTGCGCCGCGACGGCGGCCGCGATCGTGGACTTGCCCGCCCCGCCGCGCCCGTCGACGGCGATGACCAGGACGCCGGGCACCGCGGCCCGCCAGCGCTCAGCGGCCGCCGCGACCTGCCGCACCGCCGCGCCACCCGACCCTCGACCAGGCATCAGCCCATGCTAGAAGCCGCCACGCCAGCGCGAGGGCAGGCCAGCGGCCCGGTCACCCGGCGGGCAGGTCCGCGACGCCGACCGCCACCGGCGGCTGGGCGGCGGCCGGCTTGCCTGCCGCCGGTGCAGTGTCATCCGGCAGCGTCTGCGCGGCTGCCGTCCCGTCCGCTGGCGGCGCGCCACGGCCGACGGCGCGGCCGCGGTCGCGGAGGGTGAAGGTGAGGGAGAGCACGGTAATCCAGATCAGCAGCGCGCCGGCGACGTGCACCCACACCAGCCCGGCGGGCAGCCCGAGGAAGTACTGGCTGTAGCCGATGCAGCCCTGCGCGATCACCAGCCCGAGCAGCAGGTAGCCGAGCCGCTTCGACCGCTGCGGCGCGGGGGTCAGCCGCAGCGTCAGCACCAGCGCGATCAGCAGGCCGCCGACCAGCCAGCCGATGTCGGCGTGGAACTGGGTGACCCCCGCCCGCGGCAGCCCGTAGCGGGCCACCGACGGCGCGCCGGCGAGCGGGCCGCTGCCGGTCACCACGGTGCCGACAGTGATCATCAAGGTCAGCGCCGTGACCAGCGCGCGCGCCAGCCAGGTGACCTCGCGCCGGACCAGCGGCGTGGCCGGCCCGGGGCCCTCGGCGCACCGGGCGTACAGCGCCAGCGCCACGGCGACCAGCGCCATCGAGGCGAGGAAGTGGATGGACACCCAGATCGGGTCCAGCTTGGTCAGCACGACGATGCCGCCGATGACCGCGTCGGCCACCACGCCAAGCGGCAGGCCGAGGCCGAGCCAGCTGACGTCCCTGCGGCGGCGCTCGCTGATCCCGTCCCGGTACCGCCAGGCGGCGATGGCGACGACCACCGAGACGATCGTGAACGCGATCGTGACCAGCCGGTTGCCGAACTCGATCCACCGGTGGATCAGCGGGTCGCCGGTCGTGCCGGCCGCGACGAGGCTATGCGAGGTGCACTGCGGCCAGGTCGTGCAGCCCAGCCCGGACTGGCTCAGCCGGACGGCCGCTCCGCTGACGATGATCACCGAGGCCCAGACCAGGCCGGCCAGGGCAATGCGCCGCATCTGCGCCGGCGTGGGGAACAGCACGAAGTCATAAAGCCGCCGCACCGGCGAGCCACCCGGGCGGGCTGGCGCGGCCGCGGGACCGGGCGTGGCCGCGGGACCGGGCGTGGCGGAAGAGGCGGAAGCAGGCACGGGAACCATGCTAGAAGCACGCGATTGCAACTGGCAGCCTCCGGTTCATATTGGATATCGGGCCCGGCCGCCGGGCGGCGGCAGGCCGCGCGGCTACGGCGGCGGCAGGCCGGGCGCCGCCGCCAGTTTCCCGTGCCCGCGAGCGGCGCCCGCGCAGGCCGCGATCACGCACCCGATCGCGGCCCACTGCCGGAGCGCCAGCGCCTCGCCAAGCAGCAGCAAGCCGATCAGCGCGGCCACGGCGGGCTCCAGGCTCATCCAGATCCCGAACAGCCGGGCCGGTATGCGGCGCAGCGTCTCGAACTCCAGCCAGTACGGGATCACCGAGGACAGCAGGCCGATCGCCACCCCAAGGCCTATCACCGAGGGCCGCAGCATCGCCTGGCCGCCCGCGGCCAGCGCCGCCGGGGTCACCACGATCGCCGCCACGACCATCGCGGTCACCAGGCCGGATGATCCGCCCAGCCGCCGCCCGGTGGACCGGCTCAGCAGGATGTAGGCAGCCCAGGCAGTGGCCGCGACCAGCGCGAACACGATGCCGGTGACCGCCGTGCCGGGCCCGGCGGACTGGCCCGCAGCCGGGTGCGGGACCAGCGGCGTGCCGCCCCGGGTGAGCAGCGCCACCCCGGCCGCGGCCAGCGCAACCCACAGCAGGTCGACCAGGCGCCGGGACGAGGCCACCGCCACGCCGAGCGGGCCGAGGAACTCGATGGTCACCGCGATGCCCAGCGGGATCCGGGCGAACGACTGGTAGATGGAGTAGTTCATCACCCCGAGGGTCAGGCCGAAGGCCAGGGCGGTGGCCGCGTCACGCCAGGCGCGGTTGCGCACGATATCCGCAGCGGCGCGGGCCGCACCGCGGCCGCCGAGAACCGCCATCACGATCGCCGACGACCACAGCCGCAGGCCGGTGACTCCCGCCGGGGCGACCTGGGTGAACAGCCGGCCCGCCAGCCCGGCGCCGAACTGCACCGACACGATGCCGGTCAGCACCAGCACCGCGGGCGGGACGGCCCTGACCGGCCCGAGGACTTTGTTAGCGGTGGTCTCAGGAGCCCGCGGCGGCCCGGATCGGGATGCCTGCAGCCCGGCGAGCCGACGGCTGATCATTCCCAGCGGAACACCCGAGCGGTGATCGCCAGGCCGGCGATCGCCCACACGGCCAGCACGAGCAGGTCGCCGACCGGGGCACCGTGGCCGAGCTGCAGCACCGAGCGCATGCCGTCGGCCAGCGCCCCGGCAGGCAGCGCCCGCAGCACCGGCTGCGCTCCGGCGGGGAACTTGGTGAGCGGGAAAATGATCCCGCCGATGCCCAGCATGACCAGGTAGAGCAGGTTCGCCGCGGCCAGCGTGGCCTCGGCCCGCAAGGTCCCGGCCAGCAGCAGCGCCAGGCCGCTGAACGACGCCGTCCCGACGAGCAGGAGCAGCAGCACCCACGCCGCCGCGGCCGGCCCGCCGTGCGGCGCCCAGCCCAGGGCGAGGCTGACGACGATGATGACCGCCACCTGGAGCAGTTCCACCGCGAGCACCGACAGGGTCTTGGACATGATCAGGCCGGTGCGCGACAGCGGTGCCGCGCCGAGCCGCTTGAGCACGCCGTAGCGCCGCTCGAACCCGGTGGTGATCGCCAGGCTGGTGAAGGCGCTCGACAGCACGGCCAGCGCGAGGATGCCCGGCGCGATGAAGTCGATCCGCGGGCCGTGCCCGACCCTGATCAGCGGCTCATGCCCGAACGCCACCAGCAGCAGCACCGGGATGATGAGGGTGAGCAGCAGCTGCTCGCCGTTGCGCAGCAGGATGCGCAGCTCCAGCCTGGTCTGCGCGGCGATCATCCTGGCCATCGGCGCGGCGCCCGGCGCCGGGGCGGGCCAGTCCGCGAACATCTGCGACTGCGTCATGACCGCAGCTCCCGTCCGGTCAGCTCCAGGAAGACGTCCTCCAGCGTGCGGCTCTCGATCCGCAGGTTCTGCGCGAGCACGCCGTGGTCAGCGCACCACGCCGTGACCGCGGCCACGAACTGCGGGTCCACCGGCCCGCGTACCTCCAGCACGTAATGCCCGGCCGGGGACTCCTTCGCCGCGCTGCCCGCCGGGATCGCGGCCAGCAGGCCGTCGAGGTCCAGGCCGGGCTCGGCCCGGAACCGCACCTGCCCGGCCGAGCCGGTGAGGTCCGCCGGGCTGCCGAACGCCACCAGCCTGCCGCCGTCGACGATCGCGACCCGGTCGGCGAGCCGTTCTGCCTCTTCCATGTAGTGCGTCGTGAGGATGACGCCGGCCCCCGAGGCGCGCAGTGCCGTGATCAGATCCCAGGTCACATGCCGTGCCTGCGGGTCCAGCCCGGCGGTGGGCTCGTCCAGGAACACCAGCTCCGGCCGGCCGACCACCGCCGCGGCCAGCGACAGCCGCTGCTGCTGGCCGCCGGACAGCCGCCTGAACGGCGTCCGGGCCGAGCCCGCCAGCCCGAGCCGGTCGAGCAGCAGCTGCGGGTCGACCGGCCGGGCGTGGAAGCTGGCCATCACGCGCAGGTACTCACCCGCCCGCACGGCCGTCGGGATCCCGCCCGCCTGCAGCATCACGCCCACCCGCGGCCGCAGCGCCCGCGCGTCGGACACCGGGTTCAGGCCGAGCACCCGCACCGTCCCCGAGTCCGGCCGCCGGTAACCCTCGCAGATCTCGATCGTGGTGGTCTTCCCCGCGCCGTTGGGGCCGACGATCGCCGTCACCTCGCCCAGCGGGGCGCTCAGCGACAGCCCGGCCACGGCCGTTACCCGGCCATAGCTCTTGACCAGATCGGCGATCTCGAGGGCGGGGGAGGTGCTCACGATCGTGAGTCTAGGCCGTGGCCAGCTGCGACGGTCCGGGCGGCTTTGCCCCGCCGCCGCAACCGCCCGGCGCGAAGGCTCACGAGGCCCGGCGGGTGACCACCGCCAGCGGCGGCCGGGCCGCCCCGGCCCGCAGCGCCTCGGCGATCGCGGCGATGACCTTGTCCGGCTCCGGCAACCACGGGCATGGGAGCCCATGGTTGTGACAACGACGGGGTTCGGTGCAGGCGCGGCGGGCAGCGGAGCCTGCCGGGACCGGGGGACGTTAGCGGGGCTGCTCGGGGGCTGTGACGAAGGCGGCCAGGGCGGCGGACTGGGCCAGGCGGCTCGGCTCGTGCACGTACATCATGTGGCCGGCCTCGTAGTAGCCGAACTCCACGTTCCCGGCCAGCTCGGCCGGGACGGCCAGGTGCGCCAGGTCGTGCTCGGCGGCCGAGTACGGGGTGGCCGCGTCGTAGTAGCCGCAGGCCACGTGCACCCGCATGGCCGGGTTGGTGCGCATGGCCTCGGCGAGCTTGTCGGTCACGTGCAGGTGCATGTTCTCGAATTCCTTGTACGACCAAGGCTGCACCCGGCTGGTCAGCAGCTCGTACGGCAGGTCGCTGGCGTAGCCGAGCTCGGCGCGGACGTAGTGGTTGAGCGCGGCAGCGTACGGCCCGGTGATCGCGTCCAGCGACGGGTCGCTGGACCACTGCTCCCGGCCGTAGTCGCTGTCCCAGCCGAGGAACCGGCCGTCGATCCGGCCGACGACGCGGTGCCGGCCGCGCAGCACCTCGGTGAGGAACCGGATGTGCTCAGGGCGCAGGTTCACCCGGTCCACGTAGTCCTGCGACAGCCCGGTCAGCGCCGCCACCCGGGCCGCCGCCGCGGCCCGCCCGGCGGGCGCCAGCCGCGATCCGCGGGCCAGGGCCAGCCGGTAGTCACGCGCGGCATAGTCCTGCGCCTCGGCGAGCACGTCGGCCAGCGGCCGGTCGCCGTGCAGGCCGTGGTAGTGCGCGATCGCCGCGTACGTCGGCAGGTACAGCACGTACGGGTCATCGTTGCCGGGGGAGAACTCGATCGACCCGAAATCCAGGCACGCCGATATCAGCACGACCCCGTTGAGGTACAGGCCGTAGCGTTCCTGCAGGTGCCGCGCCAGCCCGGCGGCGCGGATCGTGCCGTACGACTCGCCGCACAGGTACTTGGGCGACATCCAGCGGTCGTTGCGGGTGACCCACAGCCGGATGGCCTCGCCGACCGACTCGATGTCCCCGCCGTAGCCGTGGAAGTCAGCGGGCTTGGCGCCCTTGACCGCGCGCGAGTAGCCGGTCGACACCGGGTCGATGAACACCAGGTCGCATTGCCGCAGCAGGGTCTGCGCGTTGTCGGCCAGGGCATACGGCGGCGGGAGCAGCGCGCCGGCGTCGCCCATCAGCACCCGGCGCGGGCCGAGCAGGCCCAGGTGCAGCCACACGCTGGATGAGCCGGGACCGCCGTTGAACGCGAACATGACCGGCCGGCGGGCAGGCGCGTCGGCGTCGAGCGTGTAGGCGGTCATGAAGATCTCGGCCTGCGCGTGTACTCCGTCGAAAGTCTCGTCGGTGTGCTTCTCGGTGCGCAGTACCACCCGCCCGGTGGTGGCGGTGTAGCCCAGCTCGGCGCCGTCGACGGTGATCGCATGCCGGGTGGTGACGAGGTCGTCGGCCGGCTCGCCAGCCCCGTCCGCGGCGCTGACGGCAGGCGGCTGCTCGCCGTCCGGCGCGGGTGCTGCCTTCTGGTCGCTCACGAGGTGCGAGCCTAACGCCGCGCGCCAGGCCCCAACGGGCGGGCACCCAGCGCGCCGGAGCCCGGCGGGCCGGCGCCCGGGGCGGTCAGCGCGCCCGCCCGGCCGCCGCCGCGATCAGCGCGCGGAACAGGCTCAGGTCGCCGCCGGCTTCCGGATGCCACTGCACCGCCAGTACGAACGAGTGCTCGGCCCGGTCCAGCTCCAGCGCCTCGACCATCCCGTCGGCGGCCCACGCGGTCGGCACCAGCCCCTTGCCCGGCCGATCGACGGCCTGGTGGTGATGGGTGGGCACTATCACCGGCAGGTGCCCGTCGGCGGGAGGCGAGCCTGCTGCGCCCGCCGGCTCCGGGCCGGCCTGCGGCGGCCCGGAGGCGCCGCCCGCCTCGGCCGCGTCCGGCTCCGCGGAGTGCGCGGGCACCGCGTGCGGCCCGGCGCCGAGGATGCCGGCCAGCTGGGTGCCCGGCGCAACCCGCACCTCATGCGAGCCGTAGCTGTCCGGCAGGGGGGAGTGCTCGTCGTGGCCGACCAGGTCGGGCAGGTGCTGGTGCAGGCTGCCGCCGCGGGCCACGTTGATCAGCTGCAGGCCGCGGCAGATCCCGAGCACGGGCAGGCCCAGGGACATCGCCTGGCCGAACATGGCGATCTCGGCCTCGTCCCGCTCGGCGCAGGCCGGCTCGGTCTGCTCGGAGCGCTCGGCGTCGTAGCGGGCCGGGTCGATGTCGCGGCCGCCGGACAGCACCAGGCCGTCGACCCGGCTCAGCGTGTCCGCCACCCCGTCGACCGGGGGCAGCAGCACCGGGATCCCGCCCGCCTGCGTCACCCGGTCGGCGTAACGCAGCGGCAGCACCAGGGCCGGGACGTTCCACATCCCCCACTGGGCCTGCTCGCGGTAGCAGCTGATGCCGATGACCGGCCGGTCAGCGCTCGGCGCCTGGTCAGTTCCGGAGTTGCTCGTGCCAGCCAACGGATCCCTCCTCGCACCCGCCTGCCTGCCCCAGGCCGGGCCGGGACTTCCGCCTGGCCCAGCCGGGATGAATCGGGTCCCGGCCATGCCGGTTTCCCTGTCGAGGTTACAAGGGTGTCACATAGGCCCCGGAAATACCGCCGTCCACCAGGAACGTCGACGCGGTGATGAACGAAGCGTCATCGCTGGCCAGGAACGCCACCGCAGCGGCGATCTCGGCCGCCTCGGCGAACCGGCCGACGGGCACGTGCACCAGCCTGCGGGCCGCGCGCTCGGGGTCCTTGGCGAACAGCTCGCGCAGCAGCGGGGTGTTGACCGGGCCCGGGCACAGCGCGTTGACCCGGATGCCCTCGCGGGCGAACTGCACGCCGAGCTCGCGGCTCATGGCCAGCACCCCGCCCTTGGACGCGGTGTAGGAGATCTGCGAGGTGGCCGCGCCGAGCACGGCCACGAACGAGGCCGTGTTGATGATCGAGCCCTTGCCCTGGCGCTGCATGTGCCCGATGGCGTACTTGCAGCACAGGTAGACCGAGGTGAGGTTGACCTCCTGCACCCGGCGCCAGGCGTCCAGCCCGGTAGTCAGGATCGAGTCGTCGTCGGGCGGCGAGATCCCGGCGTTGTTGAACGCCACGTCGACCCGGCCGAACTGCCCGGCCACGTCGTCGAACAGCTGGCGGACCTGGTCCTCGCTGGTGACGTCGGCGGCGATGAACGTCCCGCCGGTCTGTTCGGCAGCTGCCTTCCCGGCCTCGGCGTCGATGTCCACCGCGACGATCCTGGCGCCCTCGGCGGCCATCCGGCGCGCGCTGGCCAGGCCAATCCCGCTGCCGGCCCCGGTGACGACAACGACCCGGTCCTGCAAGCGCTCCATCTGACTCATCTCCTTGGCGTCAGCCACGATCGGCGGCGGCAGCCGCGCAGGCGGCCGTTCAGCCGTCGGTGGCGATGAACACGTTCTTGGTCTCGGTGAACGCCTCCAGCGCATCCGGCCCCAGCTCGCGGCCAAGACCGGACTGCTTGAACCCGCCGAACGGCGTCCAGTACCGCACCGAAGAGTGCGAGTTCACCGACAGGTTGCCGGCCTCCACTGCGCGCGCCACCCGGAACGCGCGGCCCACGCTGCCGGTCCAGATCGACCCGGACAGCCCGTAAGGGCTGTCGTTGGCGATCGCGACCGCCTCGGCCTCGTCGTCGAACGGGGTGACGGTGACGACCGGGCCGAAGATCTCCTCGGTGCAGGCGCGATCGCTCGCCCGGACCGGGGCCAGCACGACCGGCGGGTACCAGAACCCTGGCCCGGCGGGCGCGCTGCCGCGGAACGCCACCGGCGCGCCCTCGGGCACGTAGGAGGCGACGTGCTCGCGGTGCGCGGCGGAGATAAGCGGCCCCATCTGGGTCCTCGGCGAGGCCGGGTCGCCGACGACGACGCCCTGCACGGCCGGCTCCAGCAGCGCCATGAACTTATCCAGCACCGGGCGCTGCACGAGGATGCGCGAGCGGGCGCAGCAGTCCTGTCCGGCGTTGTCGAACACCGCATACGGTGCGGTGGCCGCGGCCTTCTCCAGATCGCAGTCAGAGAAAATGATGTTCGCGCTCTTGCCGCCGAGCTCCAGCGTGACCCGCTTGATCTGCCGGGCGCATCCGGCCATGATCTGCGCGCCGACCTCGGTTGACCCGGTGAACACGATCTTGCGCACGGCCGGGTGCCCGACGAGGCGGTTGCCCACCACGCTGCCCTTGCCGGGCAGCACCTGCAGCACGCCCTCGGGCAGCCCGGCGGCGAGAGCCAGCTCGCCGATCCGGATGGCGGTCAGCGGGGTCATCTCGGCGGGCTTGGCCACGACCGTGTTGCCCGCAGCGAGCGCCGGCGCCATGCCCCAGGCGAAGATCGGCATCGGGAAGTTCCACGGCACGATCAGGCCGACGACGCCGAGCGGCTCGGCAAACGTGACGTTCAGCCCGCCGGCCACCGGGATCTGCTTGCCGATCAGCCGCTCCGGGGCAGCCGAGTAGTACAGCAGCACGTCGCGCACGTGCTCGGCTTCCCACCGGGCCTGGCCGACCGGGTGGCCGGAGCCGGCCACCTCCAGGTCGGCCAGCTCGGCGGCGTGCGCGTCGACCTCGGCGGCGAAGGCGCGCAGCAGCCGGGCCCGGTCGCCGGGCGAGACCTGGCGCCAGGCCGCCTGCGCGGCCGCGGCCCGCCCGATGGCGGTGTCGGCTTCCTCCGCTGACGTGCCGCGGACGGTGCTGACGGCGACTTCGGTCGCCGGGTTGACGACCGTGTACTCGGACATGCATGTTCCCCAGAATTCCCAGGAGCTGGTCAGCTGGCGGTGCGCTTCAGGTGGCGGTGCGCGTTGGCGGGGCGCTGAGCCGCGGGCGGCAGGTGCCGGGCAGCTACAGGCGCTCGAAGCAGCGCTGCAGTTCCCAGTCGGTGACAGCCGCGTCGAACGCGGCCAGCTCCACCCTGGCGTAGTTCGCGTAGTGCTCGGTCACGTCGCTGCCAAACGCCTCCGCCGCCAGTGCGCTCTGCTCCCACAGCTCCAGCGCGTGACGCAGGGTATCCGGCATCCGCGCGCCGTCAGCCTTGTAGGCATTGCCGGTGAACGCGGGCTCCAGCGGCAGCTCGTTCTCGATGCCGTGCAGCCCTGCGGCGATCATCGCGGCGATGGCCAGGTAGGGATTGACATCACCGCCGGGCGTGCGGTTCTCCACCCGCAGCGAGGGCCCGTGGCCGACCAGGCGCAGCGCGCAGGTCCGGTTGTCCACGCCCCAGCGGATGGCAGTCGGCGCGAAGCTGCCGTGCACGTACCGCTTGTAGGAGTTGATGTTCGGCGCGTAGCACAGCGTCAGCTCCCGCAGCGCGGCCAGCTGGCCGGCCAGGAAATGCTCGCCGGTCTTCGACAGCCCGTGCAGGCCGTCGCCGGCCAGCACGGGGTTGCCGTCGGCGTCGCGCAGCGACAGGTGGATGTGGCAGGAATTGCCCTCGCGGTCGTTCGGCTTGGCCATGAACGTGATGGACACGCCGTCCTGCGCCGCGATCTCCTTGGCCCCGGTCTTGTAGAGCGAATGGTTGTCGCAGGTGGTGACCGCATCGGCGTACCGGAACGCGATCTCGTGCTGGCCGAGGTTGCACTCGCCCTTGGCGGACTCGACATACATGCCCGCGCCGGACATTCCGTTGCGGATCCGGCGCAGCAGCGGCTCGACCCGTGCGGTGCCGAGGATCGAGTAGTCAACGTTGTACTGGTTGGCCGGGGTCAGCTCGCGGTAGCCCTTCGCGGCGGCCTGCTCGTAGGACTCGGTGAAGACGACGAACTCCAGCTCCGTGCCGGCCAGGGCGACCCATCCCTGGTCGGCCAGCCGCTGCGTCTGGGCCTTGAGTACCTGCCGCGGCGAGGCCACCACCGGGGCGTCGTCCAGCCAGGTCAGGTCGGCCAGGACCAGTGCCGTGGCCGGGTGCCAGGGCACCTTGCGCAGCGTGGTCATGTCCGGGACGAGGACGAAGTCGCCGTAGCCGTGCTCCCACGACGACATCGCGTACCCGTCGACCGTGTTCATGTCCACGTCCACGGCCAGCAGGTAGTTGCAACCCTCGGCGGCATGCTGGGCAACCTCGTCCAGGAAGAACTCGGCTGACAGCCGCTTGCCCTGCAGCCGTCCCTGCATGTCGGTGAATGCGAGCACCACCGTGTCAATCTCGCCTTCGCCGACCTCAACGCGCAGGCGCTCCAGCGTTAGCATGCCTCGCTGCCGGGCGTACGGGCCGTGGCCACGGTACAGGGCCATGAGCCTCCTATCATCGGGACCTCGTTCCACGGTAGATCGTTGATCACTGCGGCGTAAGACTTCACCGCCGGGCGGTCATGCGCAACAGGCGTCAGGACGACAGTTCCCGCTCTATCGCGGCCAGTTCCTCGGCAGAGCCCTGCACCTTCGGCCCGGTGAACCAGTTGCGAGCCGACACCAGCCAGTAGATGCCCGCGAAGCCGATGACGACAAGCACCGCGACGATCGTGTAGTTGAAGTTGTCCCGGGTGATCGGGGACGCGGTCGGCAGCATGAACAAGATCGTGATGAACACCACCCAGACGACCGCGATCCAGCCGATGACGTAGCTCCAGGAGCCCAGGTGCCAGGGCCCGCGCTGGAACCGGGACCCCAGCCGCAGCCGCAGGAACGTCGGGGACACGTAGGCGACGTACAGCCCGATGGTCGCGATCGAGGTGACCGCCGCGTAGGCCGCGCCGTTCCACAGGTAGGGCAGGCCGAGGACGAGGGCGCCGACGGCAGCGAGCCAGATCGCGTTGGTCGGCGTGCGGGTGCGCTTGTTGACCCGGTGCCAGATGGCCGAGCCGGGCAGCGCGCCGTCCCGGGAGAACGCGTAGATCATCCGCGAGTTCGCGGTCACCGAGGACATGCCGCAGAACAGCTGCGCGCCGATCACGACTAGCAGCAGCAGCTTGGCGCCGGTGGCGCCGATGGCGTCGATGAAGATCTGGACCGGCGGCTCGCCGGTGGGCGAGGCGACCTCAGCGCTGTAGTGCTGGATGGCGAACGTGAGGCCGATCAGCAGGATCCAGCCCGCGAACAGCGAGACCAGGATCGACATGACGATGCCGCGGGGGCCGCTGCGAGAGGCCTGATGGGTCTCTTCGGTCAGGTGCGCCGACGCGTCGTAGCCGGTGAAGGTGTACTGGGCGAGCAGCAGGCCGAGGGCGAGCACGTAGAGGGTGCTGTGCCAGCCGGTCAGGTTGACGATCTTGGTGAACACGAAGCTGGGCGACTGGTGGTGCGCGGGCACGAACGCGAGCACGGCCACGATGAGCAGCACGCCCAGGATGTGCCACCACACGCTGACGTCGTTCAGCAGCGCGACAATGCGGATGCCGAACTGGTTGAGCAGCCCGTGCAAGAGCAGCACGCACGCGTAGATCAAGATGGTGACCCAGTGGTAGGTGGGCGTCCCGAACACCAGGTTGAGCCACGCGTTGATGAAGAACGCGGCGCCGAAGTCGATGCCCGCGGTGATGGCCACCTGGCCGAGGAAGTTGAACCAACCGGTGAACCAGGACCACACCGGGCCCCGGCCCGGACGGGCCAGCTTGGCGGCCCAGTAATACAGCCCGCCAGCCGTCGGGTAGCTGGAGCAGACCTCGGCCATCGAGAGCCCCACCATCAGGGTCATGATCCCGACCAGGGGCCAGCCCCAGACGATGGCGACCGGACCGCCGGTGATCATGCCGTAGCCGTACAGCGTCATGCAGCCGGACAGGATCGAGATGATCGTGAACGACACGGCGAAGTTCGAGAAGCCCGACATCCGCCGCCGCAGTTCCTGGGCGTAGCCCAGTTGATGCAGGGTTTCCTCGTCACTGGTCATCGGCGTCGGGGCCGCATGCTCGTTGACCGCCACGGCGTGCTCCTTGGGTCAGGGGGTCACGGGTGCTACTGGTGCTGTCGGTGGGATCTGCTGCCATCCGGGCTGGCCACGCTGCCGCTTCAATGGTCTAATAACAGACCAATGATGGATGTGACGGGCGCAACATTCAAGGCCCGTGGTCAGATTCGTCACTTGCGCCACATCCGAACCGGCGCGCGGCTCAGGAGGGGATCGCGTGCCGGTGCCGCCCGGCCGGCGCCGGGTGCGTTAAGCCGCAGGTCGGGCACGTAACGTCAGGGAGCGGGCGGCACTAACCCATCGGAGGGCGAGTGGCGGGCAGCGGGGTCGAGCTCACCAGCGTGCTGCGGCCGGTCCGGCAGGGGAACGCGTTCGAGGAGACGGTCGAGCGGCTGCTGACCGTCATCAAGCTGGGCATGATCGCCCCGGGCGAGCGGTTCCCGGCCGAGCGGGAGCTGGCTGTGCAGCTGGGGATCAGCCGGCTCACCCTGCGCGAGGCAATCCGCGAGCTGGCCCAGGCCGGCTACGTCGAGTCCCGGCGGGGCCGGTTCGGCGGCACGTTCATCACCTACACTCCGCCGGCCCCCGATACGGCGAAGGTGGCCCGGCTGGCGATCCGCGACGGCGAGAAGCTGGCCGACGCGCTGACGTTCCGGCTGGCAGTGGAGAGCGGCGCGGCCGAGACCCTGGCGGGCATGATGACCCGGCTGCTGCCCGGCCCGGGCAGCGGCAGGCACTGGCCGCTGGGCCTGGCCGCTGACGGCTGCCACCCAGCCGGGGAATACGGCCGGGTGCGTGAGATCCTGCAGCGCCGCCTGGCCGAGGTGAACGCCGCGAGCCCGCAAGACTACCGCCGCCTGGACACCCTGTTCCACCTGTCGGTCGCCGAGCTGACCGGCTCCGGACTGCTCGCCGCGGCCGGCGCCGACGCCCGGATGCGGCTGAACGACCTGCTGAACGCGATCCCGGTGCTCCAGCGCAACATCCACCACACCGCGCGACAGCACACGGCGATCGTCGAGGCGATCCTGGCCGGCCAGCCCGAGCAGGCCCGCCGGGCGGTAGCCGAGCACCTGGAAGGCACCGCCGCCCTGCTGCGCGGCTTCCTGTCGCTGTATTACCCGGGGGCCGAGCCCCCGGAGCCCCCCGAACCCCGCTGACCGTCACGCGCCACACTGGCCCGCTGAGCGACACCTGAGCTCGGCCGCCGGGCCGCCGGGCCCCGCACGGCACCGGCTGCGCCCGGCTAGCGCATCCGGCCGGCCAGGGCCGGCAGGACCTGGGTGTGCTCGATCCGCACCGCCTGCAGGGCCCGCGGGTTCAGGCCCAGCAGCCGCAGGATCGTGGGGGCGATCTGCGTGGTATCGACAGGAGCCGCGACGGCCCGGCCGTGCCACCGGCCCGGCACGTCCACCAGGATCGGCACGTTCCGGTCCTGGAAGCCGGCTCCGCCGTGCTCGGCGATCTTCGACTCGCCACCGGTGTAGACCACGCCGTGCGTGACGGTGCCGAAGATGTCCGGGTGCCGCGGGTCGCTGACCGGGACGTGGAAGTACGCGGCTGACGCCGCTCCGGCGTAAACCTTCCGCAGCCCTGAATGCGCGACCGTGATCGCGGCGCCGCTGATGTTGTTGCCCGCCGCGGAGTGGGTGAGCAGGTAGTGCTTGACGAAGTCCGCCGCGGGCTGGGAGCGGTTGCTCAGCCACCACAGCATGCCGTCGTCGTCGGTCTCGAAGACGACCAGGGCCGGCGCCTTCGGGTGCAGCCTGGCCCAGGCCGCGTTGACCGCCGCCACGATCGGGGCGTCCGGCACCCGCTTGAGGTCGGCCGGGTTGGTGGGGGACTGCCCGTGCTTGGCGGAGATGATGACGGCCGTGCTGGCTGCCAGGCCCTGCGCCCGGATCTGCGCGACCATCTTGCCGATCTCGGTGTTGATGTAGTCCAGCGCGCGCCGCAGCAGCGGGCCCGGGACCTTGCCGCCGGGCAGGTAGCCGCCGGTCAGCCCGTCGGAGGTCGGCAGCTTCTGCGCGGTGGACACGGTCTGGAAGTTCATCCCGAAGATGGCCGGCACGCCGACGTGCCGGGTCCGGCTGTGGTTCCAGCCGGCGATCTCGTTCAGGATCGCCTGCACCTTGTAGCTGTCGTACTGCATGGTGGCGGCGTTGTCCTTGGTCCAGTCCTCGCCCGCCGGGTAGCCGATCGCCTGGCTGTTGATCTCCGGGGTGAAGTAGTCCTGCACGCCGTTACCCGACGGCCCGGACAGTGCCAGGTAGGCCGGGTGCTTGTCGGACCAGGCGGTCCGCAGGCCGTGCGCGCGGGCCACGTTGAAGATCGTGTTGACCCTGAGGTAGGAGTTCGGGTAGATCGGCGTGCAGGTCTTCGGGCTGACCGGCAGGTTCGCCGGGTTGATGACCTTCCGCGGGTCGCCGGTCATCTGCAGGATGCTGCCCGGCAGGCCCTTGAGGCCCTGGCCGGCGTCCAGCGCGTTCTGGTTGATGTCATCGGCCTCGGTATAGGCGACCTCGCCGCCGGGCACCGGACCCGCGCACTTCGTGGTTCCGGCCGGGAACACGTCATGGTTGTAGGTGTCGTCGTAGTAGATCCCCGTGACGCCCGGGTCGCCGCCGGTGACCTGCGCCACCATGCCCGGGAACGAGTCCGACGGGACCGGGGTCATCGCGTGGCTGTACTCCACGCCGCGGCGGTCCAGCGCCGCCAGCACCGAGCCCGGGTGGGTGCGGACGTACCAGCTGAGGTCCTGCTGGTGCAGGCCGTCCACCGATATCAGCAGCACGTGCCGGATCCGAGCGCCGTCGCCGCCGCGGGGCGCTGCCGTCGCGGCCGACGTCGTGGCCGTGGCGCCCAGCAGCGCCGCCACGCCCGCGGCGGCCGCGGCCGCCCGCCAATGCGCTGTTCGCATGAAGCCTCCTCGGGGCGCCCGGACGGTCGCCGGGAACCCGAATGGCCTTCGTATCGGATGCATGCAGCGGGGTCATGACGGGCAGCCGAACGGCCGGTGACGGCTGCCCCACAGCCCGCCGCGCAGGAACGTCCGGCTGGCGGGACGGCTCTTCCGGCCCTCGCCTTGGCAGGCCGGAAGTATTTAGGGCACAATGATGTTGTGAAAAACATGGGACTGGCCGCTGACACTGAGCCGGGCGCCGCGAGCGCCGTGCTGCGTGCTGCGCCGCCTGCTGCCAGCACCGCGGCCGCAGGCCCGGCTGGCGCCGCGCTCGGCCCCGGCGGCTCCGAGCGCGGGACCAGGGCCAGGGTGGCCCGGCTGACCCTGGAGAATGGCCCGGCCACGGCGGCCGGCCTGTCCGCCCGGCTCGGCCTCACCCCGGCCGCCGTCCGGCGGCACCTGGACAACCTGATCGCCGAGGGCATGATCGAGACGCGTATCGCCCGGCCGCGCGGCGCGCGGGGCCGGGGCAGGCCAGCCCGGCTGTTCGTCATCACCGACGCCGGGCGCAGCGCGTTCGAGCACGCCTACGACGACCTGGCCACCAGCGCACTGCGGTTCATCGCCGAGACCGCCGGGCCGGGCGCGGTGACCGCGTTCGCCCGGCAGCAGACGGCGGGCCTGGAAAGCCGCTACCGCGCCGCGGTCGCGGCCGCGCCGCCCGAGCGGCGGGTGCAGGCTCTCGCGGCGGCACTGTCGGCCGACGGCTACGCCGCGTCGGCCAGCGGCGCGCCGGGCTCGGCCGGCAGCGAGCAGCTCTGCCAGCACCACTGCCCGGTAGCGCATGTCGCCGCGCGGTACCCGCAGCTCTGCGAGGCCGAGACCGAGGCGTTCGGCCGCCTGCTCGATACCCCGGTGCAGCGCCTCGCCACGATCGCCAACGGGGACGGCATCTGCACCACCCACGTCACGCCGACAGGGCTGACGTATATCCGCACCAGCACACAGTCCGGAGGAACCTCCGCATGACGACTATCGCGCGGCCCGAGCTTGACGGCCTCGACCGCTATAAGTTCGGCTGGGCCGACTCCGACGCAGCCGGCGAGTCAGCCCGGCGCGGCCTGAACGAGGACGTCGTCCGGGATATCTCGGCCAAGAAGGGCGAGCCGCAGTGGATGCTCGACCTGCGCCTGAAGGGCCTGCAGCTGTTCCGCCGCAAGCCGATGCCGACCTGGGGCTCTGACCTGTCGGGCATCGACTTCGAGAACATCAAGTACTTCGTCCGGTCCACCGAGAAGCAGGCCGCGAGCTGGGACGATCTGCCCGCTGACATCAAGAACACCTACGACAGGCTGGGCATCCCCGAGGCCGAGAAGCAGCGGCTGATCGCGGGCGTGGCCGCCCAGTACGAGTCCGAGGTCGTCTACCACAAGATCCGCGAGGACCTTGAGGAGAAGGGCGTTATCTTCCTGGACACCGACACGGCGCTGAAGGAGCACCCGGACCTGTTCCGGGAGTACTTCGCGACCGTGATCCCGGTGGGCGACAACAAGTTCGCCGCGCTGAACACCGCGGTCTGGTCCGGCGGCAGCTTCATCTACGTGCCCAAGGGCGTGCGCGTCGACATCCCGCTGCAGGCATACTTCCGGATCAACACCGAGAACATGGGCCAGTTCGAGCGGACGCTGATCATCGTCGACGAGGACGCGTACGTGCACTACGTCGAGGGCTGCACGGCACCGGTCTACTCCTCCGACTCGCTGCACTCGGCGGTGGTGGAGATCATCGTCAAGAAGGGCGCCCGCTGCCGGTACACCACGATCCAGAACTGGTCGGCCAACGTGTACAACCTGGTGACCAAGCGGGCCGTGGCGCAGGCCGGCGCGACGATGGAGTGGGTGGACGGCAACATCGGCTCCAAGGTCACGATGAAGTACCCGGCCATCTACCTGATGGGCGAGCACGCCAAGGGCGAGACCCTGTCGGTCGCGTTCGCTGGCGAGGGCCAGCACCAGGACGCCGGGGCCAAGATGGTGCACCTGGCGCCGAACACCTCGTCCTCGATCGTGTCCAAGTCGGTGGCCCGGGCCGGCGGCCGCACCTCCTACCGCGGCCTGGTCCAGGTGGCCGAGGGCGCCGAGCACTCCAAGTCGACCGTCAAGTGCGACGCGCTGCTGGTGGACACGATCAGCCGGTCCGACACCTACCCCTACATCGACGTCCGCGAGGACGACGCGGAGATGGGCCACGAGGCGAGCGTCTCCAAGATCTCCGAGGACCAGCTGTTCTACCTGATGAGCCGGGGCATGACCGAGGACGAGGCAATGGCCACGATCGTCCGCGGGTTCATCGAGCCGATCGCCCGCGAGCTGCCGATGGAGTACGCGCTCGAGCTCAACCGGCTGATCGAGCTGCAGATGGAAGGAGCGGTCGGCTGATGACGGTCGCTCTGTCGCGGCTGCACGAGCTGCAGTCGTTCGATCCGGATGCCTTCGACGTGCCCCGCGGGCGCGAAGAGGAGTGGCGGTTCACGCCGCTGCGGCGGCTGCGGGGGCTGCATGCTGATGCCGCCTTCGGCGACGGGAAGGTGTCGGTCGTCGCCGACGCCGGACCTGCAGTCACCATTGCGCACGCGCAGCATGGTGACCCGCAGATCGGCGCCGCCTACGTGCCGGCCGACCGGGTCAGTGCCCGGGCCTTCGCGGCGGTCGACTCGGCGACGATTCTCACCGTCGCGGAAGGGACGGAGAGCACGGAGCCTGCGTGGGTCTCGGTCCGGGGTGAGGACTCGTCAGGTGCTGCTGCGGGGCACATTGTGGTCAATGTCGAGCCGAATGCGCACGCGGTCGTGGTTGTCGAGTACAGCGGGTCGGCTACTTATGCCGACAATGTCGAGCTCGTCGTGGGGGACGGGGCGTCCCTCGCGGTGGTGTCGCTGCAGGAGTGGAGCGACGACTCGGTGCACCTGTCGCATCATCATGCGCGGCTGGGGCGGGATGCCCGGCTGACGCATACGGCGGTGAGCCTCGGCGGGAGCCTGGTACGGCTGGCGCCGTCGGTCCGGTACGCCGGCCCGGGCGGGGACGCGACGCTGCGCGGGCTGTACTTCGCCGACGCCGGGCAGCATCTCGAGCACCGCCTGTTCGTCGACCACGCCGAGCCGAACTGCCGCAGCCGGGTCAGCTACAAGGGCGCGCTCGCGGGCGCGGGCGCACACGCGGTGTGGATCGGCGACGTGGTGATCCGGCCGGAGGCCACCAGCACCGATACCTACGAGTCCAACCGGAACCTGGTGCTGACCGACGGCACCCGGGTGGACTCGGTGCCGAACCTGGAGATCCTCACCGGCGAAGTGGCCAAGGCCGGGCATGCCAGCACCAGCGGGCGGCTGGAGGATCAGCACCTGTTCTACCTGATGACCCGCGGCATCCCGTTCGACGAGGCCCGGCGGCTGGTCATCCGCGGCTTCTTCGCCGAGCTCATCAGCCAGATCGAGGTACCCGAGCTGCATGAGCGGGTCACCGGCGCGGTCGAGGCCGAGCTGGCCGGGGTGGCCCGGTGAGCGAGTTCGTGCGGGCATGCGCGCTCGCGGACGTGCCCGAGGGCGGGGCGCACGGCGTTGAGGTCGGCGGCGAGCCGGTCGCGATCGTGCGCACCGGCGGGGAGGTCTTCGCGCTGCGGGACGTGTGCTCGCACGAGGAGGTTTCGCTGTCGGACGGCGAGATCTACGACCACACTGTGGAGTGCTGGCTGCACGGCTCCTGCTTTGACGTGCGCACCGGCAAGCCCACCGGCCCGCCCGCCACTGCGGCGGTGCCCGCCTACCCAGTCAAGATTGACGGCGGCGACGTCTACGTCGCGCTGTCCTGAGCCTTCTCACCAGGAGAGATGATGTCCACCCTTGAGATCCGTGACCTGCACGCCAGCGTGACGGATGCCGCCGGGGCGAGCCTGGAGGTGCTGCGCGGCGTCGACCTGACGGTCAGCGCCGGGCAGACGCACGCGATCATGGGACCGAACGGGTCGGGCAAGACCACGCTCGCCTACGCGATCGCCGGCCACCCTAAGTACACGGTCACCAGCGGCTCGGTCACCCTTGACGGCGAGGACGTGCTCACGATGAGCGTCGACGCCCGGGCCCGGGCCGGGCTGTTCCTGGCCATGCAGTACCCGGTCGAGGTTCCCGGCGTATCGGTGTCCAACTTCCTGCGGACCGCGATCACCGCGGTGCGCGGCGAGGCGCCGAAGATCCGCACCTTCGGCAAGGAACTGCGGGCGGCCATGGACGCGCTGCAGATCGACCCGGCGTTCGCGCAGCGGAACCTGAACGAGGGGTTCTCCGGCGGCGAGAAGAAGCGGCACGAGATCCTCCAGCTCCAGCTGCTGAACCCGAAGATCGCGATCCTGGACGAGACCGACTCCGGGCTCGACATCGACGCGCTGAAGGTCGTTTCGGCGGGTATCAATGCCTACCGCGAGGACCGCAGTCACGGGGTGCTGCTGATCACCCACTACACCCGGATCCTGCGCTACGTGCAGCCCGACTTCGTGCACGTGTTCGTGGGCGGCCGGATCGTCGCCGAGGGCGGCCCCGAGCTGGCAGAGGAACTGGAGTCCAGCGGCTACGAGCGGTTCACGGCGGCGGGCGCGGCGGCATGACCGCTGCCCGTCGGCCCGCCGGCCCCGCCGCGGCCGCGGCGCTGGACCCCCAGGCGATCCGGGCCGACTTCCCGATCCTCGGCCGCGCCGTGCGCGGCGGGCACCCGCTGATCTACCTGGACTCCGGCGCCACCGCGCAGAAGCCGCGCCAGGTGCTGGACGCCGAGCACGATTTCTACACGATGCACAACGCCGCCGCGCACCGCGGCGCGCACCTGCTCGGCGAGGAGGCCACCGACGCCTACGAGGGCGCGCGGGTGCGGGTGGCCGAGTTCATCGGCGCCGATCCCAGCGAGATCGTCTTCACCAAGTCGGCGACCGAGGCGATCAACCTGATCGCCTACGCGATGTCCAACGCCACCACCGCCGGGCCGCAGGCGGCCCGGTTCCGGGTCGGCCCCGGTGACGAGATCTGCGTTACCGAGATGGAGCACCACGCCAACCTGGTGCCCTGGCAGCAGCTGGCCCAGCGCACCGGCGCCACTTTGCGCTGGCTGGGCGTGACCCCGGACGGGCGGCTGGATCTCAGCAACGCCGCCGAGCTGATCAACGACCGCACCCGGCTGGTCGCGGTCACCCACCAGTCCAACGTCACCGGGGCGATCCCGCCGGTCGGGGAGATCGCCGCGCTGGCGCACTCCCGCGGCGCTGTGGTGGTCGTCGACGGCGCCCAGTCGGTGCCGCACCGCCGGGTGGACGTGACCGCGCTGGGCGCGGACTTCCTGGCCTTCTCCGCGCACAAGATGCTCGGCCCGTCCGGGGTCGGCGTGCTGTGGGGCCGCCGCGAGCTGCTCGAGGCCATGCCCCCGTTCATCTCCGGCGGCTCGATGATCGAGATCGTCCGGATGGAGGGCTCGACGTTCCTGCCGCCGCCCGAGCGGTTCGAGGCCGGGGTGCCCGCCGCCGCGCAGGCGGTCGGGCTGGCCGCGGCCTGCGACTACCTCGACGCGCTCGGCATGGACAACGTGGCCGCGCACGAGGAGGCGCTGACCGCGCGGGCGCTGGAGGCACTCGGCGCGATCTCCGGCGTGCGGATCCTCGGCCCGCTGAGCCCGGCGCACCGCGGCGGGGCGGTGTCGTTCGTCGTTGACGACCTGCACCCGCACGACGTCGGCCAGGTGCTCGACGAGCTGGGCATCGCGGTCCGCACCGGGCACCACTGTGCCTGGCCGCTGCACCGGGCGCTCGGCGTGCAGTCGTCCACCCGCGCGACGTTCTACGTCTACAACACCGCCGACGAGGTGGACGCGCTCGCGGATGGCGTGCGCCAGGCGCAGAAGTTCTTCGGGACCGCGTGATAGGCGCTGTGATGGGGAAAGCACCGTGATGCAGCTCGAATCGATGTACCAGGAGATCATCCTGGAGCACTACCGGCGCCCGCACCACAAGGGCCTGCGGGAGCCGTTCGACGCCGAGGTCATGCACGTCAACCCGACCTGCGGTGACGAGGTGACGCTGCGGGTCACGCTCAAGGACGCCGGCGGCGAGCCGGTGCTGGCTGACGTCTGCTACGACGCGCTCGGCTGCTCCATCAGCCAGGCCAGTGCCTCGGTGATGTGCGACGCGCTCATCGGCAAGACCGTCGGCGAGGCCATGGCGATCAGCGCCGAATTCCTGCGGCTGATGCAGTCCCGCGGCGAGGACGCCGAGCCGGACGAGGAGCTGCTCGGCGACGCGGTGGCGTTCGAGGGCGTGTCGAAGTACCCGGCCCGGATCAAGTGCGCGCTGCTCGGCTGGATGGCGTGGAAGGACGCGACTGCGCGCGCCCTGGAGACGAAGGAGCGGACATGACCGAGGACACTGCCCGGCTGGCTGACGCGGGCCTGGCGCAGGACGAGCGGCCCCCCGCCGAGGGCAGCACCGCCGAGGAGACCGGCGCCGGCCTGGACGGCGAGGAACTGACCGGGGAGCACAGCGAGCAGACCGAGGAACTGCTGGAGGCGCTGCGCGACGTCGTCGACCCCGAGCTCGGCATCAACGTCGTCGACCTGGGGCTGGTGTACGGCGTCACGGTCACCGACGACAGCGTCGCCACCATCGACATGACGCTGACCAGCGCGGCCTGCCCGCTCACCGACGTGATCGAGGACCAGGCCCGGGACGCGCTGGAGGGCCTGGTCAGCGACTTCCGCATCAACTGGGTGTGGCTGCCCCCGTGGGGTCCTGACAAGATCACCGAGGACGGCCGCGAGCAGCTGCGAGCCCTCGGCTTCAACGTCTGACCGGACCGCGGGCCGCGCGCCTGGTATGGTTGGCTGGTCATGATCCGCGTGCTGCTTCTTCGCTGCCGCGGCGAGGCCCGGTAGCCAATCCGGTCGGCCCCTCGTCGCGGGCCGCTGTGCTGCGCCGACCGATCCCCCCTCAGGTCTGTCCCCCAGGAGCAGCGAATCTCATGGACAGCAATCCCAGCCCCGTTGTGCCCGGCCCGTCCGTACCACCGCGGCCGGCACCGCGGCAGCAGCCCTCCGGCATGCCCTGCCACCGGTACCGGCCGTTCCCGCCCGTGGACCTGCCGGACCGGCAGTGGCCCGCGCGCACCATCACCGCCGCGCCGCGGTGGCTGTCGACCGACCTGCGGGACGGCAACCAGGCGCTGATCGACCCGATGAACGCCAGCCGCAAGCGGGCCATGTTCGAGCTGCTGGTGCGGATGGGCTACAAGGAGATCGAGGTCGGCTTCCCGGCAGCCAGCCAGACCGAGTTCGACTTCATCCGCAGCCTCATCGAGAGCGGCGCGGTACCCGACGACGTGTGCATCTCGGTGCTGACGCAGGCGCGCGAGGAGCTGATCGAGCGCACTGCGGCGTCGCTGGCCGGCGCCTGCCGGGCCACCGTGCACATGTACAACGCCGCGGCGCCGATCTTCCGCGGCGTGGTGTTCGGCTGGGCAGGCGACGGGCGCGCCGAGTGCAGGGCCGTGGCCGTCGAGGGTACCCGGGCCGTGATGAAGTTCGCCGAGACCTACCTGTCCGGCACCGAGTTCGGCTACGAGTACTCGCCCGAGATCTTCATGGACACTGAGCTGGACTTCTCGCTGGAGATCTGCGAGGCGGTGATGGAGGTCTGGCAGCCGGGCCCCGGCCGGGAGATCGTGCTGAACCTGCCCTGCACGGTCGAGCGGTCCACGCCGAACGTGTACGCCGACCAGATCGAGTGGATGAGCCGGAACCTGTCCCGGCGCGAGCACATCGCGCTGTCGGTGCACACCCACAATGACCGGGGCACCGCCGTGGCCGACGCGGAGCTGGCCGTGCTGGCCGGGGCCGACCGGATCGAGGGCTGCCTGTTCGGCAACGGCGAGCGGTCGGGCAACGTGGACCTGATCACCCTCGGGCTGAACCTCTACAGCCAGGGCATCGACCCGCAGATCGACTTCAGCGACATCGACCAGATCCGGCGCACCGCCGAGTACTGCAACGGGATCGGCGTGCACGAGCGCCACCCCTACGCCGGCGACCTGGTGTACACGTCGTTCTCCGGCTCGCACCAGGACGCCATCAAGAAGGGCTTCGACCAGCTGGAGCGGGTCGCCGGGCGGGCAGGCCGGCCGGCCGGCGAGCTGCCCTGGCAGATGCCCTACCTGCCGATCGACCCCAAGGACGTGGGCCGGTCCTACGAGGCCGTCATCCGGGTCAACTCGCAGTCCGGCAAGGGCGGCGTCGCCTACATCATGAAGAACGACCATCACCTGGACCTGCCGCGGCGGCTGCAGATCGAGTTCAGCCAGGTGATCCAGCGGCACACCGACGACGCCGGCGGCGAGGTGGGCGCCGCCCAGATGTGGCAGATCTTCGCCGCCGAGTACCTCGACCCGGGCCCGTTCGAACTGCTCCGCTTCACCTCGGCGACAGACGGCGGCACCGAGCGCATCACCGCGACCGTGCGCGCATTCGGCACCGAGCACGAGCTGACCGGGGTCGGCAACGGCCCGATCGCCGCGTTCTGCCAGGCGCTGTCACCGATCGACATGGGGCTCGGCGGGGTCAGCGTCCGGGTGCTGGACTACGCCGAGCATGCCCTCACCGCGGGCCGCGATGCCGAGGCGGCCGCCTACCTGGAGATCGAGGTGGGAGACCGGGTGCTGTGGGGCGTGGGGGTCAGCGAGTCGATCGTCCGCGCGTCGCTGCGCGGCGTGATCAGCGCGCTGAACCGGGCCGCCCGGCTCCGCCAGGCCGGCTGAGCCGCTCCCGGGAGGGCTGATGGCAGACGGCGGCAGGGCGGTGGCGCGCCCCGCCAGCCGTCCGGCGGAGCTGCAGGCTCGCCTGCGCGCCGACTGCAGCCGGTGCTTCGCGCTGTGCTGCGCCGGGCCGGGGTTCACCGCCTCGGCGGAGTTCGCCATCACCAAGCCGGCCGGGCAGCCCTGCCCGAACCTGGCGCCGGACTTCCGCTGCTCGATCCACCCGCAGCTGCGCGAGCGGGGGTTCGCGGGCTGCGCCCGCTACGACTGCTTCGGGGCCGGCCAGCATGTCGCCCAGGTGGTTTTCGCCGGACGGGACTGGCGGACCGCGCCGCAGCTAGCGGGACAGATGTTCAGCGTGTTCGCGGTCGTCCGGCAGCTGCACGAGCTGGCCTGGTACCTGGCCCAGGCGATCGCGCTGCCAGCTGCCGCGCCGCGCCGCGGCCAACTGCGGGCAGCGCTGGCGGCCACGCTCGCGCTGGCGCAGGGCACGCCGGACGAGCTCGCCGGCCTTGCTGCCGGGCCGCACTGGCAGCAGGCCAGCGCGCTGCTGTCACAGGCCAGCGAGCTGGCCCGGGCTGCCGTGCCCGGCCCGCATGCCCAGCTGCGGGGCGCCGACCTGGCCGGCGCCGACCTGCGGGAGACCGACTTGCGCGGCGCGAGCCTGCGCGGGGCCTGCCTGATCGGCGCCCGGCTGGCCGGGGCGGACCTGACCGGGGCCGATCTCACCGGGGCGGACCTGCGCGATGCGGACCTGCGCGGCGCGGACCTGCGAGGGAGCCTGTTCCTCAGCCGCGGCGCCGTCGATGCGGCCCGCACCGACGCGAGCACCCGGCTGCCCCAGCCGCTGGCGTCACCAGCCCCAACCCCTCGGCGACCTTGGAGTAGCGAGTGATGCCTGTGAGGTTGTCACGTCATGAGGTAGGTGATGGTGTGGAAGGCCACCGGCTTGCCGCTGGCACCGCGGGTGTTCGCCTCGCAGAAGACCGTGCGGCGTCCGGCCTTGACGATTCGCCCGACGCAGTGCAGGTCATCTGCACCCGGTCCGAGGAAGTTCGTCTTCATCTCCAGGGTCACCGCTGTTTCCGCGCCATCGATCGTGGTCATCATGGCCAGCCATGTCGCCACGTCGCCGAGCATCATGCAACAGGAACCCTGCAGGACCGCCCCTGGCCGCAGGAAGTGCGGCTGCCACGGCAGGGTCAGCTCCGCCCACCCGGATCCGACGTTCGCGACGTCCACGCCCCACCAAGCGGCGAAGGGCGACCTGCCCAGGACGCCTCGGGCCGCCTCGCGCGTCAGCAGCGAGCCGGGCTCCCCGGGTGACTGTTCATCCGGCACGCGCACCCGCCTCCGCACTCGTCACATACAGTCTGTATGTGGACCATACTGATGGTATGAGTTCCGGTCAACAGTCCTCGGCGAGGCCGCCGCTGCGGGCGGCGGTGGTGGCGGAGCGGGCCGAAGCCACCCGCCAGGCCCTGATCACAGCTGCCCTGCGGCTGTTCGTCGAGAAGGGCTATCACGCCAGTGGCACTGAAGAGATCGTGGCCGCTGCGGGTGTGGGCACCCGGGGTGCGCTCTACCACCATTTCCCGGACAAGCAGGCGCTGTTCCTGGCCGTCTTCGAACGGGTTCAGGAGGATCTGCTCGCCGCGGCCGCCCGCACCGTCGCCATCCGCGGCGATGCGCTGGAGCGGCTGCGCGGCGGGCTCACCAGTTTCCTGGACGCGTCCCTGACCCCGGACGTGCAGCGGATCCTGCTGATCGACGGTCCCGCCGTCCTGGGCTGGCAACAGTGGCGCACCCAGGAGCGGCGGTTTGGCCTCGGCGCGATCCAGGCGTTGCTGAGCCGAGCGGTCCGGGAAGGCATCCTGCCCGCACAACCCCTCGACGTCCTGGCTCATCTTCTCCTGGCCGCGGTCGACGAGGCTGCCCTGTTCATCGCGCATGCCGACGATCCGCCCACCGCCCGAACCCAGGCCATCTCCGCCGTCGATCAGCTCCTGGCCGGCCTGCGCGGACAGCCCACCAGGCCGAACGGTCGTGACCTGCCGTGATCGGTCGCCACGGCCCGAGACCGGGCCGCCGCCACGGACCTGTCAGTGGCGGACGACGAAGTGGCCGCGCCCTATGGCTGATCGGATCAGCCCCTCGTGCCGGAGCATGCCGAGGGCGCGCTCTGCGGTGCCGTTGGCTACCTCGTACTGCTGGGCTAGCGTCTTGGCGGACGGCACCCTGCCGGTGAGTTCGCCGCGCTCGATCTGCCCGCGCAGGATTCCGGCCAACTGCTCGTACAGCGAGACGGGCGAGTCGTGGTCAAGGCTCATCTGCCCGATGCTAGAAACCCATGCGTTCCCTGCTATTGCCGTATATACCTATGGGTACCTATAGGCACCCAACTAAGATGAGGGCATGAAGGCAGCCCGCCTATGAGGTCGAGCGCCAGTGGAGGCCTGCCATCCCCGTCGGACCGGCGATCAAGGAGGCGACTGTTCCGTGAAGCCAGATGCAAGCGGCGACTGCACGGCGGTGTCCCGGCGGCAACACCGCAACACCGCAGCGCCGCGTGCTCACAGCCGGAGGCAGGTCCCCTGTGACCTTTGAGGTGAGCCGCGGCCTGACGAGCCCGCCGACGCTGGGCGAGCGGATTGATGCGCAGTTCGAGATGGACGAGCAGACATTCGAGGCGCTGGACCGCCAGCACAGGGCTCTGGCGGATCGGGTCGCCGCACTGGAGGTGACGGTGCGGCTGCTGAGGTCCTTGGCGCTCGGCTCGGAAG
The DNA here is from genome assembly GCA_052143655.1 of Streptosporangiaceae bacterium. GTDB lineage: Bacteria > Actinomycetota > Actinomycetes > Streptosporangiales > Streptosporangiaceae > CAVSUR01. The sequence continues at coordinate 6,238 of JBKQSL010000100.1, read as the reverse complement.
CGGCCCATCTGGAGCAGTAGCCTGGAGGCGCGCAAGCGGCCAGGTAACAGCATAGGTGCTGTGGTGCTGGGAACGGGGCAGGGGTGCGGTTAGTGGATGGCGCTCTTGTATTGTTCGGCGCTCTTCTTGTCGTCTCTGAAATAGTATTCGAGTAGATCGGTTTGTAGTGCTGGCTCGGGGTGCTGGGCGCCGGGCGGGATCATCTGGCGGATGCGGTAGGAGTTGTCCTCGCGCCGGATCATGAGGTAGAGGCCTAGGTCGAATCGCTTGATCTCGTCAAGGACTTCGTCTGGTGGCTGCCATTCCTGGCTTCGGGGTGCTTCGAGGACGAGGTTGGAGCGGTGGGCCCAGCGTCCGTGGGCTTTGGCTTCGTAGACGGATTCCAGCCGCTCGGCGTCGCAGAAGCGCTTGACCTCGTATGAGGAGATTGTCAGGTTGATCTGGGGCAGCCATTCTGAGCGCCAGACTTCGACTGAGGTGACGTCGGGCCGTGACCACTGGCCGGAGCTTCGCCGTCGGCCCTGCGGGTTCGCGGTGATCTGCGCGTCCCAGAAGAAGCCGCCCTGGGATTCCAGGGTGGACTGGAGCCAGTCCAGCAGCGGTCGGTACAGCTCTGATTCGCGCTGTACCAGCCCGGTGGTTTCCTCGGGGGCGGGCCCGGTGTCGAGTTTGGTTTCCTGCCGGGCCAGGCTGCCGCCCCGGCCGCGGCCGAGCCGGACGAGCTGGGCCTGAGCGAGTTCCTCGACGGCCTTGCGGTACTCGTCGTTGGAGAGATCGACTAGGCCGCGCATGCGGATCTGGCCGACGGCGGTGCCGTCTTGCGGCAGCCGGGCGAGGATGCGAGTGGCGTGCAGTGACAGCCCTGTGGCACCGACGTTGTCGGTTTGGCGGAGGCGGCCGCCGTCCCATTCCGCGATGCCCTCGCTGATCAGTTCGTCGCAGGCTGCGCGCAGCGTGTCGTCATCGAGCTTCAGGCGCCTTTTCAGCACGGCAGGATTTGATGCCTTGTGCCCGAGATGCTGGTATAGCTGCTGGGCAGCCTCTGTCAGCGCCATTGCGGCCCCCTGCGTGCTCGCTTCCAGCTGGAGCATCGCTTCGCTTCCTGTTTCCATTATACCAGGAAACGATCTTGGGTATAAGCGGCCAGTTGGGGTCAGCGCGCCACGGCGGCCTGCGGCGCCAGGTGCGCCGCCCGGATAGGTCCGTGCTCCCGGAGGGAGCGCTGCTGTCGTCGTGGGCCTGCGCGCGGCGCTGGCGGCGGCGGATGCAGGGACGCCGGCCGTCGCAGGCCCGGGGCGGGTGGGCAGACCGCCTTCCCCAGGGCGGGCGCAGGTTCCGCTGTGAATTCGCCGACACCCCTCGTGTCCCGGCCGACCGACAGCACGATCACCGGTACCTGCTGGGTTTCGTCGCCCCGACCGGCGAAGGCTACGTGCACGCGCGTGGTCATGCGCCGCCGGATCGGCTGAGCCGACGCCGGGCCGGGCATGCCGGGATGCCGGGCGGCCTCGGCCTGGCCGGGCTGAAGCTTGCCACGCCCGACGGGGCGGGCTCCGGCCCGATCACGCCCGGCCGAGCCATACGGCACTGAGCGCGAACGCGGCGACTGCTACCAGCCCGAACATGGCCACCCACAGCAGGCCGGGTATCCCGGTCATGGCGGCCAGCTGGTCGGCGTCAGTGCGCGCGCCCGGCCGGTGCCGCCGGGTGCGCTGCAGTTCCAGCACCGGGCGGACGCCGCCGATCAGCAAGAACCAGCTCATCGTGTAGCCGAGGACCGCCTCGGCCAGCGCAGAGCCGCTCCACAGGACGACCGCGACAACCGCGCTGGCGGCGGCGGCGGCGAGCATCCCGTAAGCGTTGCGCATGGCGAGCGCCAGGCCAGCCAGCGCGACCAGGCTGAGTATCAGCAGCCCGGCCAGGTGCCCGGTGGCGGCCAGCGCCGTCGCGCCGAGGCCGAGCACTGGCGGGGCCAGGTACCCGGCTGCCATCGTCAGCACGGCGCCGGGGCCGTCGGGACGGCCCGCCGACACCGTGACCCCGGCCGTCGTGCGCAGGACCCGGACCCCGCTGAGCCGCCGCCCGGTGAGCAGCGCCATCAGGGCATGACCGCCTTCGTGCGCCATGGTCACGATGGTGCGCGAGACCGGCCAGATCCGGGGCGACGCCACGGCGGCCAGCGCCACGATGCCCGTGCCGATGATCAGCACGCGAGCCGGCCCGTGCTGCGGATGGCCCAGGTAGCCGAGCAGGTGATGCCACAGATGGCTGAGTCCGGCCGGGTTCATCCCGGCCACCTGCCCGCCGGCTGGCGGCTACGACCCATACCGCGATTCTGCCCGATCACCGGGTGCGGCATAGCCGTTCAGTCCCGCCGGGCGGCGGGGGGAGGGCCTAGAAGCCGGGGCCGGCCAGGCCCGGTCCGGTGATCTGTCATCGGGTCAGCACCTTGACGGGCGCCGCGAATACGGAGGGGCTGCGGCGCGAGCCTGGGATCGCGCTGCCCCAGCTGGCCACCAGTGAGGTCGGCGAGAAGGTCTCGATTCCGAAGGTGTCCTGGTCGAGGTAGTTCGGGTTACCGAACTGCCGCGAGATCCGCGCGGCTCCTGACAGCCATCCCCCGAAGCCGCCGCTGGCGCGGATCGAGAACTTTCGCAGGTACAGCGCGTAGCCGCGCGGGTCGTCGCTGCTCACCCAGGCCACGTAGGCTTCGCCAGGCCCGGCACCGACGGCCTCCGTGATGTGCGGCACGTTCTTGTGATCCGGCGTGGCCTGGAACGGCGCCGACCACGTCCTGCCACCGTCGGGCGAGAATGCCACCCAGCCGATGTCCGTCTTGTGACCGTCGGCCTTTCCCTGGGTGTCCCACGTCGCGTAGAGGTTGCCGGCGGGGTCGGTGACGATATAGCCGTCGTTCCACCAAATGTTGATCGTCATCTGGCCGGCGCTGGCGCCGACCACGACCGGCGCCGACCACGTCTTGCCATCATCGGTTGAGGTTGTGAAGTACTCGTATCCGTGGGCGAGGCTCTGGATCTTCTTGTTGATGATCTTGTAGCCCTGGTACAGAACATCGATCGCACCATCGGGCGCGACCGTCACGTCGCCCTCCTCGACGCCCCCGTCGGGGTAACCGGGGTTGGCAATCGAAATCGGCGTGAACGTCTTCGCCTCGTCCGTCGAACTCTGGACAGCCAAGTTCATGGGGCCAGCCCAGGACCAGCAGTCCCCGGTCGGGCTGCACCTCTGCCTGACCTCGGCGTTGGATGGGCCGTAGTCCCACGCGACGTACAGCGTGCCGTTCGGGGCGACGGTGATGTAGTCGGCGTCGCCGTAGTTGCCGCGCTGAGCCGGCCTCAGCGACTGCTCGACATGGAACGTGCGGCCGTAGTCGTGGGACACGTCGATGATCGGGTAGGTGCGGTGGTGGATCGTGTTCATGAACGACGCGTACACAGTGCCGTCGGGCGCGACCGCCACCCAGGGATCCCAGCCGCCGTCGGAGAAGGGGAGGGCGTGCGGCCGGGTGAAGCTGCGGCCGCCGTTGGCGGAGCGCACAAAGCCGATGCCGTTGCCGTTGTCGCACCCCTCGAAGTCCGTATACACGTAGTGCCTGGCGCGGTCCACCGCCTCTGAGATGTCGCCGGTGCCGCCGGTGCCGCCGGGGCAGCCGACGCTGACGCGGCTGATGTGCCCGACCCGGTACCTGACGCTCTCGCTTGGCCTGACGCTGTGGCCCGACATCACGGTGCCGGCCTGCGCCGCTGAACCGGCCGCCGGCACGGCGACCGCCACCGCCGCCGCGGCCGCTGTCAGGCGGCCTAACGCGCGCCACCGGGCGGGTCTGGCTGGCCGCGTGTGAACGCCCGTCGTCTGCATACGAACCCTCATGGTCACTCTCCTCACGTGCGGGATCTCAGTTCGTGTGCTTCGCGCCTTCATGCGGCCGTGTAGCCACCGTCGACCGGCAGGGTGGCGCCGGTGACGTGCGCGGCGGCGGTCCCAACTAGTTCATCCAGAACGCCATCGCCCACCTGACCGCCGGGAAGGGCACCACGGCCAGCGGGGACACGTTCGAGGCACTGCCCGTGGACGAGGAGCCGAACGTCTTCGTCTACCCCACGACGTTCGTTGGGGGCAGCCAGGTGCCGGTCTTCTTCCGGACGTTCCAGGCGCAATCGACCGACACCACCTACGACCAGTCGACCACCTACTGGTGACTCACCAACCACGAGGCAACGCCGCAGCCCGTCCGATCCCGCACGACCCGACCGGAGCCGAGGTGGATGCCTACTTCGGCTGCTGGCTCGACCTCAACCAGCGGTCAACACGATACCTACCAGCTTCCAGCCGGGTAACCTCAACGGCCCGTGGAGCCCGGGCGTCCCCGGGCGGGTGCTGCGCAACAGAGTGAACGGACCATCGCCGTCGCTGTGTCAGCAGCAGATTTCCGTTGCTCATGCGGCGTTCAGGGTACCCAGGAAGATCAAGTCGGCGGTCAGCCAGCTTTCAGCCTTCATCCAGGTCGGCGGCCAATTATGAGGATGTACGCAGAGCAGACAGGCAGCGAGGGAGCACCGGGATGAGCAGCAACTACGAGCCGCCGGCCGGGCCGGGCTCCGGGCAGGGGCCGGACGCGGCGGAGCAGGGAGCAGCCAGCGCTGGCGGTAACGGCTGGAATGACGGCGCCGGCTCTGGCGGAAACGGCGCGAGCGAGGCGAGCGAGCACAGCGCGGGCGAGCACAGCACTGCTGAATACGGCGCGGCCGGACACGGCGCCGCTGGACACGGCACTGGCGGATATGGACCGGGCGGATACGCGCCCGGCGGCAATCCCGGCTACGGCGGCTACCCCGGTTACGGCCAGCCCGGGTACGGCCGGCCCGGTTACGGCGGCAACCCGGGATACAGCCAGCCAGGCTATGGCCAGCCCGGTTACGGCCAGCCCGGTTACGGCCAGCAGGCATACGGCCAGCAGGCATACGGCCAGCCCGGTTACGGCGGCCAGCCGGGATACGGCCCCTACTACGCAGGGCCTGTCGGCCCGGGCGGGCACCCCGGGGGAGCGGCAGGCCCTGAGCACCACCGGCGGCACAGGGGATTGCGGGTACTGGCCGTCGGCGCCGCGGCGGTGGTCGGCGTGGGAGCGTTCTTCGGCACCCGCGCGGCCGTGCAGGCGACCTCCGGCGACAACACGCTGACAACCGCGCAGATCGCCTCGCAGACCGACCCGGGACTGGTCGACGTCGTCACCACGATCGACTACGGGCAGGGCGAGGCAGCCGGCACTGGCCTGGTGCTGACCTCCACCGGCGAGATCCTGACCAACAACCACGTCATCAACGGCGCCACCGCGATCCGGGTGACCGACATCGGCAACGGCCGCACGTACCCGGCGAAGGTCGTCGGCTACGACAAGAGCAAGGACATCGCGGTGCTCCAGCTGGCCGGGGCGTCGGGACTGACGACCGTGAACATCGGCGACTCGTCCGCCGCGGCGGTGGGCCAGAAGGTCGTCGCGCTGGGCAACGCTGGCGGCAAGGGCGGCACCCCGTCGGTGGCGACTGGCAAGGTCACCGGGCTGAACGCGGCGATCACCGCGTCGGATGAGTCCGCGGGCACTTCTGAGCACCTGACCGGGCTCATCCACGACAACGCCAACATCCAGCCCGGCGACTCCGGCGGTCCGCTGGTCAGCACCACCGGGCAGGTCATCGGCATCGACACCGCCGCCTCGACCGGATACCAGTTCCAGTCCGGGCAGACCAAGACCCAGGCCTTCGCGATCCCGATCAACGAGGCGGTGTCGACCGCCCGGCAGATCGAGGCCGGCCCGGCCTCGACCACGGTGCACATCGGCGCGACCGGGTTCCTCGGCGTCGAAGTCAGCAGCTCCGGTTCCAGCTCGGGCGGGCTCGGCGGCCAGTCGGGCACGCCGGGCGTCACGATCGCCGGGGTGGTGTCCGGCTCGCCGGCCGCGCAGACCGGGCTGGCCGCCGGTGACGTGATCACCGCGGTGAACGGCCACCAGGTCACCTCGCCCAACGCGCTGCAGAACGCGCTGGACACCCGCCACCCGGGCGACAGCGTCCGCATCACCTGGACCAGCGGTCAGACCGGCCAGTCGCAGTCCGCGACGGTGCACCTCGCCACCGGCCCCGCGGACTGAGGGGAAAGGGCCGGCCTCACCCCCCAGGCCGGCCCCCAGGGCCGTCGGCGGCCATGATCGGCCGCCGAC
>JBKQSL010000099.1:0-7087 GCA_052143655.1 Streptosporangiaceae bacterium | reverse complement strand
GGTCGCCTTCGGGTTCGACGGCGGGTTGACCATGGCAGCGACGTGCCCGCTGGTGGACAGCACGAACCGGACGGCGCCGCCGAGCAGCTGGGTGGCGCTGTAGGCGTTGGGCCAGGGGACTATATGGCTGGACCCCGGCTGCGTCCTGACTGCGTGCCCGCGCTAGCGGGCGTAGCTGCCCGCGCCGAACCAGTCGACGGTCACCACGGGCTCTTCCCCGACAACCCAGGCGTCATGGCCGCTTGGCAGCGACGTTACGTCTCCCGGGCCGGCGATGAACTCGTCGCCGTCATCCATCCGGATCGCCAGCTGCCCGCTGACGTGGTACTGGAAGTGCGGCGCCTCACAGCTCGCGGTGCCGGCAATCGGCCGCACGTCTTCGGACCAGCGCCAGCCGGGCTGGAAGCCCAGCCGCCCGACCTGGCCGCCGCCGATGCTGAGGATCTCTGCGCGGCCGCGCGGGAACTCGCGGATCTCATCGGGCGCCTGGAAGCTGCGGTGCTCGGTCTTGTCCATCTGGGCCTCCTGTGCCGCCTGGCGGCCCAGTATACTTACTTATCGATAGGTCAGAATCTGACTTACTGGTAGGTCAGTGGTCAAGGGCTGCGGAGGTATTAGATGGCCGCGAGGCGCGGGCACGACGCGGGCACGGCATCGCGGATCCTGGACGTTGCCGAGCGACTGGTCCAGGTCCGCGGCTTCAACGGCTTCAGCTACGCCGACGTAGCCGTCGAGCTGCAGATCACCAAGCCCGCCCTGCATTACCACTTCGCCGGCAAGGCCGATCTCGGCGAGGCGCTGATCGGCCGCTATACCAGCCGGTTCGCGGACGCGCTGGCTGAAGTCGACGCGGCCGGCGGCGGCGCGAGCGCCAGGCTGGCTGCCTACGCTGACCTCTACCTGCAAGTGCTGCGCAACCGCGAGCTGTGCCTGTGCGGAATGCTCGCGGCCGAGTACCAGACACTCCCGCAGCCCATGCAGGATGCCGTGATCAGGTTCTTCGACCAGAACGAGGCCTGGCTGGAGGGCGTCCTGGAGCAGGGGCAGCAAGAGGGCAGCCTGCAGCTCGCCGGCTCCGCACAGGACGCCGCCCGCATGATCGTCGCAGGCCTGGAAGGAGCCATGCTCGTGGCCGGTCCCTATGGCGCCGTCACGCGATTCCAGGCCGCCGCGGCCAGCCTGCTCGGGGGCCTGGAATGCGCCGCCGGCGCCCCGGCGCCGGCCAGCCCGAGGCCGGCCGCAGCCCAGTCGGCCTGACCGCACACCAGTGCCCGAGTGCACGCGGGCGCGGGCCTGGAAGCATGCCGTCTGAGTACGGATCGCTGCTAGATCAGGCGCTGCCGCCGGACCCGGACGGAACCACGGCGGCTGCGGGCAAGCCCGATCGCCAGCGCTGGCGGCGTTATGATGCCCAGCGCTGCCGTCGCATCGGCTCCGGCTGAGACTGGATACCCGGTGACAAGGATCGAGACGGTGAACGCGGCGCATGGGCAGCGATGATCAGGCCGCTGGTACATCGGCCGAGTCCACGGTCGCAGTAGAACGAGCGCCAGCACGGCCATGGTAAGAGCGGCGCACCACACGGTGACCAGGACGGCCTACTCAGCCCGAGTACGGCAGCGGGCAGCAGCTGGCCCGCGACCACCGTGAGTGTGTTGCTGTTCAAGCCATATGCTCCAGGGTCGCGGCGCCCGGCCGCGGACCGCTGCCCGGTAAACGCGGCAACGGTGCTCACGAGGGGCGCCCGCGGTCCCGGCCGCTACGACCGTGGGTGCGAGCTGACAACCGTTGCCGTGAGGAACTCCGGAGTCGGCGGGCCAGCATCCATCGCTGTCCGCTCCCGGCCGATCGGAGGGCACGGAACGCTGCCCGATTACTGCGGCGCTTTCCGGCGGCAGGCAATTCCCGGCTTTCCGCGCATGGCGACGCCGTGCCGGCCAGGCTTCCCGGCGCGCCATCAGCCACGCTGTCCAGTCGCTGCCTGTGCCGTGCCGGCGCGCCAGGCCTCCGGATAACACCGTCCTTTGCGGGCTGGGACTGGACGCACGGCGCGGTCGCTACCGGCCTGCTGTGCCCGGGCGGGCGAACGTGATGTCAACCGCCGCGTCGGGGTGAGCTGCTTCGCGCCGGACCTGCGGGCATCTTTTCTTGGCGGTCATCTTTCTTGGTGGTCAGCGAGGCGGGGTTTATGCTCGTGATCAGGTAAGCCGGGAAGCCTGGTCGGCACGACGTTCGCAATGAGCGGATTCGTGTAGCACTAGGAGCGACCGATGAGTGCCGAGAACGTACCCCCGGACACTTCGGCTGTCACGAGCACGCCGGCCGCCGCGAGCCCGGTGCCGGCTCCGCCGAGCTGGCCGTGGCGGCGAGGCGCGCTGATTCTCGCGGGTGCCGCGCAGCTGATTACCATCTCGGCGCTTAATAGCGCCGATCCGCTCGCGTGACATGGTCGGCGCTGCTGCTGGCCATCGCGCCTGCGCCGCTGGCCGCGATCGCGGCTTTCGCCCCGGCTCCGGTGAACAGGCTAGCCGCGGTCACGGGGGTGGCGGTCCTGATCGCGGGCATCGCGGGCGGGATCTTGCACACGGGGCTGTTCTTCGTCCCGGCGCTCGTGGTACTGGCCGTCGGTGCGGTCAAGCTGTGGCGTGAGCGGCCTGGAGCCCTCGGGAGTGCCGGCAATGACTGACCGCTTCCTGACCAGGGACCGGGCGGCGCTGGCGGCTGCCCTGGCGGCGCCGCTGGCGGCGGCGGCGATCCTGCTGCCGTTCCGGGCGAGCTGGTCGAACACGAACGTGGCGCTGCTGCTGGTCGTCGTCGTGGTTGCTGTTGCCGCGATCGGGAGCAGGCTCGCGGGCGCGCTCGCGGCGGTGCTGGCGGCGGTGTGGTTCGATTTCTTCTTCACCCTGCCGTATTACCGGCTGACGATCCGCAGCTCGTCGGATGTGACCACGTTTTCCCTGCTGCTGGTGGTCGGCGTCGCGGTGTCGCAGCTGGCGGCCCGGGCCCGGCGCCTGAAGGTCATCGCGATCACGGACGCGGGTTATCTCGCGCAGATCCACCAGGCCGGGGCCCTGTCGCAGTCGGCCCGGTCTGCTGATGTCGTGGTCGAGCACGTCCGGGAGCAGCTCATCAGCCTGCTGGACCTGGAGGCTTGCCGCTTCGAATACGGGTCCCTGCTCGGGCATCCGCCGCGGCTGGAGCCAGACGGCTCGGTGATGGTCGGCCGCGGCCGGTGGGAGGTTGAGCAATCAGGGCTGCCCGGCGAGGAGGTCGAGCTGCGGACATTCGGCAACGGCCGGTATTACGGGCGGTTCATGATGAAGCCGGCGCCGGCCTCCAGGCCGTCCTTGCAGGCCCGTCTGGTCGCTGTGGCGCTGGCAGATCAGGCCGGGCGGGCGCTGGCCGCCGGTGAGACTGCCCGGAGCTCGCGCTGACACGCCAGCCGGAGGGCGCGACGGGACCGAAGCGGCGCGTCTCATGCTGCTCGCTCACGGCACCGATGCCGGGCGCCAGCGGCCGCGGCCTGCCCGGCGCCGATGGGGGCGACTGGGGAAGCTGGCCGGCGCGTGCTAGCCCCGGCCCGGGAGTCAGGAAAATCAGGTACCCGGCAGACGCTGGCAGGGGCGAGGCCGCGCAGTTTGCCCGGCCACGCCGGCAGGGCTGACCGGGATGCCGGTTGCCGTCGCGGTTCCTGCTTTCCTGGCCGGTGCGCTTGTCAGTCTGGCTACGAGCTGGGTCCTGGTGTCCCGGATTGAGCGGGTTGGGGAGCGGCTGGGCCTGTCTGAGGCGATGCTCGGGATCGTGGCAGCCCTCGCCGCGGACGCGCCCGAGGTTACAGCGGCTGTCACCGCGATTGCCGGGCATGAGCAGCGGCTCGGCGCCGGGGTGGTCATCGGATCGAATGTCTTCAATCTGGCTGCCCTGCTGGGCCCGGGCGCTGTCGTTGCCGGGCGCGTCCGCCTGCACCGGAAGGTTGTCCTGCTGGGCGGGACGGTCGCGATGTGCGTGGCCATCGTGTGCCTGGTAGTGGTGCTCGGCATCTTGCCGCCGCTCGCTGGCCTCGCGCTCGTACTGGTGACCGTGGCTCTCTATGCGCTGGTGCTCAGCGCCGGCGATGGCCGTCTTCTTGCGCGCCTGCGGCTTCCCTGGCCGTGGATCACCTGGCTGCGGTCGGCCGTGGCCGAGGAGGAGGCAGAACTCGAGGAGGCGATCCGGCCTGCTCGGGCCCGGCGGCAAGATGCCGTCACTGCCGCGCTTGCGCTGCTCGTGGTGGTCGTGGCCAGCGTGACGATGGAGCGCGCCGCATCCGCCCTCGGGACTCGCTTCGCGATACCGGAGATCGTCGTCGGCGGCCTTGTGCTGGCGGCTGTGACCAGCCTGCCGAATGCGGTCGCCGCGGTTTACCTGGCGGCCCGCGGCCGGGCAGCCGCGACCCTGAGTACGGCGCTGAACAGCAATACCCTCAATGTTGCTCTTGGCCTGCTGCTCCCGGCCGCAGTGATCGGCCTGGGCGGGCCGACGGGTCAGGCGACGCTCATCGCTGCATGGTATGCAGGGCTCACTGCCGTGATGCTCGCGTTCGCTTATCGTGACCGAGGAGTCCGCCGGAGCATCGGCATCCTCGTCATCGCCGCCTACATTGCCTTCGCCGGCTCGCTGCTCGTACCTGCGCACGCGCCGGACTGGGGTCAGATAGTTGTCGCGGCCGGCACGGTGGCTGCCGTCGTCTTCGGCGGCCTGCTGGTATCTGGCCGGGATCGGGGCTCCCGTGACCCCGGCCCCGGTCCGGGATATTCGTCGCCGCCTGACGGGGGGACCCTGGATCAGGTGCGGGTCCGCTCTGCTGAGGTGTCCGGCAACGGCCGCTGGCCAGCCAGCTGTCATGCCCGGGTGCCTGACAGTTCCCGGCCCCGGCTGGAAGCTGATTCCCTGCTGCCCGGCTGCCCGGTGAAGAGATTCTGGTACCTCGGCGTGGAGGTGTCCTTTGCCGTTGCCGTTATTGACGCGGTGCTGGGCCACCGGGTCATACTGATCGGGCTGCTGATCATCGGGCCTTGCTGCGTGCTCCTGACAGGCCGCTGGGTCCTGACCGGCCTGGCCGGATTGTGGGTGACCGGCCTGGCCGTGGCCCTGGGTCTTCCTGATGGCATCTGGGGTACCAGCACTCATCTGGTCTTCATGGCTGCGGTAGCTGCGGTTGCGCTGATCGGCACGCTCGCCGCAGCCGTGATCGAGGTCCGCCGGCCTCCCGTCCGCCCGCATTGAGGCGCGCTGCAACCGGGGGTGACTCGCGCATAGCACGCTGGCCCGGTCTTGCCGGCATCCACGCGGCGTTAGGTGCCGGTGATCTCGTCAGTGCCCGGAGTCCTGTGAGGACCTCGCCCTCCCCGGCGCCACCGGGGTAACGCTGCACTCCGGGACCGGGCCGGCCGGGCGGGAAGCCATCTCGACGATCCAGGTGGCGGCCTCGCCGTGCACTGGCCGCGGCCGGACATGTCCTCAGAAAAAGGCAGCCAGGCGAGCGGGCACCTCAGGAGACACCCGGGCGCTTTTAGACGCCGGCGTGACGCGTTCTGCAATAGGACACGGCAGGAACTCGCACGCCCTGACTGGCAGCCACGCTCATTGGCCCCGGTCCTGGTCTCCGCGCCCTCATGAACGTTGGTCTTCTTCGCAGTCACGATCGAGAGGGTCGGCCCTGGAGCGGGGCATGTCCTGGTGCGCCAGCGTTCCTTGGCAGCCACGCAGGCCGGGTTTACCATCAGATAGAGGTGCGCCGGGAAGCCTGGTCGGCACGACATTCGCAACGTTCGGATGCGTCCGCCAGGAGCGCGCGATGAGCACCCAGATCACTTCCCCCGGTGCCTCACCCCGCAGCAAGGCCGCCCGGCCCGGGTACGCGGAGAACTGCCAGCATCCTGCGATCAGCGCGGAGAGCTGCTGTTCCGCCGGGCTCGCTGTGGCACAGGGCAGCGCTGTTCATTACCAGTGCCGTGCAGCAGCGCATCACCATGGCGGCGCTGGTCAGCGCGCAGGCCCTGGCCGCGACCTGCGCTGGTCTGCTGCTGGCCGTCGCGGCCCTCCTGCCCGGCGCAGGAAAGGCGCTTCCCCCGGTCCCGGTTGCCCGGCTGGCCGGTGTCGCCTGCGCGGCACTCCTGGGGGCGCAGCCGCGGGCGGCACCTGGACAGCCAATCGCAAGGAAGAAGCGCTGTCGTGTCCGGCATAAGTCGCGTGATCGTCGGCACGAGCGGCTCACCGGGCAGCGTCCGCGCGCTGCGCTACGCGGAGACCCTGGCGCGCGCCCATCAGGCGACCCTGGTGCCCGTTCTTGCCTGGGAGCCTCCGGGCGGCGATCGCGCCGACCGGGTTCAGCCGCCGTCGGTCTATCTGCGCCAGGCATGGCGGGACGCGGCGTGTCAGCGGCTCCGGGACGCGCTCAGCGCAGTCTGGGGAGAAGTCCCCGACGACCCGATGGTGCAGCCTCGCGTGGAGCGCGGACCGGCCGGCTGGGTCCTGGTCAGCATCGCCTGCTGCCCTGACGACCTGCTGGTCATAGGTGCCGGCCGTCGCGGCGCACTGGCCCGGATGCTCGCCTGCAAGGTGATCCGCTACTGCCTCGCACATGCCCGGTGCCCTGTGCTTGCCGTTCCGCCGCCAGCGCTCGCCCGGGAAATCGGGCATGCCCGGCTCGTATGGGCGTTCCGGCGCCGGACGCTGACCCCGGATCGGGTCCTCGGGGACCAGGGCCGGGCCCCGCTCCAGGGCTAAGCCCCAGAGCACGTCCTCAATACCCATTCAGGATCCGGCTCGGCGGCCAGGTGGCCGCTGGCGGGCCGGAGTAGTGAGTATGTCCCAGCTGACCGCCGCCGTGGTCGCCCGGCGGGGCGGTGATCACCGGCCGGGCGGGGGAGGGCAAGACGACCCTCACCTTCGCCATCCTGGGACTGCACGCCCGCGGCTGCCGGCGCTTCGAGCTGGCAATCATTGCGCTGCTCGGGTTCGTCGTCGCAGGCTTGCTGTATGAGAGGCTCCGGATCGGCCCGTCAGCCCACGGCTCGCTCGGCGGCCTGCTGCCCGGACCGGGCGG
>JBKQSL010000098.1:0-3117 GCA_052143655.1 Streptosporangiaceae bacterium | reverse complement strand
TGCGCATCAGCGCGGTCCGGCGGTCGTCCTCGACAGCACCCCGGACGGCGGTGCCCGCGGGCGGCAGGGGGTCACCCTCGGCCGGGATCAGGTAAAGGTCGTCGCCCTTGCGGGCATCGGTGATCCTGGTCTGCACGCCGCCCCACAGCAGGACGCCGTGGTCCGGCGGCTGGCCGCCGCCGCCAGGGTAGAACGCGGACCGGTCGAGCACGATCCCCTCGGCATCGGCCGCGAGTACCTGGGCGTCCCACTCGCGCAGGGTCTGGTCGTCCAGTTCGAGCCGGTGCGTACGCCACTGCGTGTCTTCCATGGGTGGAAGCCTAGTGCGCCTCATCCGCTTCTTCGCCGGCCAGGCTGGGCGCGTCCGCAGCCACGGCCGCCGGCCTGGCGAGCGCGTCCGTGGCCACCGCCGGCCCGGCTGCGGGCTTGCGTATACACGCCAGGCCGAGCGCCAGGCAGGCGAACGGGACGGCGGACAGGGCGTACCGGTAGTCGAGTTCGTGCGCCGCGATCGGCACGACCAGGTTGACCACCGCGACACCCCAGGCCAGGCCCGCGTACACGCCCCAGGGGCGCCATCGCCGGATCAGCATGACCAGCCCGGCCAGCACCACGCCGAAGAAGACCCAGCCGGGGAACCAGACGGGCAGCTGGTACCAGAACATGAAGTACGCCCAGGGCTGGACCACGTGCGTGTTCGAGGTGGTGTGCGCGTACCTGTACTCGAAGCTCTTCATATACGGGGCGAGCATGGTGACGTGCGGAGCCACGGTGAAGTGGTCCGACAGGTAGCTCTCCGAACGGTCGGTGGCGAAGAAGGTCAGGAAGACTTCCTTGCCCACCGTCTTGAGGTAGTCGAGCGGCTGCGCCTCGATGGCGCGTTCGGCGAACTGCATGGCGAGGTTGTTGTTGTAGGCGTTGACGCCGGGGTGAGCGTCGTGCCGCCACCACGCGCCGGCGGCCCACAGATAGTCGGCGGGGCTGCGTTCGGTGAGCAGCGCGTCGATGGACCAGGCCGGCGCGGGCGAGGTCGGATGGTCGGGCTGCGCGTCCGGGCAGAGCGGGAGCAGGTCGGCCGGCGGCTTGATGATCGCGCAGTTGGCGAACGACATGGTCCGCGACCACAGGAACAGCCCGGTGCTGTTGGTGATGTTGAGCTGGCCGTACACAGCGGAGAACCACAGCATGTAGCCGAACAGCGGGACCGCGAACGCCGCCACGCACGCGGTGAACACCTTCCAGCCGACCCGCTGGATCAGCAGGAAGACGAGGATGACCACGAAGACCGGGGCGCCGTTGCCGCGGATGATCGAGGCCCAGGCGACCAGCAGCCCGACGATCACGGCCTGCCAGATGGCCGGCTTGGGCCGGACGATCAGGATCGCGACGGCGATCATGAGCACGAGCGTGAACAGGGTGTCGGGCAGGATCGAGGACTCCAGCCAGATCTGCCGCGAGTCGAACAGCGTCGGCACCGCCGCGAGCGTCGCCCCCCAGGCCGGCAGCCCGCGGGTGCGCAGCACCGCGTAGATGATCACGCCGATCCCGATGCCCATCAGGTGCTGCAGCGTGGTGACCAGCAGCAGGCTGTGGAACGGCTCGAGCACCCGGAGCAGGATGGGGTACCCGGCCGGCCGCAGCTCGCCCAGGTTGAAGTGGGTGCCCTCCTGCATGTAGGAGAACGAGTCCTGGATGAACAGGGCGGGCTTGAACCCGAGCGCGGCGATGACCCGCGGTATGACAGAAACGCAGGCCACGATCGTGAACAGCCGGTGGTTCCGCCACAGCGCGGCGGGAGTCAGGCCGGCTGCGACGGTCCTGACCCGCGCGGCCAGGGGGCCGGCGTCCCAGGAGATCTCCGGCGGCCACAGCTGCCAGCTCCGCTGCCGTTCCGGCGCGCTGCCGTCGTCCGGGCCGCGGTCCGGCGCGCTGCCGTCGTCCGCGCCGCGACGCTGGCTCGTTCCGAGACCGGTCAACGATTTCCCTCCTCCCGGCAACTGAACAATAGTGGGTTACCGTGCGAACCGAGAATCATACGCCGGGGCAGGCCACCTCGCCCACCTCGCCCACCTCGCCCAGCCGGAAGCCCCTGGACGCGGCGGGCCTGGCCCGCGCCCTGCTGCGGCCCGGCGGCCTGTGGCAGGCCGTGGAGGTGGTGGACCGCACCGGCTCGACCAACGCCGACCTGCTGGCCCGGGCCCTCGGCGGGGCACCGGAAGGCGTGCTGCTCGCCGCCGAGGAGCAGAGCGCGGGACGCGGCCGGATGGGCCGTGCCTGGGTATCCCCGCCGCGCGCCGCGCTGACGTTCTCCGTGCTGGTGCGTCCGGCGGCCGTGCCGCCCGCCCGTCGCGGCTGGCTCCCGCTGCTCGCCGGGGTGGCCGTCGCCACGGCGGTGACCGCCGTGACCGGCGTCCAGACGCGGCTGAAATGGCCGAACGACGTGCTGACCGGCCCCGCGAAGCTCGCCGGGATCCTCGCCGAGGCGGCCGGCGACGCGGTCGTGGTCGGCGTCGGCCTCAACGTGTCCACCGGACCCGGCGAACTCCCTCCGGCCGGCCCCGGCGCGCTGGCGGCCACGTCGCTGCGCATCGCCATCTCGGAAGGGGCGGCCGCGGCCGCCCCGGACAGGGAACCGCGGCTCGACGCGATCCTGGCCGGCTTCGAGCGCTGGTACCAGGCCTGGTGCCGGGTCGGCGGCGACCCGGAGCGCAGCGGGCTGCGGGCCGGGTACACCGAGCTGTCCGGCACGATCGGCCGCCGTGTCCGGGCCGAACTCCCTGGCGGTCAGGTGCTCTCCGGGCCTGCCGTCGGCGTAGACCCGGACGGCAGGCTACTGGTCCGCGTGTCGTCCGGCACCGTGGTCCCTGTGGCCGCCGGTGACGTCGTCCACCTGCGCTGATCCTCGGGCGACGGCCGGGGCGCGAACGCGAGGGCCGCGGCCAGGCACGCGACCGGCACCGCGGGCACCAGGTAGCGCAGGTCGAAGTCGGCGACCATGGGCGGTACGAGCAGGATCGTCACCGCGAACGCCCACGGAAGGGCGCCCAGCGCCCGGCGCCGCACGATCATCGTCACCAGGCCGCCGAGCAGGATCACCCCGAGCAGCGTCCCCGGCAG
>JBKQSL010000097.1:0-3008 GCA_052143655.1 Streptosporangiaceae bacterium | reverse complement strand
GGCTGGCGTTCGGGAGGGCTGGGGGTGGTGCAGGCGCCAGCCGAGAATGCTGCCCGCCTGGACGGCGGGCCGGCCGAGCAGATGGGTGAGGTACCGGCCGAGCGGAGAACCCGGTGCGGCGTTGGCTACCACGGCATTCGGCTGCCAGTTCCCGAGATCGGCGGCTACCTGAGCCGGGCCCGGTGGGGCGGGCACTGGCGCTGGGCCCGCGGCTGTCGCTGTCGGCAGGCCCGCGAGCCGGGCTGCGCTGACGAACGGGCTTGCCGGCTGCAGCCCGGCCGCCCAGAGCTGGTCCAGGTACCAGGCGGCTGGCCTGACACCAGCGCCGTTGATGTAAGCCTGCCCGCCTTGTCCCGGTCCGATGAAGTACCCGCCGATCATCGCGGTCGGCTCGCCGGTGTCAGCCTGCCAGCGCATCACGGGGGTCAGGTAATTGACGGGAACGGGGACGGCGAGGACCCGGGCGCCGGGGGCCAGATGCAGTCTTTCGAAGACCTGAGACCAGCCGGCCGGGAGCGGCAGCGTACCCGCCGCCGGGAGCGGCCGGGGCAGCAGCGGCAGGCAGGCGAGCACCGCCGCTGCCAGCACGGCCGCGGGCGCACGTCCCGCCGCGGCCTGCCGGAGCCGGGCAGGCAGCCGGGCCGCATCCGCGCTGGCCCGGTCCGGCGGGATCGGTGGCTCAGCTGTGCCGCGGGCGGCCAGGCGTGCCCGGGCAGCGTCGATACCGAGCGCGAGCAGCGCTGCCGCGGCCCCGTCGGCCAGGATGGACAGCCGGTCCGGCAGCGCCGTGGCGACCACGGGCAGGCGCCCGATCCAGTGCCAGGGCAGGTGCGCTGTCCCGCTCACCAGCGGGCGGCCGCCCAGTGAGAATACTTCGAGCAGCACGAGGGTCAGGGCCAGCGCCCGGCCGGCTGGCCGGCCCCAGCATCCGAGCGTGGCCAGCACGAGCATGATGACCAGCGGCCAGCCCAGGTAGGCAAGGTATTCGGCCGCGCCGCCCTGGTACCGGGCCGCCGCGGCCGCAGAAGCAGCAGTGTGGAAGAACAGGGAACCCTGCGGAGTCACGAAACCGGCAAGGTCATTGACGTAGTAGTCAGGCGGGAACAGCGCACCATGCTGGGTAAGCGGGCCGCGGAACTGCGTCCACAGGGCCGGGCCTGCCAGCGCCAGCGTGACCCCGGCGGCTACCGCCAGGCCGGCAGCCGCCGGCCCGAGCCGGCGCGCGGCGGCCCGCGGCCGGGCGGCGGTGAGCCCCGCCACCAGCAGCAGGCCGGCCAGCGCAGTGGCAAGCGCAATCTCCTCGCTGATGAACAGCTCGGCGGCGACCAGCAGCCCGAGCCAGGCCCCGGCCCGCACCGGCGCCGGCAGCCGGCCCAGCCACCGGATGCGCGTTCGCCGCGCTGGCGGCGGGCGACCGCCGTCCCGGTCACCGGCGGCAGCCGGCCGGCCCACCGCCACGCGCAGGCCCGCGTCGATGATCAGCGGCGGAAGGATGGCCAGCTGAAGATCGTAATGGCTCATCGCCGATTGCAGCAGGGCCGGGGAGAACCCGTACACCGCCCCGGCCAGCGCGGCAGCCCCGATGCTGACCCGCCAGCGGCGCAGCACCCAGAACATGGCCGCCGCCGATCCCGCGAAACCGGCCGTGGCCAGGACGGTGAGGCTGACCTGCGGGCCGAATAGGCCGGTCACCGGCGCGAGCAGCACGGCGGGCAGCAGCACCGGGGTGTTCCACATCAAGTTGACGCCCTGCGGCGCATTCATCCCGGTCGTGATCAGGGCGGGCAGCCGGCCGTGCCGCACGGCCATCGCCGAGTACCGCATGAGCCAGGCATAGAGGTCGGCATCATGCGGATTCCCCGCCACCACGCGCGACGCGGGATCTGCCCACAGCCGCCAGGTCAGCACGACGCCCGCGAGCAGATAGCAGCACGGGACCGCGACACCCAGTGCCGCCTCAAGACCCATCGCACCGTATCTGACCCGAAGATTCATAACACCGGCCACGCTGCCCGGCAGACAGGCACATGCGCCGGGCATCCTCCGCCGGGCACCAGCCGTCGCCGCGCCCGGTGAGCACGCCCCGCAGCCCCCGGCAGCCGCGCGCCGCACCCGGCTAGAGCCGCCACAACCGCGGCGAGCGTCATGCCTCTGACCCCGATCATGACCCCGGCCCTGCCTGCTGTCCTGCTATGCCCTGGCAGGCTCGCAGCGCCAGGCCAGGCTGTCCAGGGGCCATCGGCACCAGCAATGCCATCAACCCCTGCAGGTCGCAGGCATTCAGCATGGCGGTCCGCGCCCTCGCCATCGCCGCACGCGCGGATCAGCGCCGAGGCGTCCCGTTGCGGCACGGTCAGTTGTGCGCGCCTGTGAGCCGGTGCCCGGCCGCCCGCCCGCCCGCAAGAACATCTCATGCGCGCGGCACCCCGGCCGCTTGCACGCCGCCGGGTCCGGACTCGGGTCGCAGGCGATGATGTCACCGCGCCGCCAGGCGGTCGCGTGCCTCCGCCAGCCCAGAGCGTGATCACGGCCGGCAGCCGGCGGCGGCGCCGGTCAGCATAGACCCAGTTGCCCAGCGTCCCGTCATGGATCCCCAGCTCCCTGGCGACCTGGGCGATACTCTTGCCGGTCTCGAGCACCAGCCGGACCGCGCCCTCCTTGAAGTCCTGATCGAACTTCCTGCGTGCCTCTGCCATCGCCGTCCTCCTTTAAGGCGATGTGTCCACGCTACGAGGGGAAACCCAGATGCGTTGTCCGGGTTCGCGGGCGGTGTTCATCGGGGTGAGCATTCTGATGATCGCGGCGGCGGCCGCGTGCATGGCCTGCCCGGCTTCGGCGGGCTGGCGCAGTTGCGGGTCCACGGACACGGCCGCCAGTCGCTCTGCTTAGATGCGGCGCCGCGCGCGGCCCGCGGCAGCCAGCAGATCCTCCATCCTCAGTCGGCCACGATCGTCAGCGACCAGCGGGCAGTCATCCGGGGGAAGTGATTCAAGCCACAGGCCGATCAG
>JBKQSL010000096.1:0-2832 GCA_052143655.1 Streptosporangiaceae bacterium | reverse complement strand
TCCTTGGCCAGCTGCAGCGTCTGGCTGAGCTGCTCTTGGGTGAGCAGTTCATGCGTCTGCACGTTCTTAAAGGCGCCCGTGCTCGTGACCGCGATGCTCAGCGCGGCGGCGCTGACCGAGTCGGGGGCATCGGCGATGAGGATCCCGTCGTGGGTCCCGAGCATCCAGTAGACGGACTCAACGGATCCGCCCATCGAGTCCGCCAGCTGCCGCACAGCAGCGGTCCGGTCGCCGGGGGTGTTGATCATCCGCGCCCAGGCGTCGCTCGTGTAGCTGAAGAAAAACGCGTATTTCGCCATGGACATTATCCCTTCGCCTGCCCTGGGGGTGCCAGAAGTCTGCCTGTTCCCGTGACCTGAGGCAATAGGCGGCATGGCCGTGGGGCATGATGATCCGCCGTGTCATGGTCCACGACCACCAGGGATCAGCCGGGTAAGGGGGGTTATCCGCAGACTCGCCAGCCGGGTCCTCGCGGAGCGGCCGGCGCTGCCGCCTCCGCAGCTGCCAGACCAGGAGGCTGCCGCCGGCGGCCGCGACGGTCATCGCAGTGACCCGGCCAGCGGCCGCGACGTCCAGGTGGCTCAGCCCGCCGGAGATGTTACCCATCCACGAAGACAAGCAGCGCGAGGTCGAGCGCCGTCACGGCTCGCGCCGGCCATGAGCCGTACAGCAGGGCCACCACGATCGCGGACACGACCACGTACGAGGGGCCGGCGTCGATGATGTACCTGTCCAGCGCCGGAAGCTGCCCGCAGGATACCGGTAGCCGGCGATTCCCTCGCTGACGAGCGGGCCCGTCACCTGCCCGGCCGCGCACACCAGCGCCGTCCGCCAGTTCCCCAGCATCCGGTTGGCGCCGAACGTGCCCAGCGCGATCAGGGCGGGCCAGGCGGTCGCGAATGTCTGGGTAACGAACGCGGGGTCCACAAGCGAGCCCACCGCATGATGGCGAAGGTTAACCACGTTCGTGCCGGCCCACCCGATGACCGCCGCCTGGTCGTGCGGGGACAGCGCCGCGTAGATCACCTCGGCGAGAACGAAGCCGGCCAGGTAGAGCCAGGCAACCGCGTAGGACATGAAGATCGTCCGTATGACTGGCCGGCGCATGAGCCAAACTGGACTTCGCTGCAGGTGCTGGACATCGCGCTGAAGTTCAGTTGCGGGCCGCCCGGGCCCCGCTTGGCGCAGAGGTTCCCCGGCGACGCTCAGCTGGCCCGGGCTCATCAGACTGTCACGGTCGGCGCAGGCTCAGTCATGGAGGATGAGGCTACGAGCGAGGCGCCAGCTGGTCCAGACCGACCGCACTGTCACGCCGCCGTGGGAGTGCTGCGAGGGCACGTCGTGGATCATCTCAGGAGGCGAGCCGGGAGGGGAAGCCGCCCGTGGCGACCGGTCCCCAGCGGTGTGGCTGAGCTGGATGAGCGACTTGTCCTGGCGCCGCATCGCGTCGCGGCCCTCAGGCGCGGCTCTGTCGCCGAACCGGTTAATCTGTGCGCGGCGCATTCTCCTGCCACCGCGACTCTCAGTCGAGCCGATTCGGCGCTCGGGCGCGTCTGGCGCCAACAGCCACATGGCCTGGGCGATGACCTAGCGTGACCACGCAAGCCGGCTTACGGTGAGGTTCTCATCCTCTGCTGGGGCCTGGCCGCCCCCAGCCGCCGGGCCCCAGCCTTGCCCCGGAGGTGCCCCATGGCCACCACTTCCCAGTCCGCCGCCCTCGTTCCCGTGACGCCCGTGTTCAGCACCGCGGAGCGGCTGGCCTTAGCCGGGTTCCTGGCCGGGTACAGCGGCCTGACCCGCCAGGCCTACGAGCTGGACTTGCGCCAGTACGCCAGCTGGTGCCACTCCCGCCACCTGCCTCTGTTCGGCGCCAGGCGCGCGGACATTGAGTGCTTCGCCCGCGACCTGGAAGCGCGGGGGCGTGCACGCGCCACCATCACCCGTCGCCTGTGCACCATCGCTGGGTTTTACCGGTACGCCGTCGAGGAAGAGCTGCTGGATCACTCCCCGGCCGTCCACGTCCGCCGGCCAAGACTTGACTACGAGTCGCACGCGACCGCGCTGGATCGCAATGAGCTCGGTGCCCTGCTCGTCGCCGCTGGTCTCGGGTCCCCTGCCGAGCACGCGCTGATCTCCCTGCTAGCCCTCAACGGGCTGCGCGTGTCTGAGGCCACGGGCAGCGACATCGAGGCCATGGGCATCGAGCGCGGCCACCGCACCCTAGTGATCACGCGCAAGGGTGGCAAAGTCGCCACCATCCCGCTCGCGCCGCGCACCGCGCGGGCCGTCGACTTGGCTATCGGTGAGCGCTGCGAAGGACCGGTCTTCCTCGCCGCGGACGGCCGCCGGCTGGACCGGCATGGCGCAGGGCGGATCGTCCGCCGGGTCGCTCGCCGCGCCGGGATCGGAAAGCCTGTCGGGCCGCACACCCTGCGGCACGCTTTCATCACCGCCGCGCTGGACGCGGGCGTACCGTTGCGCGACGTCCAGGAAGCGGCATCCCACGCCGACCCGCGCACCACTATGCGCTACGACCGGGCCAGGGCATCCCTCGACCGGCACGCCACCTACATCGTCGCCGCCTACGTCGCTGGCGCCGCCCGATAGCGGATTTCCGACTGCGCCGCCTGGCCAGGCAAACCCAGCCAGGCGGTCGGCGCCGGGCCGCCAGTTACAGGTCGTGCATGCCTGCCCGCATCCGCGAACCGCCGTTCTGGTCGACCTCAGGCTCTGCTCAGATCAAGGCGGTCACCGTTCCGGATCTGGACGTTCTGCGCGCCTGCGAGGCGTCAAGCCAGGCAGATGATCTCACTGAGCTGTGCGGTAGACGGG
>JBKQSL010000095.1:0-2723 GCA_052143655.1 Streptosporangiaceae bacterium | reverse complement strand
CGGCGAACAGCGCGCCGCTGGTACGGTTGGCCAGGTCGTTTTCGCCGGTAAAGGCCGCCTCGCCGCCGAACGAACCCAGGCTTTCCCCAGCGACGAAGAGCCGAGGACGGTGGTCGGAGGGCAGCTTCACCCAGGCGCCGTAGACCGCGTCGAACAGCGCCCGGCCCGCCGCGAGGGCCTTGGACTGGTCAACCAGGTAGGAAATCCACGACGGCAGGTAGGAGTACTGGATCGCCACGGTCGCGCAGTCGCCGCCGCTGAGGTACTCGAAGGAGTCCACCAGCGCCGGGTCGACCCAGCCACTGCCGGTCGTCGTCACCACCACTAGGTCCTTGCGCCCGAAGCCGCCCGCGCGCTGGAGGTCCCTAACCGCCAGCGCGGCCTGGGACTCCGTGCCGGACGCTGACGCCAGCCCGGCATAAATCCGGATCGGCTCCGTGGCCGGATGGTGGGTGAGCTTCTCAATATCACTCACCGACGGGCCCTTGCCGATGAAGTTGCGGCCCTGGTAGCCCAGCGTGTCCCACGGCACGAGCGAGCCCGGTCCGCCCGACCGCAGACTGGTCGCGGGCTGGCGCACGCCCTCCGCAGTCGTCGTATCACGCACCGAATACGCCTTGTTCATCAGGCCGACGAAGCCCTGCAGCAGCAGGCCGCTGATCACCACATAGGTAAGGCCGACGACCAGGACCCAGCCGACCGCCTTCGCCGCGCGCTGCCCGATCCAGCGGTTGAGCAGCTTCGCGGCCCAGCGGTACAGACCGCGAAGGGCGCGCCCGATCAGCAGGAAAAGGCAGAAGGCCAGTGCCGCGATGAAGGGCGAGACAACGACGAGCGGGATGTTGTAATCCGTCACCCCCATCAGCTTGCGGATCTCATACTGCCAGTACTGCCCGAAGCCGAATGAAACAACGTATAGGGCTGCCGCGCTGATGAAAAAGGCGAGCCAGGCCCAGCGCCGCGGACGGCGGGGGTCCCGGTCGGCGAAAGCGCGCCAGATCCACGCGGCCAGTACTCCCAGCCCGTAACCAATGGCTGCGGTGATGCCACAGATCAGGCCCTGGATGAGACCGCCACGCGGGAGCAGCGACGGCGTGAAAGAAAGGCACGCGAAAATAAGCCCGCCCCAGCAGCCGGGCAGCGTGACATAAAGCAGCCTCCGCGGCTTGCCGCGCTCCGGCGATGGCTGAGAGCCGTCAGCCGCTGCTACCGCCGGAGGGGCTTGGAGGGCCGCCGCCCCGGCCGCGTCGCCGGCCGCAGGCGACTGGCCGACCTGGACCGGATCGGCAGCACGCTGGCCCACCGCATCTGGATGCTCACTCGACGACGGATCGGTCGGCGGCCCAGGCACATCCCGCGCCATGGCTACCTCCTCCTTAAAACCCGCTTGCGCCAGATTCTGTTCGAGCGATCTTGACGTGTCCTCACCCTCCCGAGGGTGATTCCTCTGGAGCTAGGCAACCCTCGCTGTTCCCATTCGATGTCTGATTCTGGGAGCGCGAAAATGGAAGCAGACTCTGCCGGGAGAGGGCTGCTGAGCGGCGCCAGCAGCGCTCCCACTGAGTTCAGGTTTTGCGTGGCATTCCGCACCCTGGCGGTGTCACCCTCGGCTGGGTGAGGTGCCGGAGCCGGCAGCATGTGACGATCTCGGGTATGGACAAGACCCTGGTCTCCGTTGGCCTGATCCGCAGATCTGAGCGGTGGCCTGTTCCGGCCGGGCACATTCGGCGTGAACAGCGTCCAGGAATTTGCCTTGCCCGGCGCTGACGATGTGGTGGCTGCCGTGATGCCGGAGGCGAGTTTGCCGAGCACGGGCTCGCAGCGCTGGCTGGCGCGCCTGAGCTTCGTGCTCGCAGGCCTGGCGATCGTGATTCTGGCGGTCTTTGCTGGACTGAAGAGCGTCGCAATGCTAGCCGTGGGTCTAGGGGGCGCCGCGGCGACCCTGGCCGCCGCGTTCTCCTTCCTTTCCCAGCGCGGCGCGCGGCGCTGGCTGTCGCTCGCGGTCTTCATCCTTGCGCCGATCACGGTGATCGTCGTCTACGCGTTTGCCGGGCTGCTGTGGGTGGCGATCGTGTCGGCCGCCGCGTGGCTGCTCGCGAGCATGACCGCGCGCTCGGCGCTGACCAGCGAGCAACCGGGCTGGCGCATGCCCGAGCACCCGGCGGAGCCGCCTGCCGCGCGCCCGTATCTGATCATGAACCCGAAGTCCGGCGGCGGGAAGGTGGGAAAGTTCGATCTGAAGCGCAAGGCCGAAGAACTTGGCGCCGAGGTATTCCTCATGAGCGGGCCTGAACCAGTCGACGTCGCTCAAGTGGCTCGTAATGCCGTTGCCAGGGGTGCCGACCTGCTCGGCGTAGCCGGAGGCGACGGCACGCAGGCCCTGGTGGCCGACGTCGCCGCCGAGCACGCCATCCCGTTCATCGTGATCACCGCCGGCACTCGCAATCACTTCGCCCTCGATCTCGGGCTGGACCGTGACGACCCTTCGGCGTGCCTCGGCGCGCTGTCCGATGCCGTCGAACTGCGCGTTGACCTCGGGGTGATCGGCGGCCAGACGTTCGTCAACAACGCGTCATTCGGCGCCTACGCCGAGGTGGTCGAGACCCCGGCCTACCGTGGCGACAAGCTGAACACGACGCTGAACACACTCCCGGACCTGCTGCAAGGCCACCGCGGAGCACGGCTCGCGGCACGAGCAGACGGCGCGGAGATCAAGGCACCAC
>JBKQSL010000094.1:0-4673 GCA_052143655.1 Streptosporangiaceae bacterium | reverse complement strand
TCTCGCACGTCAGCCTCGCCTTCCGCGCGCCGGGCCTGAACGGCCGGCCGACGACCGAGTCGGCGGACGGGTTCGGCACCGCCGCCGTTACTTCCTTCAGGGAAAATCTGTCCGGCATGCCCACGGGCACAGTCTCGCTCGTGCTTCCCGCTGTGAGCCACGTGGTCAGCACGCCGGGCGCGCTGCAGCGCGTCGGCCCATTCGCCGACCTGTCCCAGGTGTCGGCCACGAAGGTGCACGTGAGCAGGGGCGCAGCCAGCACGAGGGGGGCGCCCTCCTCTGCCGTGACGGCCGTCCATGTCTTCCAGGCAGCGTCGCATGCCCCCCTCTACCTCCGCTTCACCACGTCGTCGGTGCCCCTGCTCGACGGGATATTCCGAGATCAAGGCGCCGCCGTCAGCATCCCGGTGCTCACGCTCTCGGTCCGGGCCGGGGTAGGCCGACGTCCGTTCACCACGGCGCTGACGCATACCTTTTCGGCGCTGAGCGTCGGCTCCTTCGCCGAGAACAACCTCTCGGGGTCGCTCTCGGGCACTGCCATGCTCATCGTCCGCCCGCGATAGCTGCTCGTCCGGCCCGAGGCGCCGGGGCGCCTCGGGCCGTCACGGCAGTTGAGCGGAGGTTTCACGGGACGACAGAACTGGATGATCGACGCTCACCAGGCCGTGGCCACGATGCCGGCTCGGTCGGGGAGGGCAGTCACGCCGGTCAGGCGGGGCGGGATCGAGTCCAGCTGTATCGGGAGCGGCAGTCGTCCCGATTCCTAGGCGAGGTGCGGCACCACCTAGGTTCCACTCGCGAAGCGGGCCTGTGGACCGGGCTCACAACTTACGCAAGAACAGATGGCCGTGGCTGACGATGATGGCGATTCCCACGCCGACGATGGACGACTTCGAGATGGGCCCGAAGACCCGCGAGTCACAGGCGACCGAGCGGTTGTCGCCCATCACGAAGTACTGGTTCCGGGCGAGCGTGGTGCTGGGGATCGGCCTCGAGCTGACTTGGCCGAAGCGGGGGTCGTACCATCCCTGTTCGCGAAGCGGCCGCCCGTCGACGAAGATCGTTTTGTCGATGGACCAGATCGTCTGGCCGGGCAGCGCTACAACCCGGAGTACGAGGTCGCCGCCGCCCCCTCGGACTGTGCAGGGCAGGAACTGCGGGGGGCGGAAGACGACGATCTGGCCGCTGCGGATGGCGCCGTCAAGGAGACCGGACTTAACGACGAGGATCCGGTCGCCCGCCTGGAGGGTTGGCGACATCGCCGCCCCGGGCACTGCGAAGGGCTGGACGACGAAGGCCTGGACGAGCCACGCTGCGAGCGCCGCCACGACGAGGAGGACGGCCACCTTGGCCAGGAGCGGACCGCGGCGGCGAGGGGGCCGCCGCCGGTCCGGTCGTGTCGGCGCCGTGGGAACGTAGTCCGTCGGATCGGTGCTGAGACCCCGCAGGCGGTAGTCGAGTTCCTGCGGCGACCGAACGGCGGTCGCTCGGGCGGCCACGCCGCGACCGTGTCGGCCGAAGCTGACGGCGGCGCTGGAAGCCGGGCCGCCGTCGTGGCCGTCGGCCATGACGGCCGGGAGATCGCCGTTTTCGGCGGACGGCGGGCTCATCGTGAACCCCGTCGGCCGCCAGCGGCAACGAGGAACCGCTGCACCCCTTCGGTCTCGCCGTCGTCTAGCTCCCCGAAGACGACGCCGAAATGCGTGCCGGCCCTGGTGCTGTGATTCCAGCTGATCCGGCCCGCCACAGCGAGGCAGATCCGCGACGTGGTCACCTCGGCTTCGAGCAGGAACGGTCCGTCGAGCGTCGTGCCTGGTCCGAGCGCCGCGCGCGCCTCGGGCAGCACGCACCGCACCCCGCCCTCACCCAGATCGACGAGGCCGACGGAAATAGTGGCGGGTCCACATACGATGTGTGCCCGGCCGCCGACGCGCACCCGCACATGGCGCCGGCACTCGTTTGCCACCTTCCCGGGGCGGCCCGTCACGTCGGCCATCTGGCTGCGGCCATTGGTGGCCGGTCCGTCGACGCCCGCGCTGGGGCCTCCTCCCGCGAGCGCGCCTACGTGCCCGTTCGCTTGCGCAGCGGCGGATACGGAGGCGCCGATCTTCGCTTGGGACGATCGCAGACGGCGGAGGCGACGAGCCGAGGCACGCCGGGTCCTGACAGACTCAAGGCCAAAGGCGCGCCGCTCGGCGGGCGACAGGTCAGACCAGTTCGCCGGCATCCGACGGATGAACGACGGTACGCCGTCGGCTGCCTCGGCGCGGAGTTGCCTGCCCCAGCCCGCCGCCACCGAGGCCGCCTGGGTGAAGCTCACCGTCACGGCGCTCGGCTCGTAGGGCAGATCGAACAGGCCTGGGTCGTCGAGCCAGTCAGGGCTGCCGACGGTGATCGCCTGAGCGACGTCCGGCCAGCGCACTCTCGCGAGGAGGTAGGGCGCGGCGCGGTCGGCGAGCACCAGGTACCGCACCTCGCCCGGGTCGGGTATCACGGCCGCCCTCGGCGGGCGCACAACAGGCATGGCGATTCGGTTACAACGACCATCTGCTGGCCCCCCTCACGCATGCGGCACCTCTCCCTGGTGCCCGCAGCGCACGCTAGCACGGCATCCCGGCGAGTCGGCCACGCTTTATCCCGCTTCATTAAGCGTTAACGCAGATTTGATATTCGCCTGCTGATATTCACTCTGAGTGGATGATTTTGTGCGAAACCTCGATCGCTTGGGTCCCTGAGGAGGCATGAAACAGGTATGACACCGACCCCGGGCCTCGCCAGTCGCCTCCGGCGCCGCCCCGCCCTTCTGGTTGCCGTCCTCGCGCTGGCTGCCGTCCTCGCGGTGGGCGCCGCCTGGCTGTCGGCTAGCGGCGCACAGGACTCCGCCAGCCGGACGGCCTCACCGGGTCGGCCGGATTTCGGACCGAACGTCTATGTCTTCAGCCCGAGCATGCCGCAGAGCCGGATTCAGGCCAGGGTCAACTCGATCGCCAGCCAGCAGGTCGGCAACCAGTTCGGCGCCGAGCGGTACGCACTGCTGTTCGAACCGGGCACCTACGGTTCGGCCGCGGACCCACTATTCCTCCAGGTTGGCTACTACACCAGCGTGGCCGGCCTCGGGTCCTCCCCGCGCGATGTCGTCATCAACGGCGCCGTCGATTCCTTCAACCAGTGCTCCCCGCCAACAGGCGCTGCCGGCAACTGCACCGCGCTGGATAATTTCTGGCGCTCGCTGTCTAACCTGACGATCAACTTCCCGGCGCCGCGGAGCGGCGCACCTTGTCGGCAAACGGCTGAATTCTGGGCGACGTCCCAGGCGTCACCCGTGCGCCGGGTCGAGGTCAACGGGTTCACCTCGCTGATGGACTACTGCTCGAAGCCCAGCTACTCCAGCGGCGGCTTCATCGCCGACTCGAAGTTCTCCGGCCGCCCCGTGCTCAACGGGACCCAGCAGCAGTTCCTCGTCCGGAACAGCACCCTCGACGGCTGGAGCAACAGCGTGTGGAATCAGGTCTTCTCAGGTGATGTGGGGGCGCCTGCCGAGAACTTCGGCTCGGGCGGGCAGTACACGACCCTGGCGGCCAGCCCCGTCACCGCGGAAGCGCCGTTCCTGCAGGTGGACTCCAGCGGCAACTACAGCGTGTTCGTTTCGGCGGTGCAGCACGGCTCGGTGGGACCGGCCTGGGCCGACGGCCCGACGCCGGGCAACTCCATCCCCATCCAGAGGTTCTTTATCGCCACCCCCAGCGACCCGGTGTCGGTGATCAACGCGGCGCTGGCCCGAGGGCAGGACCTGATCCTCACCCCCGGCGTCTACAACCTGCACCAGACCATCAAGGTCACCCGGCCGGACACGGTGGTGCTCGGCCTCGGCTTCCCCACCATGGTCCCGGCGAACGGCATCGTGTCGATGCGGGTAGCCAGCGTTCGTGGCGTGAAGCTGTGCGGGATGATCTTCGCTGCCGGGCCGGCGAATTCCCCGATGCTGCTGCAGGTGGGCAGTCAGCCAGGGCTCGGATTCGCGGACCCGGCGGACCCTACCCTGGTGCAGGACGTGTTCTTCCGCATCGGCGGGGCCACGCCGGGCCGGGCGACCACCAGCCTCGTGGTCAACAGCTCCCAGGTGATCCTCGACGACATCTGGGCCTGGCGGGCCGACCATGGCAACGGGGTCGGCTGGACCGACAATGTCGGGGACACCGGCGTCGTCGTCAACGGGAACCATGTGACTGCCTATGGGCTGTTCGTCGAGCACTACGAGAAGTACGAGGCGATCTGGAACGGGAAATACGGCACGGACATCTTCTTCCAGAACGAGATGCCGTACGACGTCCCGAGCCAGGCCGCCTGGATGGCCAATCCCGCGACCGACGGCTACCCCGCGTTCCTGATCTCTCATAGGGCGGTCGGCTTCCATGGGTACGGGATGAGCAGTTACAGCTTCTTCAACCAGGGCGTGCCGGTCTTTGCCACCAACGCATTCGAGACCGCCAACCCCCCCGGCAGCGAGCTCCACGACCTGCTTACGATCTTCCTTAGCACCGCCGGGTCCGGCGGAATTTATCACGTGGTGAACGGTACCGGCAGGTCGTCGACGGCCGCGAACCCCGATACCGCGGTGGATGCGGTCAGCTATCCGTGACGCGCTGGCCTGGCAGTAGTAAGACTGTGGGCAG
>JBKQSL010000093.1:0-13886 GCA_052143655.1 Streptosporangiaceae bacterium | reverse complement strand
CCGCGGCGACGATGTCCTGCTGGGCCGGGTCGTCCACCCACCACAGCCCTTCCAGCGGCATGACCCGCGGCGCCTGGCCGGTGAGCTTCTTCAGCCGGAAGTGCGCGCCGTAGCTCACGCTGTACAGGGCCTGCACCGCCTCGGTGAACTCGGCGCCGCCGGGCTCACCGGTCCCGGTCTCCGCCACGAACCCGAACTCGGGGACATCCACGATGTCCACCGCACCCTTGCGTACCTTGAGCAGCGACTCGTAGCTGATCGCGATAGCGGTCACGCCATCATGGTTGCCACCGCCCGGCCGACGCGGAAAGAGCCGAAGGTCCGTAACCAGCGGGCACTAGGAATCCGGGGACGGCCGACGGGCCCGGTCCCGGTTCCCGCCCTGCAAGGGGAGGGTGGCGCACAGCGCGGCCACCGGCAGTTCCGGGAAGACGGCCCTTCCTAGCCCTGGTAGCTTCAAGGCCCGCCGGGTGCTGGTCTGTGCCCTCCGCGCTCGTAAGCCAAGCTGAGGCGCGGGCGGGGAGGCGAGCCGCTAGGCGGCCCAGGTCGGCGGACCCCCTCACCGGCCTCGTCCGCCACGCCGGCGGCGTCGTATCCGAGATAACCCGTACCGGCCAGGGGCTGGCCATCGGACATGGCCCCGGCCAGCAGCTTCCAGCCGGCCGGGTTAACGCTGGCCGCCCGCACAGCGATCCGGATCTGCCCCGGCCCCGCGTGCGGAACAGGAGCGTCTCCCCATGCGAGGACCTCGGGACCTCCGTAAGCCGTAAACTGCAGCGCTCGCATGCAACAGTCCTTTCCAGGCCGGCAGGGTGAGCCCGCCCTTCCCCGGGGGCGGTCAGCAGCAGCCACACGGCAGCTGCCCGGCACCGCAAACAGGGTCCCGGCTGACCCTGTTCCTGGCCCGGCGGCCCGAGCGGGGCAGTCCCTGTCGGCCAGCCCGCCCCGGGTCCTTCGACGATCGCGCGCGGACTGAGATCCGGAATGCACGCGCCGTACTCACGGCACGCAGAGCGCGTCTCGGACGCGAGCCGTTCCCGGACCCGCCTGACGGCCGCTTTGGACGGCTTGATCAGCAGCTTGCGGTTTTGGTAGCGGCGGACGCTGAACCCGAGGAAGCCGAAGCCCTCATCGAGGTGGACGATCTTCGTCTTGTCCTCGTTGAAGGCCAGCCCCCGGGGCGCCAGCCACTTCGCTAGCTGTGCCCTGACGTGCTCGGCCTGCTCCTGGCTGTGGCAGAGCACGACCACGGGCCTTGGCCAGCTCCTGCTCCAGCTTGGCCTTCTCCCTGCGCAACCGGGCGATCTGCGCATCCCGCGGATCAGGCGCCGGGCGGCCGCGGGGCCGCGCCGGCGCCCCGCTATCCCGGGACCGCCGCCAATCCACGATGTGACTGGAATACAGGCCCTCCCGGCGCAAGATCGCGCCCTTTTCACCCGGCCCCGCCGCGTCGTAGGCGGCGAGCACATCCAGTTTGTACTGCGCGGTGAACGTCCGCCGGCGGGCCCGCTCGGGCACCTCCGGATCCGGGCGCTCCTGCTCGCCAGTCACCCGTCCAGCATCGCCGGTAGCCGGCGCACGGTCGAGCACGGTCAAAGTCATCTCGGAAATCTGTCTCCATCCCCGCCCTCGGGGAATCAGTGGTACTGAGGGGCGGGTGCCTCACGACAGCTTGGCAGAGAGGGCCACGCACGCCACTCCCGCCAGTAGCCGGCCCCGGAGGCTTCCGGCCCGGCGCGGAGTGCCTGAATCTGAGCGTCACCGGCTGGACGTGCCAAAGAGGTAGCCGCGCGCATATCGAGGCGGGACACGGATCGTGAGGTAACAACCGGCGCCAGCCACGGAGCGTTACCAGCAGGTGTCCTGCTCCAGCGCCGGATCGCCGATTCGGAACGCCACAGGTTGTGCATCTCCGCACAGGTCGCTAGATACAGATCACCCCTATCGGAGCGACTGGCGGCCGTGCTGGTCGTGCCGGTGGGTGCGCGGGCCTGCGCGGATAACTCAGCCGCGGCGGATCATGCGTCGCGACCGCGGCAGGGCACCGGCCAGCTGACACGCGCGGGCAGGGCGTGGGTCAGAACTCGGGCGGACGGTCAGTGTCGTCGTGCACATGGACCGCCGCTTCTTCCGCCGTCGCTGCGCCCCCGTCGATTCCGACGTCGCGTGCGACCAGATCTGGCTCCGAATCCTGATGCGCTCCCTCGTCCTCCGCGACCAGGCGGCCTGCTCGTGGTTCCTGATCGTAGTCTGACCACCGGCCCTCGGCTCGGAGCCTGGCCTGGGCGTAGGGATCCGGGTCGGGTTCTTCCTCGGCGAGAAGCTGATCGAGTGACTCGCCCGCTCGCTCCTCCGCCAGCGTCGTGCCGAAGCCCTCGCCTGCCGACCACCGATCCGGCGGCACAATCCCCTGATCCAGCGGGTCGTCGCCGGGATCGCCTTCGAGGGTGTCCGATGCGTCGAGCACGCCGTCGTCTTCGACGTCATTCTCGTCTGCGCCGGACGACGGGCCATACTCGTTGTCATCGGGCATGACCCGATCACTCTCCCCAGCCTGGCCGGCAGGACTTCCGCTGCCGGCACCGCGTGAGTCCCACCCTAGCCACGGGCCGGTGGCGGCGGGGTCGGCCGGTGGGCCGCAGGAGGCCGCCCCCGGGAGCCCTGGTGGTCCGTCATGAGGGATATGACAGCGGGCCAGCCGCTCCCAGATGGCAGACGGGAGAGGTGAATGGCGGTGTACGCGACCGGCGAGCCGGGCCTCTGATGGCGCCACCGTGATCGGCGCGGCGATTCCGGCGGGAGTCAAACGGGAGCCGGCGAGCGCCGTCATCGGGCCACGCCAGGCGGTGTCCAGCCGGGATCATCGCAGGTGAGCGGCATACCAGACGACATGCTGACCCGTTAGGCACCCGGAATACGCTGATTGGGGAGCAGGGGGCCGCAGGTTTGAATTCCGCCATCCGGCTAGTATGCGCAGGTCAGCAGCATGTTGATCTTCACCATCGCACACAAGCCCAGTTCTTGTGCAACCCGCGTGGCCGCGCTCGAGGCCAGACAACCGTGCCTATCGGCGGCTATACGCTCTTCGCCTCCGCAGTTCCGCGCCACGTTCCGTGATCGTGCCGCCGGCGATCGTCATCGCGGCCTGAGCGAGCATGTGCTTAGGCTGCCGCCCCCGGCTGCAAGACAGGCCTGGCGCAGAGCCACCCGGCAGGCCGGCTGTTACCGATGACCGGCCCGCGGCAGGCGGGTGAGCATGCGGCTGGCTGTCTGCCCGAAGGGCGTTCGGGGTGCTTGCGCTTCGTGGAGCTGGCGGTCGGCGTCTGTGTCGGGGAGCGTCGTAGTGGCCCATGCCGCGGCCAGGTCGAGTTCGGAGTCCCAGAGCGATTGCTCGACGTGGCTGACCGCCCGCTGCAGTTCCCCGGTCACCGATCGGCCGGTCACGCCGAGCCAGCCGAAGACGGAGATGGCCACGCCGATGCCTTGGCCGCGGGTGAGTTCAGTAGCAGGAGCGAGGCGGCGACGGCGGCCGCCATCACCAGGGTGATGACGGTGACCCATGGCCAGTACTGCGCGAGCACCTTCTGGAGAATTTCCCGGATCCTGCCGATCAGGTAGCCGGCGGCCTGGACATAGTCCTCGGGGCTGAGCTGGTCCAGCGCGGCGACCTGGCCGGTGAGCAGCAGCCGCCAGCGCTTGCCCTGGTCTGCCAGCGTTGTGACGATGTCCTGGCCGTGAGCGTCCCAGTCCAGCGCTGCGCCGTTCCATGTCGGCCGGGCCGCCCATTGCTGCCAGTGCGTGATCGACCCCATCACGGCGCCGGCGCTGTGCGGCGGCAGGACGGTGTGCACTTCTGCAACCTGTAACACGTGAGTGGATCGCCCGCAGGACTGTGACCGGGACAGGATTAGGCTGCCCCAGTTGGTGCAAGCCATGTGCAGCGAGCCCAGGGCGCCTGGTCGCTTGACGGGCAGCCGCTGCCAGCTTGTCAGCCTCGGCGCCACGGTAGTCATTGAGGTCGGTGCCGGGGTCGACCGCGTTACGTGATGGCTGGCTGTGTCTGGGCAGACCGATCAGACAGCGCTAGCCAGGATACAGGATAGTCGTTATACTATCGATAAAGAATCTGAACGAAAGTGTAACGACATGCGCCGTGCTCATCCCTACTCACCGCAGACGATCGACGCAGTCAGAGTCTTGGGCTTGGAGGTGGCGCACGCTCGGCGCGCCCGGCGCTGGACCGAAGCCCAGCTAGCCGAGCGGGTCGGCATCTCGGCTGTCACGCTGCGGAACATCGAGCGCGGCATGCCCACCGTCGGGATCGGGACGGTCTTCGAAGCCGCGACCATCCTCGGGATCGACTTGTTCGGCGCTGACCGTGATGGGCTGCGCTCAATGGTCGAGCGCGGCCGCGATCGACTCGCGCTCCTGCCCGCTCGTGTCCGCGAGCCCAGGGGCCCGGTGCGTGATGACTTCTGAGCCGACCGAGGCGTACGTGTGGGCGTGGCTCCCCGGTGCCAGCGAACCAGTCGCTGCCGGTCGCCTGGAAGCGAGCGGCGAGATCGTCTACTTCACCTACGGGCGCAGCTACCTGGAACGTTCAGGTACCATACCCCTCTACCTTCCGGAGTTGCCGCTCCGCCGGGGCCGGATCCGACCGCTGGCCGGACTCACTGTCGCTGGGTGCATCCGGGGCGCTGGCCCGGACGCGTGGGGGCAGCGGGTCATCCTGCAGCGACGCAGCGGGTACTTGACGGCGGACAGCGACACGGGCGATCTCGGCCTGCTCACATACCTGCTTGAATCCGGGTCCGACCGCATCGGAGCGCTCGACTTCCAGACGAGCGCGACCGGCTACGAGGCACGCACTTCGGAGGCCTCCCTCGATGAGATGGTAACGGCGGCCGAGTGGCTTGAAGCCGGCCTGCCGCTTCCGCCCGTGCTGGCGACGGCCCTGCTGCACGGGACGTCGGTCGGCGGCGCAAGGCCGAAGGTGCTGCTCAACGATGGGGATCGGAGGCTCATCGCCAAGCTGTCCTCGCGCTCGGACCCGTACCCGGTTGTCAAGGCCGAGGCAGTGGCCATGGAACTCGCCCGACGGGTCGGATTGGATGTAGCTCTGACGGAGGTGACTGAGGCACTCGGTCACGACGTCCTCCTCGTCGACCGCTTCGACCGCCTCGAAGGCGGACGGCACCGCCGGATGCTCGTCTCCGCACTGACCATCCTCAATTTGGACGTCATGATGGCGCGCTATGCCACCTATTACGACCTGGCCGATGCGATACGGAGTCGGTTCGCCGAACCGAAGCAAGCGCTTCGGGAGCTGTTTTCCCGCATTACCTTCAATATCTGTGTCGGCAATACAGACGACCACGCCCGCAACCACGCTGCCTTCTGGGACGGCACGATCCTAACCCTCACCCCGGCCTACGACATCTGCCCACAACCCCCATCTGGCGGGGAGGCGACGCAGGCTATGGCGATACGTCGAGACGGGTACCGCTATAGCCAGCTCGCTGGTTGCGTCGCCGCCGCCAGTAACACCTACCTGCTGTCAAAGAACGAGGCGAAGGACATCATCGACCACCAGGTAGGCACGATCCGCGCTCAATGGGACGAGGCCGCGGACGTTGCTCGGCTCACCTCTGTCGAGCGGAACCAACTGTGGGGAAGACAGATCCTCAACCCGTACGCTCTTGAGGACGCTGCCTGAGCCGTCCGCGGGGACGGAGCTGGTGCGGCGGGCGGCGGGCACGTTCCGGAGTTCGTCGGAGGCGAGTCGGGCCGGGCAACGGTTGATTCGCCTCAGCGAGCGGTCGGCTCCCACAACCGTGACGAGAGGGTTGGTGGTCGCTGGGTGAGCTAGAATTCACGGTCACCATGGCCGGTCGCCGACATGATCTCCTGGTCAGATGACCGCTGCACAGCGCCAAGCTTGCCGGTTTCTCATCCCTGGCGCTCACCAACTTCCCGTCGGCGGTTGCAAGTCCTAGACCTCGCCGATCCTAGGTGGCATCTCGAGGTCAGGCTCGCCGCAGCTGGCCCGGTTCGCACCGGAGCTGGCAGGCGTGCATGCCGCCGTTCTGCCTGTAGGCAATCTTCACGTACGGCCCGGCGTGGCTGGACGAGACTCCTTTGATGCGCGCCATGTGATTCCTCCGTGCGCTGGCGACGGTGCGCGAGCTTGGACCTCATCATGTTCTGCCGGTCCGGTCGGCTCGCTGGGCGTCCATGGATGCAGCCGGGGAACCCAGGGCCCGCACGGCGCGCCGGTAATCCTGGTACTCGGCTCCGACCTTGCGGGCCAGGGTGGGTTCCTCGTAGAAGCGGACGGCGGCTGCACCGATGCACCAGGCCACTGCGGCGTACTCCAGGAGGCCGGATGAGCCGAACGGCAGCACCTCGCCCAGCAGGATGGCCAGGAAGCCGACGTAGATGGGATTGCGCACGTAGCGGTAGGGCCCGCTCACCACGAGGCGCGGCGGCGAAGCCAGCGGCACGGGAGTCCCGTCAGCGTTGGCGAACTCGACGAAAGACCGAACGAGCGGGACGAGGCCTGCGCCGATCAGCAACCCTCCCGCCGCTTGGGCGACCGCCCAGTAAGGCAGAGGCCGGTGAAAGTGCCATTCATTCAGCAGGTACGGAAGCAGGCAGGCGAACGTCCCCCCGACTGCCACGCCCCACGCGACGCTGACGACTGCTGCTGGCTTGCGCTTCACCGCCTCCGCGAGAGCCAGGCGTGGATTTATG
Organism: Streptosporangiaceae bacterium; assembly: GCA_052143655.1. GTDB lineage: Bacteria > Actinomycetota > Actinomycetes > Streptosporangiales > Streptosporangiaceae > CAVSUR01. The sequence goes on along the minus strand of JBKQSL010000093.1, from coordinate 7,133 downwards.
ACGCTGCTGCCAGGCAGCGCGGCTCGCGTGACGGCAAGAGCGGCCAGGCCCGGACCCGCCTGGCTCGTGCCGCGGTCGTGCAGGCCGCACGGACGCTGTTCCTCGAACGCGGCTATGCCGGAACGACGGTCGAGGCCATCAGCGACCTGTCGGATGTCCCGCCCGCGACGGTGTACCGGCTGTTCTCGTCCAAACTGGGGATCCTCAAGGCGCTGCTCGACGTCTCCATAGCCGGTGACGACGAGGCCGTCCCGCTGGATAACCGGCCCCACGTCCGTGCGCTTCTCGCGGACCGAGATCCCCGGAACCAGCTGTCGGGTTTCGCCAGCATCACCTGCGGCATCATGTCGAGAACCGAGCCTGTTCACCGGATCCTCGTGAGCGCGGCGGCCTCCGATCCTGACGCGGCTGCCCTGCTCGCCGAGCAGACGCGGCACAGGCAACTCGGCCAATCGCAGATCGCCCGTTCCCTGGCCGGGGCCGGCGCCCTCCGGCCGAAGCTGCGCGAGCGCCACGCTGCGGACATCATCCACGCACTCATGTCTCCCGAGGTCTGCCGGCTGCTCGTCGGCGATCGAGGCTGGCGCCCCGAACAGTACGAACAATGGCTGAAGGGGATCCTCATCGACCAGCTGCTTCCCCCGGCCGGCCCAGCACCAGGCCCGCACGGTGCTCCATGACGACAACCCCGGCTGCACAGAATATCCAGTTCGGTGTTGACCTGACATCCCGTGGTATGGCAGCTCTCGGCGTACGTAACGAGCCGCAGGAGTGCGCTCGCGGCTGGGTGGATGCTGGCGGTGCTGGCGCGATGCGGGGCCTGCCCTGGGCTGCTGCCGGTTCCCAGTGCGTGGTGCGTTGCCGGGCGTTGCTGGGCGGGCGCTGGACTGCGCATGCGGCGGCGCTGGCCCGGTACTTCCGCGAAGTGAAAGGTATAGTTCAGTTCGTGGATAAAGCTCCGGCGCCGTCGCTGCTTCCGGTGCTGCGCTCGCAGCAGCAGGGTGAGATCCTCGCGCTGCTGCTGGGTGATCCGGATCTGGAGGTCAGCCTGACGGAGATCGCCCGGCGCACGGGCGCCCCGCATCCGTCGGTCCATCGTGAGGTGAATCGGGCGGAGCGGGCAGGGCTGGTCACGAGCCGGAAGGTCGGCAATACCCGGCTGGTGCGGGCTGACACCGTCAGCCCCTACTACGCGGGGCTCGCCGAGGTGCTGACCCGGGCGTTCGGGGTGCCTGCCGTCCTGGCGGGGGAGTTCCGGGGGGTCCGGGGGATCAGCGCGGCGTACGTGTACGGGTCGTGGGCGGCGCGTCATGGGGGGCAGTGCGGCGAGCGGCCGGTCGGGGATATCGACGTGCTGGTTCTGGGGGAGCCCGACCGGGATCAGTTGTACGCCGCGGCCGGGGCGGCCGAGGAGCGGCTGGGCCGGCCGGTTCAGGTGACGATCCGGGAGGCGTCCTGGCTGGAGTCGGGATCAGGGTCGTTCCACCAGACCGTGACCAGCCGCCCGATCCTGAGGCTGGACCTGCCGCCCGGCTAGCCGAACTGGTCCAGCGATCCGGCGTTCAGCAGCTCCCTGATGGCCGAGACGGCGGCGGCCGCCTTCTCGATCGCCCAGGCCGCGTCTGACTCGGTGACCGGCGCTGCAGCGGGGTCGAAGTACTGGGCGGTGTGCCTGGTGCGGCGGAGCCGCTCGAAGGTCGGCTTGGCGAACGCCGGGATGTCGGCGGCGAACTGGGCGGACACCGCATCCTCGACGCACATGTGCGAGCCGTCCCCGCCGGTAGCCCGCAGGCGCTGGCGGGCCAGGAGCGCCTCAGTGGCCATCCGGTACGCGTCATAGGCGGCCGCATAAGCACCATCGGCGTCCCCGTTGGCCAGAGCCGCCCTGGCCGTGGCCCTCCAGGCGGCGGCAGCCCGCCCGGCCAGCGTGTCCGCCAGCGCTGCCGGGTCGCTCGCCTCGAAGCTCTCCAGGCGGCCGCGGCCGATCAGGAACGCGACGGTCTGCTCACCTCCGTGCCAGCGGGCCAAGTCGTGAGCCTCCATAGCATCCGGACGCGCCACGCGCGCCCGCGAGCGGGCCGTCTCGCCCAGATCGTTGCGCTCCCGGTGATCGTGCTCGGGAAGGTTCGAGCGGTCGTGGCGGGTCCTGGCGGCGCACCCGCCGGGACGGTCCGTGATTCGGTCAGCACGCTACCGGATCCGGCTGACACTGCGAGCCCGTGCCGGGCTAGCACAGGACAAGCAGCTACTTAGCGTGACAGGCAACGTGGCAACTTCGCCAATTGATCGTGGAACGAGTCGTGGACCGGGTGAAGCGAGTACTGAGTGCATTCCGTGCTTGCCGTGCGTTCGGACGTGCTGTTGGTGCAGCTAGCGCGCTGTGGGGCTCCGGCCCTCGGCCATCGCCTGGCCGGCCTCCTTGAAGGCCGGACTTCAGGCAGCGGATCTGCTCTTCCAGAGCCACCCTGAGGCCCTCCCCGGGGCTGCAGCACCACGCCGCGTCGATCGCGCGCCTGGCCCCGCACCGCCACCCGGCGGCTGGGCGGCCAGGCGCGCGGCAAGCTCGGCCGCGGCGGCGCCGAGGCCTGCTCCGGCGACCACCCGGTTGGCCAGCCCGATCCGCAGGGCCTCGGCGGCGTCGCTTGGGGTCTGACCCGGGGTTCGTAAGATCAACTAATCGCCACCTAGACGACCGCGTCTGTGGCTGCGGTCCGAGATCAAAGAGCGGGCGAAGCACGCAGGACGCGCGTAACACTGCTGGTTCAGGGCGATTTGCCACAACCATCTACGTGGTGTACGAGGGTGGTGAGGACACAAGGGCTCTATTCAGCGCCTATCCGCGCGGCCTTTAAGGCGCTTGCGGTACCAAAGGACGTCCGTTCCTGACGGGAAGTCCTCGACGCAACTCACCAGTTCGTAGCCATTCCGCTCATACAGGGCCCGGGCCTGAAAGCCATAGGTGAAGTGGACGGTCTGCGAGCACCCGCGCGCCGCCGCCTCGGCTTCAGCGGCGGCGAGAAGCCGGGTAGCGAGGCCGCGCCCGCGCAGACTCGGCTCCACCCACAGGCTCTGCAGTTCACAGCAGTCCCCCCAGGTCCACCCGCTAATGCCGGCTACGACCCGGCCGGCGTCGCGCACGAAGATCGCCAGGTCGGCTTCGTCGCCGAGTCCCATGGCGGCGGACGCCTCACGACGGATCTGCGTTTCCAGGACTTCGATGTCGACCGGATCCGGATGGTCCTCGACGCGGAACTCCACAGCGGCCGGCTCGTCAGGCGCCGACCATCTGCTCGATCAGCGACAGGTCGTCGAAGTACGTCCGGAAGGACCGGATCTTCCCCTCGCGGAAGTCGGCCACGGTAACGCCGGGCAACTGGACATGCCGTCCCGTTGCTTCCAGCACGCTATCCTCGTCAAGCACGAGGGGCCCCGTGTGATCAGCCTCGATGAGCCATTCGGCGAATGCCCGGTTGCCCACTTCGTCCAGTCCCCGGAACGTGACCACCACGTTGGAGAACGCTTCTTCACGGAGGGCGGACAGGTCAGCGACTGCTTCCAGCCCTGACACGGTGACGTACGGTGACCAGCCGACGACGTCATCGGTGAACAGGGTCTCCGGATCAACCGATGCGGCACCGGCCTCGGCCTTGATCGCGTCCGCCAGCACCTCTTTGCGCGAGCTGCTCATTTCCGCCCCCTGTTCCTGCCGGGTTCCTGTCGGGAATCGATCTGTTCAGCATCTTCTGGCCATCCGGCATGCGTTCAGGTCCCGAGTATTTTCGCCTTGGCCGCCGTGAACTCTTCGTCCGTGAGCGCGCCCGAGGCGTGCAACTGCGCGAGGTGTTCGATCTCGTCGGCCGGGTCCGCCGGAGGGGGCGCATATTGCGCCTGGTCCTGGTCGTCGGCAGGTGCCTGGTCGTCGGCAGGTGCCTGGTCATCGGCCTGCTGCTCCCCGGCCTTCGTGGCCGCGTGGTGAGCAATCGCCGCTCCGCCCGCCACCCCGGCTGCCGCTCCGACAACGAGCGCCCGCCGCCTTACACGTCGCCTGAAACCCATGGAGAACTCCTTCCCGTCCGGCCGGCCTGCGTCTGCCTGGACAGTGCGCGCCCATCGCCGCATCACCAGTCTGACACTAAACGATCCGCATTCGGCACGCGCACGCACGATTGCGTGCGCCTCGGGAGCAAAGACTGTGAGATCCGCCGGGCACGCGGACAATCGCCTCTATCGGTCGTTCTTCGGGCGTGAGCGTTCAGGTCCCGCCGACGGTGCCGGTGGCAGCCAAGGTCCTTGGGCGAAGAGCTGGTGAAAGACGGCGAGGAGGGTCTCGCCAGTGTCTGGCTAATGCCTGCAAGCAGGCGTGGATGGCAGCGAAGGCGGTGGCGCCGTCGAGGCGGCGAACATTTCCTCGGGGAACAGTCGATGGCCTTCCCGGCGCAACACCGGCCAGGCCGGCCTCTCGCCCGGCCCGGACCCGCGCAAAACGCCCTGTCCCGTCAGCAACCCCGACTGCCTGGGCGCCACATCCACCGTCATCCACCGCTCCCGGTCTCGAACTGCATCCACGCGTAACTCCTGACCGATCCACGCCCTCCAGGCGAGCATTGACGCCCGCGATAACACCAGTCACCCAGCGGGGCTACGATGCAGCCGTGCGGACGCCGATCAGGAACCCGCCGGACCCGATGTACGCGGAGTTCGAGGTACACCGGACGATGATCTGCGACCGCGTTCGCACCGGGGCGTTCCGGCGTGCGATCGACTCGGTGGTTCGCCCCGGCGACATCGTTCTGGACGTCGGGGCTGGCAGCGGCATCCTGAGCGTGTTCGCGGCGCGGGCGGGCGCTGCGCGCGTCTACGCGGTGGAGCGGACGTCGGCCGCCGCCCTGGCGCGGGAGCTTGCCGCCGGGAACGGTGTCGCGGAGATCGTCCGGGTGATCCACGGCGACGTCATGGACGTCGAGCTGCCGGAACGTGTCGATGTGATCGTCTCGGAATGGCTCGGCGGGTTCGGGATCGACGAAGGGATGCTCGTCCCGGTCATCGTCGCCCGTGATCGCTGGCTCAAGCCGGGCGGGGTCATGATCCCCCGCCTGGTCATGGCGTGGGCAGCGCTGGTACACGACCGCTATCTGGAGGAGATGGTGGAGTTCCTGCGGGACAACCCGTACGGCCTCAGGTTCGACGACCTGGTCGAGAAGACCGTCAACGAGATCTTCTATTCCGGCACCTTCCGTCACCTCGCGGCGCGGGACAAGCGCTCCCAGGCGAGCCGGCTGTGGACGACCGACGCGGGCCTGATCCCGCTTCAGCAGGCGCAGGCGCCTTACGAAGCCGAGACGGTGCTCCCCGTCCGCGCCTGCGGAACGGCCAACGCGCTCGCACTGTGGTTCAGTGCCCAGCTCGCGCCCGGCATCTCTCTCTCAGTGGGACCCGGCGATCCGCCGACGCACTGGGGGATGACGACGGCCCCGCTGCGCTCGCCCGTGGAGCTCACGCCCGGCATGGCCGTCCGCGCCAGGGTGAGGACCGCCCTGGCCCGGCCGGCCGGAACATGGACGAGCTGGGCCATCGCGCTGCCAGGCGCCGGCTGGGAGGAGCACGACGAGCAGGCGGTCTGGGAGGAGATCGACGACTGAGCAATCTCAGCAGCCCTGAGGACTCCCCCGGACTGCGCGCGTACTCGACGGAACCGAACACCACCTCGCGAGCCAGCTCGATGGGCACCTCAAGCGGATCACCGCCGTATCCAGAGAAGAAGTCGCGGACGAAACCGCGCAGGCCAAGATCGTCCATGATTTCCGGGCCGAGAGCGTTTTCACCCCGAGGCAGTAGAGAGTAGACGTCGGCCAGGTAGCCGCAGACAGAGACCTTGCCATGCCTGTGCCTGCGAGCCACCAGCACTGCGGCCAGGCCGTCGGTCCCGGCTGCCGAATCCTCGTGCAGCGGCCATCCGGGATGATCGCCGACGGTCAGGCCAGTACTCCAGGACGGGCTGATCCAGCAGCCGGCCAGCGCGGGCCCGGGCGATTCGGCCTGCGCCAGGACGGCCGCCGCGCGGACCAGGCGGTCCGCCTCGGCGGACCCGATCCCAAGCGCACGGGGCGATTTGCTTCGGGGTCAGTCCCCGTTCCCGCAACAGGCGAACGCGTACGAGGCGCTCATCGGGCTGCACGGGAACCGATCGTAGGCCAGCAAGACCACCCAGCCTCCCCGAAGCCCGGCACACCCGCAGAGCCAGAACAACAAGCCCACGTCAGCGCGATCGAAGCCGGAGGTTAAACGACAAGCTTAGACATGACACTCCGGTTGCCGGTGCCCGCCAGCTTCGTTTCAGTTAGCGTTCAGAACGTGGCCGCGATGGCTATTCCCGTCGCCGTGCTCTGAGAGATTCGCTACGGTGCTCGCGGAGGCCCGATCAACGGTGTCTTCACCCGCAGCCCCGACGTGGGAGTTGCGGCCCGGGCGCACGCCCGCTCCGGGGACCGCATCGCCCTGGCCGCCTACCTCGCGGCTCCGCCAAGTTCGACCAGGCCATCGCCGACTTCGCCGAAACCTACGCCGACCAGAACGAACGCGACTACGCCGCGCTCCAGGGCGCGGTGAAGGACGGCAAGGCTGAAGCCACGACCGAAATCTAAGACAGCTCCCAGGTCCGTTCACCGTTCCAGGAAACGCCCACGTCCGCGACGACGTGAGCCCGCATAGCGAAGCAGCCGCGAAGACCGGTGCCGGTCGGACCGGCCCAAGCGGACGCCCACCAGCCTGGACGAACGCCCTTGCCCTCCCGTGGATCGAACAGACTCAGACGGCTTCGAATGATGCGGAGCCCGCTCTTGATCCCCCGGGGGTTCGCGGCGCGGCAGCCGCGCCTGGGATGGAGGCCGGGCCTGTTTCTCGCAAACGGCGCGCATATCATCTCGATCTGGAGCGTCGTCGCGATCGAACCGCGATTTGGCGAGCGCGTACAGGCCGTGCTGCGCGCTGAGTGTCTGCGCGAGGTGAGGGTTTGCGCTACCGGGTCAGGGGTGGTCGATCTCAAGCCGGCGGCCCGTGGCGGAGGCGATTGACTGCAGGTCGTCAGGGTCGGAGCTGACGACGAGGTCGCGGCGGCGCAGGGCTCCCTCGACTAC
>JBKQSL010000092.1:0-9020 GCA_052143655.1 Streptosporangiaceae bacterium | reverse complement strand
TGAGCAGCACGACGTATTCAGTGACCATGACGCAAGTCTCCCGCCAGTCAGGGCTCGCCCGCGGTCGGCTGCCGGCGCGGTCCAGATCCGCCAGCGCGGTCAGGCCCTGGCCTTGCGCCGGCGCGGCCCGAGACGCCGGAGCTGGATCCAGGTGACGATCAGGAAGACCACCGCGAGGCCGACCGTGAATCCGATGTCGCGCAGCCAGGTGCCGGGCGTGTGGTTCCACAGCGGATCGGCTGTCGCCGTGACCGGGGTCAGTGCGTTCACGTTGACCGTGGAGGCGGCGGCGCCGAGGCCCCACCGCGCGGGCGCGATCCAGGACAGCTGGGACAGTCCCGCGATCCCCGCCAGCGGCACCACGCCTCCGGACAGCACGATCTGGCCGACGACCAGCATGACCAGGAACGGCACGGCCTTCTCGGACGTGTTCACCAGCGCCGACACCATCAGGCCAAGGCACATCGAGGACATCGCGAGCAGCCCGACCGCGATCAGGATCTCGACCAGCGGCAGGTGATGCAGGAATGACCCAGTCGGCGGCATCGCCCGTCCGGCCAGGCCGATCAGCACGATCACGACCGACTGCACAATGCTGATAGCACCGATGATCAGCAGCTTGGAGAGCAGGTAGCCGAACGCGGACAATCCGGCGGCTCGCTCCCTGATGTAAATCGGCCGTTCCTTCACGATCTCCCGGAACGCTGCCGCGGTGCCGGTCAGGCACGCACTGGTGATCAGCAGCTGCAGCAGTTCCTGCGCGGTCAGCCGGGTCCCTGGATAACCGCTCAGCCCATGCGCGGCCGGCACGAAGTGGATCAGCAGCCCGAGCACGATTGGCAGCACGGCCATCGTGATGAGGAAGCCGCGGTCGGCGGCGATCACCTGGGCGAACCGCCGGGTCAGGGTCATGACCTGGCCAAGCCAGCCGCGGCGCCGCGGCGCGGCTGGCGCCGCCTGCCCCGCCTCGGGTGCCGGGACGTCTTCGGGCGCCACGTACTGCGCGTAATACGGCGAGGCCCGGAACTCCGCAGCCCAGTCCCGCTCCGGATGCGCCTCGGTGGCCTGGAACACGTCCGCCCATTCCGGCACGTCGAAATACTGCAGCCCCTCATCCGGCGGGCCGAAATACCCGACCTTCCCGCCCGGCACGAGGAAGAGCAGCCGGTCGCAGACCGAGATGTTGGCCACGCTGTGCGTGACGACGATGATCGTCCGGCCATCGTGCGCGAGGTCGCGCATCTGGTGCATCACGGACTTGTCCAGGCCCGGGTCCAGGCCGGAGGTCGGCTCGTCGAGGAACAGCAGTGACGGCTTGGTCAGGAGCTCCTGCGCGACATTGACCCGCTTGAGCTGCCCTCCGGACAGCCGGTCGGCGCGGGTGCCGGCGTGCTGGGACAGGCCGAGCTCCGCCATCACCTCGTCGATCCTGGCGTCGCGCTCCTGCGCCGTCGTGTCCATGGAGAACCGCAGCTCGGCAGCGTATTGCAGAGCGCGCCGGGCGGTCAGCTGGGTGTGCAGGATGTTCTCCTGCGGGACCAGTCCGATCCGGTGCCGGAGCTCGTCGTAGTTCGCGTACAGATCGCGGCCGTCATACAGCACGCTGCCGGTGTCCGCGGGCCGCATCCCGGTCAGCGCGCCGAGCAGCGTCGACTTGCCGGCGCCGCTCGGGCCGAGAACTGCGACCAGGCACTTCTCCGGGATGGACAGCGACAGGTGGTCCATCAGCGTCTTCCTGCCGCCGTTGACCGTGACGACTAGGTCCCGGGCGGTGAACGTGATCGCACCCTGGTCGACGAACTGGCTCAGTTCGCTGCCCTTGAGCCGGAACGTGGAGTGCCCGATGCCGATGATGTCGGATTCGGTCAGCACTCGGGAGGTGATCCGCCTGCCGTTGACGTAGGTGCCGTTGTAGCTGCCGACGTCGGCGATCTCGTAGGTTCCGTCCGGCCGGCGGCGCAGTTCCGCGTGCCGCCGGGAGACCTCCAGATCCGCCAGCACCAGGTCGTTGTCCGGGGAGCGGCCTATCTTCAGAGTCGTGGTCGCCAGCGACCCGAGGTGCATCATCGACGTGGGCCGGCCGACGACGCTCGGCATCATGCGGGTCATCGACGCCTCGCCGGCGGTCATTGCCGACGGCGAGCCGGGCGTCGTGCGACCGCGCGGCGGCACCGCCGCGGGCGCCGCGCTCCCGGCCTGCGCGCTGCCCGCCGCGCCGGATTCCGGTGCCCTCGGCACGGCCGCCGCCGGCTGCTGCGGCTGGAACCGCACGACCGGCCCGTTGTCCCGGTGCCCGAGGCGTACCTCGCACGCGCGGGTGATCTGGACCCGCTGGGTGCGGTCGGGGCCGAGGAAGGTCCCGTTCGAGCTGCCGAGGTCCTCCAGCACCCAGCTTGCGCCCTCCGCCCGGAGCACCCCGTGCGCCCGGGAAACCCGGGGGTCGTTGATCGCGATGTCGGACTCCGGATCACGGCCGACCCGGTAGGTCTTCCCGCCCTGCAGCAGATGGTCCTGATCCAGGACCCGCACCATGAGGTCAGGCGAGGCGCCAGCGCCACCAGGGTCAGACTGGGCCGGGACGGCCAGGGACGGGTCCGCGTCGGTTACGTCCGCGGCCACCGGAGCGCTCTGCCCGGGGGGCACCTCGGATGTGCCAGAACGCTCTGCAGTCATGCTGGGAAAGTGTAAGGTCACCGGCTCGTCGTAGAACCGCACGGGCTAGGCCTCCCCCACCTGGTTGACGATCGCGGCGAACAGCCACGGGAGCCGCCGGGCGGCCGGCACGATCCGCGGCCCGATCGCCGGGGCGTTCCGGGACCAGAGCAGCCCGGCGGTGAGCGCCCGGGACGTGCGGGTCACCTGCAGCCAGGCCCGCTCATAGTCGCCCGCCCGGCCGGCCGCGAGGCAGTCCGCCAGGGCAGTCGCCTCGCTCAGTGCCGCGCCGATGCCCTCGCCGGTCAGCGCGTCCAGGTACCCGGAGGCGTCTCCCACCAGCAGGACGCGTCCCTTGGTGCGCCGCGCGACATCCTGCCGGAGCGGCCCGGCGCCGCGGACGCTGCTGGCCGGCTCGGCTCCGGCGAGGCGCTCACGCAGGGCCGGGAAGGCGGCCAGCCGCGACTCGAAGCTCGCCTGGCCGTTGCCGAGCACCGCGACCCCGACGACGTCCTCGGCAACCGGGGTGACATAGGCCTCGGAATCCTTCGCCCAGTAGACCTCGACCAGACTGGTCCACGGAGCGACCCGGTAGTGCTGGCGGAGCCCGTACCGGACGTGCCGTGCCGGGCGCGGATCAAGACCGCAGGCCCGGCGGATCGCCGAGTGCAGACCGTCCGCCGCGACGAGGTGGCGGGCCTGGATCCCGGCGGCGGTCACTCCCGGACCGGACTCGCCCGCGGTGAACTCGTCCTGGCCGCGCTGGCCCGGGCCGGCTGAGTTCCGCTGGCTGAACTCCGTGACCCGCACCGGGAGCACCGGGATCTCGAGTTCGCTGGCGCGATCGGCCAGCGCGGAGTGCAGCGTCGTACGCCGGACGCCGAGTCCCGGCCCGCGCCGGAACAGCGCCTCGACCTCGCCCCGGGAGTCCAGGTAGCGGATCCCGGTGACGACATGACCCTTCGGGTGCACGCCAAGCCCGGCGAGCCGGCGCACGGTCGCGGGCATCAGTCCCTCGCCGCATGCCTTGTCGATCGGCCCCGCGCGCGGCTCCGTCACGGTGACCGACAGGCCACGCTGCGCGCACGCGATCGCCGTGGCCAGCCCGGCCGGGCCGCCGCCGACGACCAGGACGTCGATCATGGCGGCGCGGTCGCCAGGGCCCGGGTCTCGCACCGCAGCCGGACCGTCAGCAGCCAGGCGTTCAGAGCCGTGAACGTCAGCGCCGTGATCCAGGCCGAGCCGACCAGCGGCAGCGTCGCGCCTTCGGCCACGACCGCGACGTAGTTCGGGTGCGCGAACCACTTATACGGCCCGTCGTGCACCAGCGGCTTGCCAGGGATCACGATCACCCGCGCGCTCCACCGGGGGCCGAGCGTCGCGATGCACCACCAGCGCAGGGCGTTCGCCGCGATCACGACGACGATCATCGGGTAGGCGAGCGCCGGAATGAACGGGGCGTGCGTCACGATCGGCTCGATGATGCAGCCGAGGATCAGGCCGGTGTGCAAGGCGACCATCACGGGAAAGTGGCCCCGGCCGTACTCGATGCCGCCCTCGGCCAGGCTGGCCCTGGCGTGCCGCTGGGACACCACAAGCTCGAAGATCCGCTCCACGATGATCACGGCGAGCAGCGCGTAGTAGATCTGCATCAGCGCACGTTCACGGGCACCCGGCCGGTCACCATTGCAGGAGAATCAGCTCGACGCTGACCCCGGGACCGAGTCCGATCATCACCCCGTACGACCCCGCGGGCGGCGGGCACTGCGCCTGCGTCATCTCCATGACGTGCAGCACCGACGCCGAGGAAAGGTTCCCGACCTCGGCGAGCGAGCGGCGGCTCACGGCCATGGCGCTGTCCGGCAGCTTGAGGCTATGCTGCACGGCATCGATCACCTTCGGTCCGCCCGGGTGCCCCATCCAGGTGCCGATTTCGTCGACGGTCAGCCCCTGCCTGGCCAGGAACGAGGTGACGACGGCGGCGAGCTCCCGTTCGACGACGTCGGACAGCCCGGGGGTCAGCACGATCCGGAAACCATCCGAACCGAGCCGCCAGCCGAGCGCGTCGTTGCTGTCCGGGCAGACCTCGCTATGCGTGGCGATGATCTGCGGACCGCCGGCCGCTCCCCGGGTACCGCCAGGCCGCGAGCTGTGGCCGTGTTCCCTGGCTGCCTGTCCGCCCCGGGCGACCACCGCTGCGGAGCCGTCGCCGAACAGGCCGCTGACGATCAGATCCGCGGTCGAGATCCCGGCCCGGGGCCAGCACAGCGAGCACACCTCCACCGACACCAGGGCGGCGGTGTGCCCGGGCCAGGCCAGCAGGTAGTCGTGCAGCCGCGCGAGCGCGGCAGCGCCCGCCACGCAGCCGAGGCCGAATACCGGCAGCCGCTTGATGTCCGGCCGCAACCCCAGCCTCGGGATCAGCAGGGCGTCGATCGACGGGACGATCACGCCCGTGACCGACGTGACGATCAGCAGATCCAGCTCGCGCGCGAGAACACCCGCGTCGCCCAGGGCGCCGCGGAGAGCCTGCTCCCCGAGTCCGGTCGCCGCGCCGACATATCGCTCATTGGACGGCCCGAGTCCGTACACATCGCGATATTCCGCTATCGGGAATGCGAGATGCCGGAACTTCACTCCGGAATTGCCGTGCAGGCGATCCACGAGTACGCGCCGAACCGGGTCCAGGCCGCCGAGATCCACCACCATGCCGGTGATCTCGGCCTGCGCGTAGCGGTGCGGCGGAAGGGCGGACCGGACGGCCGCGATCTGCGTCATGTCCGGGTTCCTGGCACGCGCGAATACCTCCGTCGCTGGGTGCTATGACCGGTTCCTCAGGTCAGGTTAGCGCCTCGCCGCCAGCGAGGAATAGCGCGACGTCCACGGCGGCGATACCGAGAGCCGCGAAAAAAGGTACCTTCCCCGACCCGCGAAAACCGGCCAGGGCGAGGATCGCGGCGGCGGCCAGGCCGGTCGCGGAGATCCACCGGCGGGACGGGATGGCCGCCAGCAGCAGCAGTACCGACGCCGCCAGCAGCAGCACGATCGCGGCCGCCCGGACCGCCCGGGCACCCCATCGGGCGGCCACGATCTGCGGCAGTCCCTCGACCCCGGTGACCCGGTCGGCCGCGAGGTCCGGCAGCACGTTCGCGAAGTGCGCGCCGAGGCCCAGGCACCCGGCAGCTGCCGTGACCGGCCAGGCTGGCCAGGGGTGACCTGGCAGCGTGCTTGTCGCGAACGCCGGGATCGGGGCGAATCCCAGGACGTACATCAGGCCTGATGCCCACGTCGACTTGAGGCCGAGGTTGTACGCCCACGCGGCACCGACCATGACGGCGTTGATCAGCAGCGGCCACGGCCCGATCAGCAGCGACAGGGTCGCGGCGACCGTCAGGGCGCTGAAGGCGGCGACCCAGACGGCGCGGACGCTGATGTCACCGCGGGCGATCGGCTTGTCCGTGCGCCCGGCCGCGCTGTCCCGCGCTGCGTCGCACGCGTCGTTGGACCAGCCGACCGAGAGCTGGCCGGCCAGGATTGCCGGGGCGACCAGCACGGGGCCGGTGCCGTGCGGCGCGGCCTGCGCGGTGAGCACGGTGACTATGGCGGTGATCGCCAGGCACGGGCCTGGATGACTCGCGATGACCAGCGCCCGCGCGCGGGGCAGCAGCAAGCCGGCGGGCCGCGCGCTGTTCGTGGGCATCGGAGATGCTGGCGTTCCTGTCGAGACGACGCTTACCTGGCCTATCGGGGCGGCGCTGTGCTGGCACACTACTGGAATGAGGCTCGCCCTGCACGGCGCCAACCCGGCCGAGTGGCTGGCGCTCCGGCTGGGCCTGGTGCCGACCGCCGCGGCGCAGGCGTGGGCCGGGATGGGCTTGTCCGGAATCGTGGTCGCGGCCGTCCGGACCGGCGTGACCGAGCGGCTCGCCCAGGGGCCGGCCACGGTCGCCGAGCTCGCCGGCGAGCTGGGCCTCGATCCGGTGCCCACCCAGCTGATGCTGCACTGCCTGCGGTCCTTCGGGCACGTCAGCTGCTCCGGCGGGGTGTACCGGCTCAGCCGTTCGTCCCGGCGCTGGCTGGACCCCCGGTCGGGCCTGTCGGTCACCCGGTACGTCGCCGGTACCGCGGACTACTGGGACTGGTGGTCCGGGCTGGATCAGGTGACCCGGACCGGGAAGGTCAGCGGAAGCCACGGCGCGGCGGCCGACGACCCCTACTGGCGGCGGTACATCTACGGCCAGCTCGACCTCGCCCGTCTCAGCGCCAGCGAGGTCGCACGGAAGATCCGGCTGCCACCGAGCGCGACGTCGCTGCTCGACGTCGGCGGCGGGCACGGCTGGTACTCGGCGGCGCTCTGCCAGCGTCATCCGAAGCTCACGGCCACCGTGCTCGACCTGCCCGGCAGCGCGGCGATCGGCCGGGAGATCATCGCCGCGGCCGGAATGTCCGACCGGGTCCGGCACCGTGACGGCGATGCGACCCTGGACGACCTTGGCAGCGGCTACGACGCTGTGCTGTGCTTCAACCTCGTGCACCATCTGACCGCCGGCCAGATCGTGACGCTCCTCGGGCGGATCAGGGAGTCGCTCTCGCCAGGCGGGACCCTGGCCGTGATGGACGCGTTCGCCGAGCCCGCCCGCAGGGCGTCGACGGCGGCGAATTTCCTGGCGATGTTCGTCTATCTCAGCTCGGGCGCCCAGGTGCATACCCCGGCAGAGCTGCGGATCTGGCTGCGGACGGCGGGCTTCACCAGGCCGCCGCGCCGGATCCGGATCCTGCGAATCCCGGGCGAGGCGATATATCTGGTGCGGAAATAACGTCAGTGACCGTCGGCGCCGGCGGGCGGAGGCGCGGCGTCGGCTAGCCAGGACCGGGAAGTGAACGAGTTCGTGACTGAGGCCGATATCTGGGACGTGGCGGTAATCGGCGCCGGGCCCGCCGGAGCGACGGCCGCGCGTGCGGCTGCCCTGGCGGGCAGCCGGGTCATCCTGCTGGAGCGCGCGACGCTCCCCCGGTACAAGACCTGCGGTGGCGGCCTGATCAACGCGTCGATGCGGACGCTCCCCGACAGGCTGGCGCTGAATCCGAGGGCGCAGGTGCGCTCCTTCTCGTTCAGCTTCGACGGGAAGCGGGAGAAGACCCGAACCCGGTCCGAGCCGCTGCTGACGCTCGTGATGCGGGACGAGTTCGACGCCGCGCTCGTGGACCGCGCGACGGAGGCCGGCGTGACGCTGAGCGAGGCGACCACCGTGCTGAAGATCGCCGAGGACGGTGACCTGGTGCGGCTGTCCACCCGGGAGCACGGCGACATCCTCGCCCGGGTCGTGGTCGGCGCCGACGGCTCCGCGGGCCGCTCATCGGCCTACGTCGGCGTGACGTTCCGCCAGGTCGATCTCGGCCTGGAGGCCGAGATTCCGACCCCGCCGGAGCAGGTGGCCTCGTGGGAAGGCCGCATCCTCATCGACTTCGGTCACGACCCCGGCTCCTACGGCTGGGTTTTCGCCAAGGGCGACGTGCTGTCTGTCGGCGTGATCGCCGCCCGCGGTGACGCCGACGCGACCCGCGCCTATCTCGCGGAGTTCACCGAGCGTCTCGGCCTAGCCGGGATCGAGCCGCGGATCAGCACCGGCCATCTCACCCGCTGCCGGGAGCGGGACTCGCCGCTCGCCAGGGGCCGGGTCCTGGTCGCCGGGGACGCGGCCGGGCTGCTGGAGCCGTGGACCCGGGAGGGGATCTCGTTCGCGCTCCGCTCGGGCCGGCACGCCGGCCAGGCGGCGGCGGCAGCCGCCACCGCCGAGACCCGCACCGCGATCGCCGGCTACACCGACGCCGTCAAGGCCGAACTCGAACCCGAGATGCTGGCCGGGCAGGCATTCCTTGAGGCGTTCATCCGCCACCCGGCACCGTTCTACCGGGCCGTTGCGCAGGTACCAGCCGCCTGGCGGCTGTTCGTCCGGATGGTCGCCGGGCAGACGACATTCGCCGAGGCCTACCGCAACAGGATCATCCGGCTGATGCTCGCCGGCCTGAGCCGGTGGTAGCTCAGACGGTGTAACCACGCCGATCACGCGCGGCTCGGCGTGGCGACCGAGTCCCAGGCGGCTGAGCGACGCATCAATCGCCCGCGCCTGTACGTCGATCGTCGCTCCTGCGCCCACGCGGTTGCCGCGGCTGCGGTCAGGGCCGGACGGCCTGGATGAGGATGTACTGAATGATCTGGCGACGCCACAAGAGCTCTACTTGGCTGAGCAGGAGCCGGGCCGCAGTACGCTGCCCGGCGGGCGCAGCGGGCACGGCTGGCGTTGACCGGAGCCGCTGCCCGATCAGCTGAAGGGCCGGGGCGATGACCAGATCTCCGCACACGGTGA
>JBKQSL010000091.1:0-28114 GCA_052143655.1 Streptosporangiaceae bacterium | reverse complement strand
ACAACCAGGGCCGCCACCACGACGATCACAATGATCGGGCCGAACGTCGGGATCCGCCAGACGGACCGGGCCAGCCGCCACATCTCGTGCCAGATGAACAGCCGGATGAGAAAGTGGGCCAGCCCGCCGCCGCCCAGCGCCAGGTGACCGCCGGCCAGCCGGGCCGGCGCCGCCGCCAGTGCT
Organism: Streptosporangiaceae bacterium; assembly: GCA_052143655.1. GTDB lineage: Bacteria > Actinomycetota > Actinomycetes > Streptosporangiales > Streptosporangiaceae > CAVSUR01. Next base: position 27,931 of record JBKQSL010000091.1, on the reverse strand, counting down.
CGCGTCAGCATCACGATCTCACGATGCCACGCCGCCGGGAGTACTCCGGACGCCGGCGGCGTTACTGCGCTCGGCACGGTCCCGGATGCCTAGCAGCATCCTGCGCTCCATGATCAGGCTGCCCGGTTCCATCAGGTACCTGTTCACCACCCGGGCCGGCCGCGCGGCGCTGGGCGTGGCGATGCGGTTACGGCTGATCAGCCGCGTGCCGTCGCTCGCCGGCTCGAGTACGAACGCCCATACCCAGTTGCCGTCGTCGGAGCGCATCACCAGCGCCCGCTGCGGGTCGAGCACGGCGACCCGCAGCCGCGGGCCTCGCTTGCCGAGCTGCTGCACGTCCCCGACCCTCAGATCCTGGTACTGCGGCAGGATCTCGTCCGCGCTGTGCATGCCCAGGCCGAACAGGTTCTCGATCCAGTCGTAGGTGTAAGCACCGCCCCGGCCTGGTCCCATCTGCACCAGCCACGGCCAGATCCCCTCTGGCGGTGCCCCGATCCAGGTCACCCGGGTCGACACGATATCCGGGCTGGCCAGCAACTCGTCGCCGGGCAGCCGCCGTGCCCGCTCCTGCGCGGTGGCGCCCCAGTTCAGGCACCACTCACGCCACCAGTGGTAGGTCGCAGCCTCGGCCGCCGCGGCCAGCGCGAGGCCGACGGCGGCTGCGCCGCCCCGGTGCCGCGCCGCCCGCGTGCTGCCGCTCACCGGGCCGCTCCGCCCGCGTGGCTCAGCCCGGCCGAGCCCGTCCGGTGCAGCTCAGCGGCGACGGTCGCGGCCCACTGCCGGATGTGCTCACGGTCGCGCCAGTCACTGGCGTGCTTCCTGGCCATGGCGTGAGCCGGGAACCCCTTGACGTCGGGGGCCAGCCGGCCGCCGAACGTGACCTGCCCGCGCGCGCCGACCAGGGACATCACCTGGGCCACGTGTGACACGGGCGGGATTGCCCGGGCCTGCGCTGAGCCGTCCAGCGGCCCGCTGGCGACCAGCCAGACCGGAACCTGCCGCAGCACCTCGGCGTTGCGCCGGGCGAACCGGCGGGCATCGGGATGCCACCGGCCGGCGTACAGCGCCCCGGCGATCAGCACGGCGCCGAAGTCACCGGCGGCTATCTTCCCGGCCTTCCCGGCCGGGAGCACCGCGGTGTCGAACCCGTGCGCGGACAATTCGTCACCGATCATGGCCGCCAGCCCGGCGGTGCCGCCCCGCTCGGACCCGTATGCGATGAGGACTCGCATGGCGCCTCCTTCCAGCGCCGCTAGTCATCTTAACTAGTCATCTTAACTAGCTGTATTAACCCCACCGCCGGATCATGCTGCCCGCCATGGGCAAAGGTCACCGGCCGGGTCCTCCGGGCGAGGCGAGCCCGGGCTGGCCCGGCCGCCCGGCGCCTTCCGCGCTGAGCAGGTGCTGGCCAGCCGAGTCCGGATCCCACTGCAGGGCCTTCCGGCACGGACATGGTCGTCGCTGACGAGCTGGGGACCGACCAGCGCACGGCAATCGGCGGGTTCCGCGACTCCCTCGCCGAGCGCGGCGAGCTCTAGTGACCGAGGCCGAAAGGCGGCCGGAGCACGCAGAACTCGTTCCCGTCCGGGTCGGCCAGCACATGCCAGCGCCAGTCGTCCTCGACGACGGCCTCGGCGGTGCGCTGAGTCGCGCCGAGCTCGAGCAGCCGCCGGACTTCCCCGTCCAGGTCGAGGGTGCGCAAGTCCAGGTGCAGCCGGTTCTTCTGGCGCTTGGCGTCGCCGACCTGCTGGAGCAGCACCTCGATGCCGACGCCGTCGGCCGGCAGCAGGCACTGGTACGGCCCGGTCGGCGGCCTGGCCGCGTATCCGAGCGCCTGGGTCCAGAAGCGCGCCGACCGGCCCAGATCCGAGCAGTCAACGACGATCACCAGCACGCCGTTGCGGTAGGTCTGCCGGACACGCCGCGGCGGCGCGGCCGACGCCGCCAGCGGGACATTACCCGGGGCAGCCGAGCCCAGGCCGATGACCGGCCCTGGCAGTGCCGCCGCGATCTGCCCAGCGGCCTGCACCGCAGTCAAGGCGGTAGTGTCCAGCACCAGGTCAGCGGCCCGGATCAGCCAGGGCCGGGCCGTCTGGTACGCGGGCAGGTGATCCAGCCGCCACTGCCGGGCCTCCTCGCTTTCCTCGATCCGCTGGCGCAGCACGACGTCCGCCGCGTCGAGCAGCACGTGGAACACCGGCAGCCGCGCCGCCCGCAGCCGGGCGAAGATCTCGTCCAGATACCGCTGCGCCAGCACGGTCTGCGGCGCGACCAGATGCTGCCCGGTCTGGCCAGCTAGCTCGGCGGCGTTCGCCGCCACCAGCGCGCGCCAGGCCGGCCAGTCCTGGAAATCGACGGCCGGCTGGTCGGCCAGCTGTGCTTGCAGGACGTAGCCGACCTGCTCAGGGTCGAAAAGGCGGCTCTGCGGAACCAGCCGCGCCAGCTCAGCCGCGGTCACGGTCTTACCCGCCCCGAACGCCCCGTTCAGCCAGATCAGCACCCGGCCATGCTAGATGGCGGCCAGCACGGCGCGGCTGGACGGCTGGCCAGCCGGGGATCGGCCGGGCACCATGGTCAGGTGACCGACCGGGAGATGGTGCGCGGGTGGCTAGCCGGGTACGAGGCCGCGTGGCGGGCGCCGGGGACCGGGCCGCTGGCGGCCCTGTTCACGCCCGACGCGACCTACCGGCAGGCACCCTACGAGGCGCCGGTGACCGGGCTGGATGCGATCGGGCAGATGTGGGAGGCCGAGCGCCAGGGCCCGGAAGAGGTGTTCACGCTGGCGACCGAGATCGTGGCGGTTGACGGCCCCACCGCCGTGGTGCGCGCCGAGGTCCGGTACGGCGATCCGGTGCATCAGGAGTACCGGGACCTGTGGGTGCTGCGGCTGGACGCCGACGGCCGCTGCCGCTTGTTCGAGGAGTGGCCGTTCTGGCCGGAGCAGCGGTACTCGGCCGCTGGCTCCGGCTGACCGCCGGGCCGCTCCCCGGGATCCGGTGGCCCGGGGCGGGCGGCACTGCCTCCGGGCAGCCGGCCGCCGTCCGGCGGCGCGAACCTCTTGACCTCAAGTGCCCTTGAGCTTCTAGCCTGGTCCCTGGTCGCTGCCGCCGCGGCGGACGGCCTTGACGACACGAACCGGAGGACGACACATGGCACTGACCCAGCCGGAGACCGACTATCTCGCCAGCCAGCGGATCGGCCGGCTGGCGACCATGCGGCCAGACGGCACGCTGCAGAACAATCCGGTCGGCTTCCGCTATAACGCCGAGGCGGGGACGATTGACATCGGCGGCTTCAACATGTCGGCGAGCCGCAAGTTCGCCAACGTGGCGGCGAACGGCCGGGTCGCCTTCGTGGTGGACGACATCGTCTCGGTGTCGCCGTGGCGCGTCCGCTGCCTGGAAATCCGCGGCACCGCCGAGGCGGTCGTGCCCGACGGCAACCCGGGCGGCAACCGCGATCAGGCGATCATCCGGATTCACCCGCAGCGGGTCATCAGCTTCGGGCTCGACGACCTGGTGACCGAGCCGCACCTGCTGAAGGCGGACGCGCGCAACATCGGCTGACCTGCCCCGCCAGCGTCCGGCCGGTCAGCCGTTCCGGACCGCCACGGCGGCCGGCAGCACGGTGGCGAACGCGGGCCGGCCGGACCGAATGCGCGTGCGCCATGCAGTCATGCTGGCTGTCTGCCCGCGGTCACGACGATCACCCGCCCGGGCCGCTCGCCGCACCGCGCGCAGGCCCGGTCCCGGCGCCCGTTTCGCGCCATGCGGCCAGCGCGCGGTCGACGAAAACCCCGGCCGCGCCCAGGTATCCCGCCGGGTCCAGGGCCGCCCGGACCCGCGCCTGCTCGATCCCCGCGGCCGTCAGCCGCCCGGCGTAGGGCGCGGCGGCCAGCACGTCGCCCAGTCCCCGGCCGTCAGCGGCCGCCGCCATGCCGGCCTGCGCGATGAGGTCGTGGGCGGCCAGCCCGCCGAGGGCCGGGGCGAGCACCCCGGCCACGTGCTCGGCCAGCAGCAGGCCGCGGGCCGCGTCCAGGTTGGCCCGCATCCGGGCCGGGTCGGGCTGCAGCCCGGCGAGCAGGTCCGCCGTCCAGGCCGCAGCCGAGCCGGCCAGCCCCAGCAGCCCGGCCAGCGGCTCCCACTCGGCGTGCCAGGCACCCGCCGCGCGCTGGTGCTCCTGCTCGGCGCAGGCGGTGACGGTGGCCAGCAGGCCGGGCACCTGCCGGCTGCAGCCGAGCACCGCGATCGCGGCCACCGGGTTCTGCTTGTGCGGCATCGCCGAGGACCCGCCGCTGCCCGCGCGGACCTCGGCCACCTCGGTCTGCGCCAGCAGGGTGACGCCCCGGGCAATCTTGCCCGTGGCGGCCGCCGCCCCGGCCAGCCCGTAACGCTGACGGCCGTTACCCGCGAACTCCTTGTTAATAGCACGCAGCAAAGTTAATAGCACGCAGCAAAAGTCCCGCGCCGGACCGCAGCGGACTAGCCAGCCAGCACGGAGTCAGTCAGCACCAGTGAATCGAGTGAGCAGTACGCCAGTCAGCACCGGGCGCGGGGCCGGGAGGAGATGACGCAGCTGTGCTACGCCCGACTGTCACGGCCTCGGTGACCGTCGCGGTCCTGCTGGCCGCGGGAGCGCTCGTGCCATGGGCCGAGCACGCGGCTGGCCAGCCGGCCGCGGCCGGCCGCGGCACGGGGCCGCCAGTAGCCACGGCAGCGGCCGCGCGGGGTCCCGGCGACGCGCTGGCCCGGGCCGGGGAGCATCCGCCGCGGTTCGGGCTGCGCATTCACCTGTCACCGGCCGGGCTGGCCCGGGCCGCCGGACGGTGCGCGGGGTGGGCCACCGACGCCGGCTTCGCGGACAACGGCTACCTCGGCGGGGCGCTGACCACGGCGGTAGCCGTGGCCCTCGCCGAATCGGGCTGCAACCCGGCCGCCTGCTACGACGACACCCGCCGGGCCGAGTGCACCCCGCCCGGCCGGGCCCGCGACTCCGTTGACCGCGGGGCCTGGCAGATCAACAGCAAGGCGTGGGACCGGGTCCCCGACTCCTGCGCCTACAGCGGGCCGTGCGCGGGCCGGGTGGCGTACAAGGCGGTCAGCGCGTACGGGACGTACTTCGCGCCGTGGGCGGTGTATGACGCGGACTACTTCGCGGCGTACCTGCCGGCCGCCCAGCAGGCAGTGACCGCACTACGGACCGGCACGGTGACCAGCGGGATGATCGGCTCCTGCCTGGCCTACCCGGATGACCAGCCGGGTGCGCAGGCGGAACTGGGCAACTGCGGGTCGGGCCAGCCCGACCAGCGCTGGCGGATGGCCGGGGACACGCTGCGCACCCGCCTCGGGCTGTGCCTGGCCGTCCGGTCGGCCGCCGACGGGGCCGCGGCCGTGCTGCGCCGCTGCCGGGCCAGCGGCTGGCAGCGCTGGCGCTCGCACCCCGACTCCGCGCTGATCAACCGGGGCGCGCACCGCTGCCTGGCCGATCCGGGCGGGGCGGTGCGGGCCGGCACGCCGGTTGTCGTCTCGGCCTGCGACGGCCAGCGCGACCAGGCCTGGTTCCGCCCCTGACCCGAGCACGCGCCAACCCTGTGATGGGTCCCATGCTGGGCACCTGACCCTGTGACGGGACCCATCACAGACCCGCCCGCGGGCACTGCGGCGCCAGCAGCGACGGACCAGGTGGCCGGGCTTTCTGCGGGAACGGCGGTTGATCTATCGTCGGGGGCATGACTACCGCTCCACATGCCCACGGCGGCCCGTCGCTGCCCCAGGAACGCCGCCTTGTCACCGAGATCCCCGGCCCCGCCTCCCGCGAGCTGCTCGAGCGCAAGCAGCGCAGCGTGGCCCGCGGGCTCAGCCACGTCCTGCCAATCTTCGTCACCGCGGCCGGCGGCGGCGTGCTCGTCGACGTCGACGGCAACTCGCTGATCGACTTCGGCTCCGGCATCGCGGTGACGTCGGTCGGCAACAGCGCCGAACTGGTGGTGCAGCGGGTCACCGAGCAGGTGGAGATGTTCACGCACACCTGCTTCATGGTCGCGCCGTACTCCGGCTACGTGGAGGTCTGCGAGGAGCTGAACAAGCTCACGCCCGGCGACCATGACAAGCGGTCGGCGCTGTTCAACTCCGGCGCCGAGGCGGTGGAGAACGCGGTCAAGATCGCCCGGCACGCCACCGGCCGGGAGGCGATCGTCGTGTTCGACCACGCCTACCACGGCCGCACCAACCTGACGATGGCGATGACCGCCAAGAACATGCCCTATAAGCAGGGCTTCGGACCGTTCGCCGGCGAGGTCTACCGGATGCCGATGGCCTACCCGTACCGCTGGCCGGGCGGCCCCGCACGGTGCGCCACCGACGCGCTGCCCGCTGTCACGTCGCTGATGCACACCCAGGTGGGCGAGGAGAACATCGCCGCGGTGATCATCGAGCCGATCCAGGGCGAGGGCGGCTTCATCGTGCCGCCCGACGGCTTCCTGTCCGGGCTGGCGGAGTTCTGCCGTGAGCACGGCATCCTGCTGGTCGCCGACGAGATCCAGTCCGGGTTCTGCCGGACCGGCGCCTGGTTCGCGTGCGAGCACGAGAACGTCGTGCCCGACATGGTCACCACGGCCAAGGGCATCGCCGGCGGCCTGCCGCTGGCCGGCGTCACCGGCCGCGCGGAGATCATGGACGCGGTGCACCCGGGGGGTCTCGGCGGCACCTACGGCGGCAACCCGGTCGCCTGCGCGGCGGCACTCGGCGCGATCGACACGATGCGCAAGGAGGACCTGCCGGCGGCGGCCCGGCGGATCGGCGGCATCATGCTGCCCCGGCTGCGCGCGCTGGCCGAGCGTTACCCGGCCATCGGCGATGTCCGGGGGCGCGGCGCGATGATCGCGATCGAGATGGTCCGGCCGGGCACGACCGAGCCAGACTCCGCGGCGGCCGCCGCGATCGCCAGGGCCTGCCATGCCCAGGGCCTGCTGGTGCTCACCTGCGGCACCTACGGCAACGTGCTGCGGTTCCTGCCGCCACTGGTCATCGGCGAGCCGCTGCTGGAAGAGGGCCTGTCGCTCCTCGAGGACGCTCTCGCGGCGCTGTGACCGCCGCCGAGCAGGCCGGGCGCGGCGCCCGGAGGTCGCGGACCGGAGCTGGGATCTGCCTGGTCGCGGTCGGCGCGTTCCTGCTGTTCCCGGCCCGGGCACCGGTCTGGCAGCCGGCCGCGGCCCAGGCCGGTCAGCCCTCGTAGTAACGGTCGGCGACGGCCAGGGCCTCGTCCAGGATCGCCAGCCCTTCCTTCGCCTCGGCCTCCGAGACCGTGCACGGCGGCACCACGTGCAGCCGGTTGTAGTTGGCGAACGGCACCAGGCCGCGGTTCTTGCACTCGGTCATCAGCGCGGTCATCGCCTCGGACGCGCCGCCGTAGGGCGCGAGCATGGCCCGGGTCTCCCGGTTGGACACCAGGTCCAGCGCCCAGAACACGGCCTGCCCGCGCACCTCGCCGATCACCGGGTGCCGGGTGGCGAGCTCGCGCAGGCCCGGGCCGAGCACCTGCTCGCCGATCTGCGCCGCGTGCTCGACGATGCGCTCTTCCTTCATGGCGTCGATGGTCGCAACGGCGGACGCGCACGCCAGCGGGTGACCGGAGTAAGTCAGGCCGCCGGGGAACACCCGGTCCTCGAAGGTCGCCGCGATCTCGTCAGCGATGATCACGCCGCCGAGCGGCACGTACCCGGAGTTCGCCCCCTTGGCGAAGGTGATCAAGTCGGGCACCACGTCGTGGTCCTCGAAAGCGAACCAGCGCCCGGCCCGGCCGAAACCGCACATCACCTCGTCGGCGATGTAGATGATGCCGTAGCGGTCGCACAGTTCCCGGACCCCGGCCAGGTAGCCCGGCGGCGGGATCAGGATGCCCGCGGTGCCGACGATCGTCTCCAGCAGCACGGCGGCGATGGTGGCGGGCCCCTCGAACGTGATCACCTGCTCCAGGTGCGCCAGCGCCCGCTCGCACTCCTCCTGCTCGGTGCGCGCCCAGAACGACGACCGGTACAGGTACGGGCCGAAAAAGTGCACGTGGCCGGTGGCGAACTCGTTCGGCCAGCGGCGCGGGTCACCGGTCGAGTTGATCGATGCCCCGGTGTTGCCGTGGTAGGAGCGGTAGAAGCTGAGCACCTTGGCCCGGCCGGTGTGCAGCCGGGCCATCCGGATCGCGTTCTCGTTCGCGTCGGCGCCGCCGTTGGTGAAGAACACCTTCTCGTGCCCGGCCGGGGCCAGCGCGGACAGCCTGGCCGCGGCCTCGTTGCGCACCTCGCTGGCGTGCTGCGGGGCGATCGTGGTCAGCTTCGCGGCCTGCTCGGCGATCGCGGCGGTGACCCGCGGGTGCTGATGGCCGATGTTGGTGTTCACCAGCTGGCTGGAGAAGTCCAGGTAGCGCTTGCCGGCGTAGTCCCAGAACCACGAGCCGGACGCCCCGGCCACGGCGACCGGCGCCAGGGCCCGCTGCGCGGACCAGGAGTGGAACACGTGCGCGTGGTCCGTCGCGATGACCTCGGCGCCGCGCGCCGGGTCCGGTGTGCCCGCGGCGCGCAGCGCGGGTTCCGGTGTGCTCTGCGTCATGCTTTCGTCTCCCTTGTCTCCCCGAGACTACCGCTCGCGGCCCTGGCAGCCCGAGGATCCCCTGGCGGCGGGCAAACCCGGGCGCCGGCGCAAGATTTCGGGGGACGATGTCGAAAACCGGGCTGCGGGGTTCGTGGAGTCAGTGCCGGGGCGCCACCGGGGCGCCCGCGCAGCCAGCCGGAGGAAACTCATGAAGTACGTCATCCTGATCATGAACACGCCCGAGGGCATGGCCATCTCCGAGGCCGAGAGCAACAAGTGGTACGGCGAGATCGGGGCCTGGTACGAGCAGAAGGCCGCGTCGGGCGAGCTGGCCGACGGCGGCTACCAGCTGCAGCCGCCGCAGACCGCGCGGACGCTGCGGGCCACCGGGACCACCGACGGGCCGTTCATGGAGGCCAAGGAGGTCATCGGCGGCGTCTCGGTACTGGAGGCCGGGTCGCTGGATGCCGCGGCCGCGATCGCGCAGACCTGGCCCGGGGTGGACCGCGGCTGGATCACGATCGAGGTCCGGCCCACGATCGAGATGTGAGGCAGCCGCCGCCGGGACGCCGGGGCCTGCGTGCCGCCCGATGACAGCGGGGGCGGTCCCGGTTTCCCCGTCGCCGGCCAGGTCTGGGCCGGCCACCTGGCGCCCGCGGCGGGCCGGTCCGGCCTGCCGGGCGCGCCGCCAGGCCGGACGGGCTTGTCCGCCCGCCGTGGCCGGGCCAGTCACCCCTGGCGGCTTACACCGATTACACCGACAGGCGGCGGGTGAGCAGTTCGCGCTCGGCCGGGTTGCCGGCCAGCGCGAGCGCTCGCTCGTTCGCCGCGCGGGCCTCGGCGCCGCGGCCGAGATCGGCGAGCAGCTCGGCCCGGACCGCATGGAACAGCCGGTACTCGTCCAGCTCGGCGGCCAGCGGCTCGATCTCGGCCAGCGCGGCTGCCGGTCCGACGGCGAACCTGGTGGCCACGGCCCGGTTCAGGGCGACGACCGGAGACGGCTCCAGCTGCAGCAGCCGCCCGTACAGCAGCCGGATCTGCCGCCAGTCAGTCTGCTGATAGCTGGCGGCGTCCGCATGCAGAGCCGCGATCGCGGCCTGGATCTGATAAGGCCCCGGGCGGCGCAGCGCGATGGCCCGGTCGAGCAGGGCCTGCGCCTCGGCGATCAGCGGCCGGTCCCACCGGGCCCGGTCCTGGTCGGCCAGCCGGATCAGCCGGCCCCAGCCGTCGAACCGGGTGGCGGCCCTGGACTCGTGCAGCAACATGAGGGCGAGCAGGCCGGTTACCTCCGGCTCTCTGGGCATGAGCCGGTGCAGCAGCCGGCACAGCGTGATCGCCTGGGCGGCCAGGTCCCGGCGGGCAGGCGCCCGGCCCGCGCTGGCCAGGTAGCCCTCGTTGAACATCAGGTAGATCACGGCCAGCACCTCGTCGAGCCGCCCGGCCAGTTCGTCGGGGTCGGGCACAGCCGGCACCGCGCCGGCCGCGCGCAGGGTGGCCCGGGCCCGGCTCAGCCGCTGTCCCATTGTGGCCGTGCTGGCCAGGAACGCGGCTGCGATCTGCGTGGTAGTCAGCCCGCACACCGCCCGCAGGGTCAGCGCGACCTGCGCCTGCCGGGGCAGCGCCGGATGGCAGCAGGCGAAGACCAGCCCGAGCAGGCTGTCGTCCGCCGCGTCCTGCCCGGCGGCCGGGCCGGCCGCCGTCAGCTGCTCCGGCGGCTCGTGCGCCGCGCTGTCGGTGACCGCGAGCAGCGCCAGCTTGCGCTGGCCTGACTGCTCCCGCCGGAACCTGTCGACAGCCTTGCGCCGCGCCGTCGTGGCCAGCCAGCCGCCGGGGTTCGCCGGGACGCCCTCCGCCGGCCAGTGCTCCAGCGCCTCGACGAAGGCGTCCTGCACCAGTTCCTCGGCCAGCCCGACGTCCCCCAGCCGGGCGGCCAGCGCCGCCCGGATCTGGATGGCCTCAGCCCGGTACACCCGCTCGAGCTCGGCCGTGTCCGCAGCCACGATCCCAGTGTCGCAGCCCCCGCCGACAGTCCGCCCGGCCCTCGCCAGTTGCCCCGCTGCAGCCCGGCGCGGCCGCCAGTGGCCCCGTCCCAGCCACCACGGCTCCTGCCCATCCCGGCCGGTCTCATGATCGCGGTAACTCGTCCGCACATAGACATGACGAATTACCACGATCATGCAGACCGCGCGGCGACGGAGCGCGCTACTTGTTGACCGGGAAGCCGAGGTTGACGCCGCCGTGGCTGGGGTCCAGCCAGCGCGAGGTCACGGCCTTGCCCCGGGTGTAGAAGTGCACGCCGTCGGTGCCATGGACGTGCGTGTCGCCGAACAGCGACGCCTTCCACCCGCCGAAGGAGTAAAACGCCATCGGCACCGGGATCGGCACGTTGATGCCGATCATGCCGACCTCCACCTCATTGGTGAACCGGCGGGCCGCTCCCCCGTCGTTGGTGAAGATCGCCACCCCGTTGCCGTAGGGGTTGCCGTGCACCACGTCCATCGCCGTGGCGTAGCTGCCGGCCCGCACGACCGACAGCGCCGGGCCGAAGATCTCATCGCGGTAGCAGGCCATCGCCGGGGTCACGTGGTCGAGCACCGTCGGGCCGAGCCAGAAGCCGTCCGGCGACCCGCCGGTGACCGGGTGCTGCCGGCCGTCGACGGCCAGCGTCGCGCCCTCGGCCACCCCGGAGTCCAGGTAGGAGGCCACCTTGTCCCGGTGCGCCGCGGTGACCAGCGGGCCCATCTCCGACGCCTCGTCGTCGCCGGGGCCGACCCGCAGCGGCGCGATCCGCTCGGCGATCTTGGCCACGAGCTCGTCGCCGATCGGGTCCACCGCGACCACCACGGAGATCGCCATGCACCGCTCGCCCGCCGAGCCGAACCCGGCCGAGACCGCCGCGTCGGCGGCCAGGTCCAGGTCGGCATCCGGCAGCACGATCATGTGGTTCTTCGCCCCGCCGAGGGCCTGCACCCGCTTGCCTGACGCGGTGCCGGTTTCGTAGATATAACGGGCGACCGGCGTCGATCCGACGAAGCTGACCGCCCGGATGCCCGGGTGATGCAGGACGGCGTCGACGGCCTCCTTGTCGCCGTGCACGACGTTGAACACGCCGTCGGGCAGCCCGGCGTCGGCCAGCATCTCGGCCAGCAGCAGCGACGCGGACGGGTCTTTCTCCGACGGCTTGAGCACGAACGTGTTGCCGCAGGCGATCGCGATCGGGAACATCCACATCGGCACCATGGCCGGGAAGTTGAACGGCGTGATGCCCGCCACCACGCCCAGCGGCTGGCGGATCGAGTAGGCGTCCACCCCAGTCGAGACGTTCTCGGAGAAGGCCCCCTTGAGCAGGTGCGGGATCCCGCAGGCGAACTCGACGACCTCGATGCCGCGGGCGATCTCGCCGGCCGCGTCGGAGGCCACCTTGCCGTGCTCGGAGCTGATCAGCGCGGCCAGCTCGCCCTGCCGGGCGCGCAGCTGCTCGCGGAACGCGAACATCACGCTGGCCCGCTTCACCAGCGAGGTCTCCCGCCAGCCGGGCAGCGCCGCGGTGGCGGCGGCGACGGCCGCGTCCACCTCGTCCGTGCCGCCGAAGTCGACTGTGCCGGTCACCTGCCCGGTGGCCGGGTTGTAGATGTCGCCGCAGCGGGCGGTCTCGCCCGGCCATGGCTTGCCGCCGACCCAGTGCGTGCAGTGCTTGCCGCCGGAGCCGGCCGCGGTGTGCTGATCCCCGGTGTGCTGATCTTGTGCGCCGTGCGCGTCACTTCGCTGTGCCATGGCCCTAGTGTGCCTGCTCGGCGGCCACCGGGGCACTCCGGGCAGCCGGGACCGGGCTCCATGGCCGCAGCAGGAGCGCCAGCGCCGGGAACAGCAGGAACCCGAAGCCGAGCAGGTACAGCACCTCGACTGCGCCCTGCATCTGGACCAGGCCGAGGACTGCGGCCCGATCACGATGCCGACCAGCGCCACGCCCGACCCGGATCGGCTGGCAGGTGCCCGCCGTCCGGCGCGGGCGGCGATGGGAGCCGGCGCCGCGCAGGCTGGCCCCCATCGCCGACCGTGCTGTCAGCGGGTCAGGCGGAAAACGAAGTCGTACTCGGATCCGACTGGCTTGCCGGTGGCGTGCAGCAGCATGGAGCCAGCGGCGCCGGCATAGCGGCCGGTCCCGCCGGTGATGCTGAGGATGGTGTTGGTGCCGTCGTCGTAGTACGGGCCCTCGACGGTGATGTGGCCGCCGGGCAGCAGGGTGGTCCAGGTGCATTCCCATTCGGTCTTGCCGGTGGCGACGGTGCGGACGCAGTAGCCGTTGTCAGTGGCGATCCGCCGCGTGTTGGCCGCGTTGTAGACCGGATTGTGGAAGCCCAGCACGTCGCCCAGGCTCTTCCTGGGCGGGTGGAACTCCTGCACAGTGTCGGTGACCGCGTGCTCGACCACATGAATGACCACAGGCCACTGCCGGTGGGCGGCAGGCGAGCTGGTGCTCGCTGCGGCGGCGGCGACGGGCGCGAGCGCCAGGGCTATCACCGCCGCGCCGGCGGTCATGAGCTTCTTGTTCCGTGTCATCCCAGCCTCCAGGAAGATTCGGTGCGCCGACCGGACCTGCGCCGGTCGTCCTGCGATTTCAGCATCGTCACCCAATCGGGCCCCGATAGCCGGTAATCACCCGGAAATGCCCGGTGCCGGGAAACGCCGCGCGGCGTTCCCGGCACCGGGGTAAGGGTTCTGCGGCTGGTCAGCGCCGGATGGGCTCGCCGGTGGCCGGGCTGAGGAACAGCGGCGGATTCGGCCGGCCGCTGAAGTCGAACATCGGCAGGATTGACCCGGCGGCAGCGTCGGCGGCGCCGTTGCCGAGCCCGGGCAGGTGCCAGTTGTACTCGATGAACTTCACCACCGAGCTCTGGTCCATCAGCATGCTGTCCACGTAGTTCGACCGCGCCCACGGCGAGATGAGCAGGAACGGCAGCCGCGGGCCGACCCCGCACCGGCCCTGCTCGGGCTGCCCGGCCGAGTTGACCGGCACCTGGCTCAGCTGCGAGCCGCACAGGCCGGCGCCGGTGAGGGCATCCTCCTCGGTCTGCGACTGGGTCAGGATCGGGCCGAGCACGTGGTCGTACCACCCGTCGGAGTCGTCCCAGGTAATGACCACGGCGGTCGACCGCCAGGTCGGCAGGGACTCCAGGTGGCTGATCGTCGAGGTCAGCCAGGCCTGCTCGTCCAGCGGGTCGGAGTAGCCCGCGTGCCCGTCCTGATACGCCGGCGCCTTGAGGTACGACACCGACGGCAGGTTGCCCGTGTCGGCCGCGGCCCAGAAGTCGGCGATGTCGTACTGGTGGTTGGCCTGGTCGCTGTGGCCGACCATCGGCACTGAGGTCGGCGGCAGGTGCATCGGGTTCGCGGTCGAGGCGAAGTACTGGAACGGCTCGTGATGCGGCACGTAGTCGGTGACCGAGCTGCCGCCCACGTTCGTGTGCTGCTCCGCGCAGATCTGGGCGGTGGTCGGCGGGGTGCCGTGACCGGGCACGTAGCCGTGGTCGAAGCCGCCCTCGAACCAGCCCCAGGTGACGCCGGACGTGGTGAGCTCCGCGCCGATGTTGTTGCCTCCCATCGTCAGCGTCGTCGCCGGGGTGTTCCCGTCGCCGCCGTCGGAGCTGGGCAGGTAGGAGCAGATGTCGTAGGTCGGGTCGGCGTCGCTGAAGGTCGTGCCGGGCCCGGCCTTCGGCTGCTGAGAGACCGGGGTCGCCCCGCCGGGGCTCGTGGTGATCGTGGACGCGGCGACGTCGGAGGCGTCATGGCCGGGCGGCGCCGAGCAGGCCGGGTCGTTGATCGTCGCGGACGACGGCCCGCAGATCGAGCCGTAGGTCTGCGCGGCGGTTACGTTGAGGGCGCCGGGGGTCGACGGGCCGTAGGTGGTGCCGTAGGTGTTGTCGCTCATCGCGTAGTGCTGCGCGTAGTTCCACAGCGCGGTCACGGTGTTGCCGTCGTAATAGTCCATGACCGCGTAGTTGGACGAGGCGCCCGGCGGGACCTGCTCGGGCTTGCCCTGGTAGTCCTCGCCGGCCAGGCATTGCGCCAGCGTCTCGCCGCGGCCGGTGTTCTGCGCGTAAAGGTCCTCGGCGCCGTGGTCGGCGGCCAGCTGCTCAGCCGTGTAGGCGTGATCCTGGTCGCAGGTCATCGGGTCCTGCGGCCCCAGGCGCAGCGGGTTCGACTCGTTCGGGTTGTTAGTCAGCAGCGGGCCGGCGGGCTGGCCGCCAGTCACGTCGGCGTAGAGACCGTTCACGGCCGGCGTGCCGGGCCGGGCGTTGAACGGCTGCTCCCCCGGCTGGTTCGCCGCGTAGGGGTAGGTGCCGAAGTAGTGATCGAAGGACACGTTCTCGTCGAAGATCACGACGAGGTGCCGGATCAGCGTGGCGGTGCCGGCGTGGCCGGCTCCGGTGTGCGCGGGGTGGCTGGCCGCGGCGGCCGAGCTCACTCCCGCGGCGCTGAGGGCGACGACGGCCGCCGCGGCGGCGATGGCCTGGGCCCGGTGCGGTACGTGCATCCAGAGGCTCCTTTGCGAGGGGGTCGAGCGATCGTCACTGGGCCCTGGCCGTGACCGCCGGCCGGGGCCGATACACGCATAACCGACGCTAAATCGGCGCCCGGCCGCTGTCAGCGCAGCGCATCTGGTGTTCGCCGGATGGTCAGCCAATGGTTGTCCAGCCGCCATCCGGCTGCTCGCCGCGACGGCGGACGGTCCTCGGTGAGCGTGCTGCCAGGGATCAGCTGGTGCCCGCGGTCGCGGTAGAACTCGGCGAATCTGGTGATGGGTCTCGGTGACGTGCACGGTACGGCTTTCCGGGACGGGTGCCGGGAGGCGGCCGGCGTCCGTCACGCCGCAGCGCGGCCAAGCGGCCGGCGAGCCGTTTCCCGGCCGCCGGCGGTGGATGTGACAGAGCTGAGTCAGGCAGCGGCAGCCGGCGAGCAGCGAGCTCGCACGGCCGCAACAACGCTGCGCTGACCAGTCTTCATGCAGGTCACGGTACTGGCACCGATCCCCGTGGCCAACTGGTCTTCAGGGGCCCGGCCATGGCCGGGTGCGGTGTTGTCAGACCCCCGGCTTAGAGTGGGGAGTGCTGGCAGCCGAAGGCGGCAGCCAGCAAGGACGGCCTGAAACTGGTCGCCCCGCACCGACCCGCGGCGGGCAGCGTGCCCGCCGGCCCGGACCTGGAGGGGCCATCATGGCCGTTCTCAATGCCTCCGATCGCGACGCCTCTGCTCGCAACGCCCGCAACCGCGACGGCTCATCTCACGACGGCTCAGCCCGGATCGGCTCTGCCCGGATCGGCTCTGCCCAGGACGGCCCGGCCCAGGACCGCCCGGCCCAGGACGGCCCGGCCCGCGGCAGTGCCGCCCGCGGGGGCTCTGCTCAGGCCACTGCCGCCCAGGACAGCTCAGCGCGCGACGCTGCCGCCTCGACGGAGCCCCTGACCGTGGCAGCCGCTTACGCGTGGTCGCAGCGCGCGGCGCTCGCCGAGTCTCAGGTCGGCGCGGTCGGCCTGGAAATCGAGACTCACCTCGTGGACCTGGACTCGGTAGCCGACCGGGTGCCCTGGGACCGGGCCGCGCCGCTGCCGGAGATCGTCGGCGCCGTCGCCGGGCCGACCGCGGTCACCCTGGAGCCTGGCGGCCAGCTGGAACTGTCCGGACCGCCGTCTCCGGACGTGGTGACGGCCGTCACCCAGCTGCGGCACGACCTGGTGAGCGCCCGGCTGACGCTCGCCGGGCTGCGGCTCGGCCTCGCCCACGCCGGCGCTGACCCGCTCCGGCCGCCCTGCCGGATCAACCCCCGCCCCCGCTACCGGGCCATGGCCGAGCATTACGCGGCGACAGGCCGGGCCCGCGCGGCCGCTGTGATGATGACCTCGACTGCTGCCTTGCAGGTCAACCTGCAGGCGGGACCGCCGTGCGAGTGGGCGCAGCGGGTAGCCCGCGCCTACCGGCTCGGGCCGACGCTGCTGGCGATCTCCGCCAGCTCGCCGTGGCTGTGCGGCCGCGACACCGGCTGGAAGTCGGCACGCCAGCGAGCCTGGAGCCGGCTGGGCGCCCGCAGCTGCGGGCCGGTTCCCGGCTGCGTCGCCGCCGCCCCCGATGCCGATGGCAGCCTGGATCCGGCCGCCGCGTGGGCGCGGTTCGCGCTGCGGGCGCCGGTGGCCTTCATCCGGTCCGGCCGCGGCGAGGAGGTGACCGCGGTCCGCGCCCGGGTGCCGTTCGAGCACTGGGCCAGCGGGCGGGTCCGGCTCGGCGGCCGGGCCCCGACCACGGCCGACCTGGACGTGCACCTGACCACCTTGTTCCCGCCGGTCCGGCTGCGCGGCTACCTGGAACTGCGCTACCTGGACGTGGCCGCGCCACGGTGGTGGCCGGCCGTCGCCGCGGTGGCCGCCACGCTGATGGACGATCCGGTCGCGGCCGACCTGGCCACCGAGGCCACCGAGCAGGCGGCGGCCCTGTGGGCCAGCGCGGCCCGCGACGGCCTGGCCGACCCCCGGCTGGCCGCGTCGGCCCGCCGGTGCCTGGACATCGCCGCCGGCCGTGCTCCCGCCCGCCTCGCCCGTGCCGTCGCCGACCTCGCCGAACTGGTCGAGTCCGGGCGCTGTCCCGGTGACCTGCTCGCCGAGCGGATCGGCGAGATCGGCCCGCACGCCGCCTTCGAGGAGCTTGCCCATGCATGAGGAAGTCGCCGCCAGCCTGGAGCGCGCCCGCACGCGCACGCTCTACCTGACCGATCTGGACGAGCCCACGCTGGTCGCCCAGCACGACCCGCTGATGAGCCCGCTGGTCTGGGATCTCGCGCACGTCGGCCAGCAGGAGGAGCTGTGGCTGCTGCGCGGCGGCGACCCCAGCCGGCCCGGCATGCTGCCGCCCGACGTCGACTCGCTCTACGATGCCTTCAAGCACCGCCGCGCCGACCGCCCGTCGCTGCCGCTGCTGCCGCCGGTGCAGGCCCGGGCCTACGACCACGAGGTCCGCGGCCGGGTGCTCGACGTGCTGGACCGCACCCCGGCCGACGAGCTGTTCACCGCGGCGATGGTCGTGCAGCACGAGGAGCAGCACGACGAGACCATGTTCGCCACCCTGCAGCTGCGGCAGGGACCGCCGGTCCTGCTGGAGCGCCGGTTGCTGCCGCCCGGCCGCCCGGTGCAGCCGAACCGGGTGCTCGTCCCCGGCGGGGAGTTCGTGCTCGGCGTCGATGCGGCCACCGAGCCGTTCTCGCTGGACAACGAGCGGCCCGCGCACACCGTCCAGGTCGGGCCGTTCTGGATCGGCCGGGTGCCGGTGACCAGCGCGCAGTGGCGCGAGTTTATCGCCGACGGCGGCTACCGCCGCCGGGAGCTATGGTCGGCGCCCGGCTGGGCGCACCGGGCACAGGCCGGGCTGGAGCGGCCGAAGTTCTGGACCACTGAGGGTACCCGGGTGCGCTTCGGGGTCGAGGAGGATGTCCCGCCCGACGAGCCGGTGCAGCACATCTGCTTCTACGAGGCGGAGGCGTTCGCGGCGTGGGCCGGAGCACGGCTGCCGACCGAGGTGGAATGGGAGAAGGCCTGCGCGTGGGATCCGGCCCGCCAGTCCCGCCGGCGCTGGCCGTGGGGATCGCAGCCGCCCGCCGAGCACCTGGCCAACCTAGGCGGCCTGGGGCTGCGTCCGGCCCCGGCCGGCGCCTATCCGGCGGGCGCGTCCGGCTACGGGGCCGAGCAGATGATCGGCGACGTGTGGGAGTGGACGTCGTCGGACTTCGCCCCGTGGCCGGGGTTCACGCCGATGATCTACCGCCAGTACAGCGAGCCGTTCTTCGGGCCTGACTACAAGGTGCTGCGCGGCGGCTCCTGGGCGGTGGCCGCGACGGCGATCCGGCCGTCGTTCCGCAACTGGGACTACCCGATCCGGCGGCAGATCTTCACCGGCATGCGGCTGGCCTGGGACGCCTGAGTGTGCCGTCACCTGGCCTACCTGGGCACCGCCCCGCGCACGCTGGCTGGCCTGCTGCTGGAGCCCGCACACGGGCTGCTCGTGCAGTCCTACGCCCCGCGGCGGCAGCGGCACGGCCGGATGAACGCGGACGGCTGGGGGGTCGGCTTCTACGCCGGCTCGCGCCCGGAGCCGGCCCGCTGGCGGTCGGCCCGGCCGCTGTGGGCCGATCCATCCTTCGCGTCGGTGGCGCCGGTGATCACGGCCACCTGCGCGCTCGCGGCGGTGCGGTCCGCCACCACGGGGATGCCCGCCGATGAGACGGCGGCGGCGCCGTTCGCCTCCGGCCGGTGGCTGCTGTCCCACAACGGCGTGCTGGACCGGGCCGTTCTCGGCCCGCACCCTGCGGCCGAGTCCATGTGCGATTCCGCGCTGCTGGCCGCGCACCTGTTCGAGTTCGGCCCGGAGCGGGCCGGCGAGTTCGTGGCCAGCCTGGGCCGGCGCGCGCCCGGCGCGCGGCTGAACCTGCTGCTTACCGACGGCCGCCGGATCCTCGCCACCCGGTGGGAGGACACGCTCAGCATCCTGCGCGCCGACGACGGCGTGGTGGTGGCCAGCGAGCCCTACGACGATGATCCGCGCTGGTCGGACGTGCCCGACCGGCATCTCGTCGACGTGACCGACGGCGGCGTGACCATCACCAACCTGGAGGCCTGACTGATGCCTGCGCCGGACCATGTCCAGGCACATCCCGGCCGGTACCTCGACGCGCTGCGCGCGGACGTGCGGGCCGGCCTGACCGCCACCCCGAAGACCCTGCCGCCCAAGTACTTCTACGACGAGCGCGGCAGTGAGCTGTTCGACCAGGTCACCCGGCTGCCGGAGTACTACCCCACCCGGGCGGAGACCACGATCCTGCGCCAGCGCGCGGCGCAGATCGCCCGGCTGTCGCGGTGCGCGTCACTGGTCGAGCTGGGCAGCGGCACCTCGGCCAAGACCAGGCTGCTGCTGCGCGCTCTGCGCGATGGCGGCACCTTGCGCGAGTTCACGCCCTTCGACGTGGATCCGGCCGTGCTCACCGAGGCCGCCGGCGCGCTGGCAGCCGAGTTCCCGGGCCTGCGGATCGCCCCGCTCGTCGGGGACTTCGAGCATGACCTCGGCACCATCCCGGGCGGCCGCCCCCGCATGATCGCGTTCCTCGGCTCGACCATCGGCAACCTGGATCCGGTCGGGCGGGCTCGCCTGCTGGGGCAGGTCGCGGCCGCGCTGCGGCCCGGGGACACGTTCCTGCTCGGCACGGACCTGGTCAAGGACACCAGCCGGCTGCTGCGCGCCTACGACGACGACGCCGGGGTGACCGCGGAGTTCAACCGGAACGTGCTGCGCGTGCTGAACCGGGAGCTGGCGGCCGACTTCGCCGTCGAGGAGTTCGAGCATGTCGCGGTCTGGGACGCGGAGCGCGAGTGGATCGAGATGCGGCTGCGCGCGGCCAGCGCGCAGCACGTCACGATCGGCGACCTGGGGCTTACGGTCGGCTTCGCGGCCGGGGAGGAAATGCGCACCGAGATATCGGCGAAATTCCGCCGCGACGGCGTCCCCGCCGAGCTGGCCGCGGCCGGCCTGCGGGCGCTGCAGTGCTGGACCGATCCCGACGGGGACTTCGGCCTGACCCTGGCCGAGCCCGCCCGCTAGCCGGCAAGGCGGCCGGTGACGGCCCGGATCAGCACGGCCGCCCAGGTCCGGAACGGCCGCCAGGGCTCGGCGAGTGCCCGGAACCGGGCGGGCTCCGGGGGTCCCGCCAGCCCGTACAGCCGGGCGGTCAGGGCCAGCAGCCGCGGCTCATGCTCCGGCAGGACATCGGTGAAGCCGGTAGCCCGGATCACGATCAGCGCGCTGTAGAACGGCCCTATCCCGCTGATCGACTGCAGCGCTGTCATGGCTCGCTCCGGGCCGAGCTGCTGCAGGTGCTCAGCGTCCAGCCGGCCATCGAGTGCGGCCCGGGCGACACCGTGCAGCCGCTGCACCCGGTCCGGCGCGATGCCCGGGAACTCCCCGGCCGCGAGCAGCTGCGCGGGAGTCGGGAGTGCCGCCAGCCGGGCCCCCGCCAGGTCGAAGACCGCGCCGTGCGCGGCGCTCAGTCGGTCGCGCACCCGGGCCATCTGCCGGGCGGGCCGCCGGGTGGCCAGCACCGCCCACGCAGCCGCCTCGTACGGCGAGTAGAACAGCGGCGGCCGCAGCCCGGGCGCAGCTGCCTGCAGCCTGCCGATGACCGGGTCACGCTCCCCCGCCAGCAGGAACTGCTCGCCGTCGTGATCGAGCGACAGGACCCGGGCCACCTGGCGCCGGACCGCGTCAGCATCCGGCCGTCCGGCCGGCCCCGGCCCGGGGTTGCTCGTCGGCCCGGCCGAAGGCGGGCGGATCACGCCGTGCACATCCTGGCCGTCCTGGCGCACTTCGACGCCCGCCTGCCGCTGATAGCCATCCAGGCAGAACGCCAGCCGCATGATGCCGTCGAACTCGGTGCTCTCGCGCTGCCCGAAGCCGAAGCCGGCCGCCTCGGCGAGCGAGAACGGGCCGCGCGCCCTGATGGTGAAGTCAGGCTCCGGTCGTGCCGGCGCGATGACCGAGACGGATGCTGCCATGTGCTGCTCCCTGGCTCTGGGCCAGCTTCCCGGCTGCGGGCCCGCTCTGGCTGCGGCCGACGTCCTGGCCAGTGCCCGCGCCTGCTGCGGGCCGGCCGGCCGCCGCTGACCGTGCCGCTGTCTTGGACTGGTGCGCTCATGCTCGCAGTGACCTCTGACATTCGCCTCAGGTCGTGCGCCAGCAGGGCGGGGCGGGCGCAGTTCCCGGCGGCCAGGATCCCGCGGGGCGGCTGGCCCCCGGGTGACGGCGCGCCCCGGGTGACGGCGCAATCCCGGCCGCACGCGGGCCGCGGTCAGGGTGAGTCAGCGCCCGTAGCGCCGGATGAGTCCCGGTCCCGCTTCAGCGAGATCGCCTCCATCTGCATCGACTCGCCGCGGAACAGCGGGGTCTGGCGGACCCTGCGCTCGATGGCTGCCGCCGAGATCGTGTAGCCGAGGAACAGGAACAGCGAGATCGCCTGGATGAAGATCCACGGCCATGGTGAGCTGAAGGCGCCCAGGCTCCAGTCGTTCAGCGCGTGCAGGACTGCCGGGACCGAGATGCCGAAGATGATCAGCTGGATCCGCCGGCGCGGGTAGTTCACGGCCATGCCGATGAAGAACGCCGCCACCCCGGCCCACACGGCGTGCTGGAAGCCGTCGACGAACACCCGCTCGGCGAAAGCCAGGACCGCGACGACCGCCTGGCTGTTGGCCTGCGCCTGGCTGATGTTCAGGATGTCCTTGAGGGTGTAGCCGGCCTGCTCGCTGACGCCGAACGTCAGCCCGGCGACCGTGCCGAGGAACATCCACATGCGTACATCGAGCTTGGCGGACCGGAACCGCAGGATCGCCAGCGCCGCCAGCAGCACCGGCAGGGCCTTGGTGATCTCCTCGTTGAACCCGACAACCAGCGCGGCGGGAAGCGGGATCGGGCGGCCCGGGTGGGGCACCACGGCCGTGTTGATGTTGACCGTGACGATCTTGATCCAGATGAGCACCCAGACGATGATCGCGGCGCCGATCTGGATCTCCAGGACGCGGATCGGTCCCGGCCGGATCAGCAGCCAGAAGGCGATCAGCCACAGCGGCGCGATGTACAGGCTGTAGGCCCAGCCCGGGGTGGACAGGTCGCCGGAGGACGCGAACAGGGCCAGGAAGATCAGCGGCAGCAGCGCATACGGGATGACCAGCAAGCGCAGGCCCTGCCGCCAGCCGGGGTCGGTGAGCCAGCTCTTGATCGGGACCAGGATCTGGAACGCGGTGACCAGCTCGTCGCGTCCCGCATCGCCGGCGGCGCCCGGCCGTCCCGCGGTGCCGCCAGGGATCCAGGCGGGCACGGCCCCGGCCAGCCCGCGCCCGTGACGGCCGCGCGGCCGGGCAGGCTCCTGCTGCGGCTGCTGATAGGGGGGCTGCTGGTAGGGGGGCTGGTCGTAGGGCGGCTGGCCAGGCGCGTGCTGGCCAGGCGCGTGCTGGCCATATGGCGGCTGGCCATACGGCGGCTGGCCGTACTGGGGCTCGCCGTACTGGGGCTCGCCGTACTGGGGCTCACCGGAGGGCGGCGCGGCGGAAGGCGGCGCGGCGGAAGGCGGCAGGGGGTAAGGCGGCGGAACGTAGGACGGCGGCTGGCCGTCGGCCGACGGCAGGACCTGGGTTCCGCCGTCTGGCGGCTCGGCGGCAGGCCCGGCCGTCCACTGCGAGCCGCGCAGCGCGCCTGGCCCGGCACCAGGTCCGGCTGCCACCCCGGCACCGGGCCCAGCCGGCGACGGGAAGCCGGGCTCTCCCAACGGCTCCCGGCTAGGAGGGGCCGATGGCTCCCAGCCCGGCTGACCCGCGGCTCCCCCGTCAGGCTCAGCCGAGGCACGGAAATCGGCCGCTGCTTCCGCTCCCTGGCCCCGGTCGGCCGACGGCGGCAAGCCGGGCTGCGCGGACGCCGCCTCTGGCGCAGCCTTTCCGCCGGACCCCGCGCCGGCCAGTCCCGTACCGGCCAGCCCGGCACCGAGCGGCGCGGCCGGGCCAGGCTGGCCCGCACCCGGCTGGCCGCCACCCGGCTGGCCCGGGCCGTCCGCCGCGATGAGGGTCTGCGGTGGGGGACCCAGGCCGGATGGGGAACCGGCCCCGGCCGGATGGGCGGCACCGGGCGCGGGCGCCGGCTCGCTGCGGTCTGGCATCACCTCAACCCGCAGCACCGGTCCCTGCGGCGCGGCCAGGGCCAGCTCCGCCGGGTAGCTCAGGGGCAGCCGCGTCACCGGGCGCCCGGCGAGGAAGGTCGGCGCGCGGCCGATGTTCTCGAACACCCAGCTGCCGCCCTCGAACCACACCCGGGCGTGCTGCCGGGACACCGCGGGGTTACTCACAACCACCTCGTTGTCCAGGCTGCGCCCGATTCTGGCGGTCTGGCCAGGCCGGAAACTCCATTGCTGGCTCTCGTAGGTGATCTTCAGCTCGGTCATGCCCGGCTTCCTCCCCCGGTGTCCTGGCGCGGCAGCCGCTGTGCGCTGTTAGGCCAGTCTCACCCGGCCGGGCGGGCAGCTAGGACCGTTTCCCGCATGATGGGTCGTTTCAGCCCGCCGGCGGCCGGTGTCCGGCCGGGACCGCGGCACGGGCCTGGCCTTCCCGGGGCACCGGCCCGGCGGGCCTGACCTGCCGGGTACGGCTGGCTGCCAGGATGCCGCTGCACACGACGACGGCGCCGATGACCTGGATCAGGCTGGGCCGCTGGCCGAGCGCGACGGTGGCCAGCAGCATGGCCGCCGCAGGCTGCAGCAGGAGCAGCAGCGACGACACGGCCGCCGGGAGCCGTGGCAGTGACGAGGTGATCAGCAGCCAGCCGATTGTCTGGCTGCTGATCGCCAGCACCAGCAGCCACCAGAACGCGTGCCAGCCGGGGGCCAGCGTCAGCCCGCCGAAGGCCAGGCCGAGCAGCAGCGAGCCGGCCGCCGCCCCGGTGATGGCCTCGGCCAGCGGCGCCGCCACGTGCGGCCCCGTCGCCGAGGTCCGGCGCAAGATGATCAGGAAACCCGAGTAAGCCAGCGATGTACCGAGCCCGTACTCTATTCCGGCCAGCGGCTGGCTGCCGCCGATGCCGCTGCCTCCGACCAGGCCCGATACCAGCACGACCCCGCCCATCACCACCGGCAGCAGGATCACGAACCGGCGCTGCGGCCGCTCGCCGAACAGCAGCCACGCGGTGAGGGCCACGAACACCACCTGCAGGTTGCCCAGCACGGTCGCCACACCCGCCCCGACCGCCGCGATGGCGTGGTTCCACAGCACCAGGTCCACAGCGAGGAACATCCCGGCCAGCACGGCGGAGGCCCGCGCGGCCAGCGGCCGCGGCCCGCGCCGCCGCTGCTCGGCGATCGCCAGCCCGATCAGCAGCGGCAGCGCGAGCGCGCACCGGTAGACCGCGGTGGTGGCGGCGCCGGTGTGCGCCAGCGTGACCAGGACCGCCGAGGCGGAGATGCAGGCTGCGCCGAGACCGGCCAGCAGCATGGGACTGCGGGCGGCCAGCGAGCGCCCGGCGGGCAGGCCGGCCTGCGCGGGAGCGGCCTGGCTGTGATCGTTGCCGGTAAGGACCGTCTTCCCGTACGGTACTGGCATGGCCACAACACTACGAGAGCGGCCTGACAGCAGTCAAAGCGCCTTTGGTGCTGACCGGCTGGAAGCGCTCGCGGCCTGCACAAGGCTGATCAACACCGGCCGCGGCGAGAACAGCGAGCAACTGCGGGACGTGGCCGACGTCCAGGCGTTCGGCGACCGCTACGCGTTCCACGGTCGCACCGCCACGCCGGGCGACGTGGCGGTGCTGCGCGCGCATCGCGCCCGGCTGGACGCCGCCGCGGCCGCCTGCGAGGCCGGGGCAGACGACACGGCGATCGGGCTGCTCAACGCGCTGCTGGCCGGCACCGGGGCAATCCCGCAGATCGTCGCGCACGACGGCCGCCCGCCGCATATCCATGTTTCCCGGCCGACCGCGCCGATCGCCGACCGGATCGCCGCGCATCTGGCGATGGGCCTGGCCGAGCTGGTCGTGGCCGGGCAGAGCAGCCGGATGCGCAGCTGCGCGGCACCTGGCTGCCGGTCGGTCTTCGTCGACCTGTCCCGCAACCGGTCCCGCCGCTACTGTGACAGCCGCACCTGCGGCAACCGACTGCACGTGGCCGCCTACCGGGCCCGCAAGGCAGCCGCCAGCTAGCGCCTGCCCCCGGGCCCGGATCCCGGCCCGGGCCGCTTAGCGCCTGGCCTGGCGCACCACCGTCCACCGGCGGCCGGCCGCCAGCCGCGCGTGCACCGCCGGGCGGCCGGCGGCGGCCCCGGCCGCCGTCACCGTCAGGCAGCCCTTGCAGGTGGCCTGCAGGCCGTCGGAGTCGGTGACGGTCAGGTTGTAGGCGCCGGGCGCGGTGGTGGCCTTGACCGTGACCGACAGGTTCAGCTGCGTCGAGCTGACGTAGCTGGTCGTCGCCGACATGCCCGAGTGAGTGGTCACCACCGACCCCGGATCGAAGTTCGTGCCCGCCAGCACTGCGGCTACCTTCTTGGCACCCTGGACGAACGAGCCGGGCGTCAGCGACGTGGCCGTCGGCTTGGCCGGCTTCGGCCCCACGGTCAGGCAGCTCGTGCAGGTACTGGTCACGTCCGGGGAGCCGGGCTGCACCACGGTGATGTTGCGGGCAGTCTGCGAGGCGTTGCTCTTCACCGTCATCGTGACCGTGAGCGTGGCGGGCGAGGTCACCGTGACCTTGGTCGCGAAGACCCCGTCACCGGAGACGATCACCGACGGGGCGCCGGAGAAGCCGCTGCCGGTCAGCTTGACGGTGTCGGTGGTGGAGTCGCCGATCGTCGACGGGGTGACCGCCGTCACCGGCGGCCCGGCCGTGGTGATGTCGTAGGCGGTCAGCCCCTCCCCCGAGCCGCCGCCCACCAGCAGGTCGTTCTGCGCGAAGATCGGCTGGCCGAACAGGTAGGAGCCTGGCATCGGGATGAAGTCGAGTATCGCCCCGGTCGCGGCGCTGAGCAGGTACACGCCGTTTTGGCCGGAGCTCTGCAGCGTCACCGCCGCGACCACGCCCGCGCCGTCCTCGGTCGGGCTGCCGACCACGATGCCGGGCAGCCCCGTCTGCCAGATCGGCACGCCGGTAGCAGGATTGAGCGCCTGCACCGAGCCCATGTATGAGGTGCCGTTGATCGTGGTCGAGTTGCCGCCGCCCTCGATGAGCTCGTTGCCGTCCCAGACCGCGGCTGCGACGCACTCGGCGGACCCGGTGGTGTACGGGTTGGTGATGGTCGCCTGCCAGACCGGCCCGGCCGACAGGTTGTCCTGGTTGAACGCGTAGTACGTGCCGTTCTTGTTGCAGATGCCGACCAGCGGGGTGCTGGTCCCGTTGACCGTGGCGGTGAACATGGTCGGCGATCCGCCGAAGTCGCCGTCGTAGATCTGCTGCGCGGCCGGGACCTCCCAGGAGCTCTCCACGGCCAGCGTGCTCGGGTTGAGCTCCACGATCGAGTCGTCGTAGGGCGGCTGGCCGGACCCGCCATAGCCGTTGCCGGTGGCGGCGATGATCTGGCCGTCCGCAGTGACCCCCGGGCTGGACCAGACGCTCGCGCCGAGCTTGTTCTTGGGCAGCGAGTGCCACTGGGCGACCAGCGCGCCGGTGGACTGGTTGAAGGCGAGCACGCCGGCCGGCACCAGCGGATCGTCGCACTCGGAGGAGATGCCGACATAGACCGTGCCGTTGGTGACCAGCGGGGACGCCCAGGCGTAGTAGTTGTTCTGCGTGGTGGAGGGAATGCCGACGACCGACTGCCAGACCACGGCGCCGGTGGCGGCGTCCAGCGCATACGCGTAGCCGTCCGGCGCGTTGATGTACACCGTCGGGTTGCCGGTGGTCGGGTCGTTGGCCACCGTGGCGGTCGCGAGGACGCCCTGGGTGCCCGGGCAGGTCGTCGGGGTGATCAGGCCGAGGAAGTCGGACCACAGGACCTGCTTGGTGGCCTCGTCGAGGGCGTAGAAGTAACCGTCCTCAGCGCCGATGTAGACGACCCCGTCCGACACCACGGGGCTGGCCCACAGGGTGGTGGAGCCGACGTTGGGCGAGGGCGGGACGATCCACTGCCAGACGGGCTCCAGGGAGCTGAGGTTGTCCGGCGTGATCGAGGTGGCGGCGGCGTTGTACGAACTGTGCTCAGGACCGTTGAGGAACGCCGGCCAGTCGGCGGCCGCGGAACTGTCCTGGGCCGCCGCACGGCCGGTCCGCTGAGCCGCTGAGCCGCCCCGCGCAGCGGCGGCCCGCGCGGCCGCCCGGGCGTCAGCCTGGGTGCTCGCTGTCCTGGCTGCCGAGGACGGGCCGACTGCGCTGGCGACCGGCGCACTGGCCAGTCCGGCCAGCAGGATGACGGCACTTGCCCCCGACGTGACAAGCGCGGCTACGCGCGTCCGACGCATTACATCTCCCCCGATCGCGCGCAAACCGGACTTATTGATCCGGGTTTACTGGTACGGGTGAGAATACGATGAAATCAGTGACCTGGGAAGATTCCTGTTAACAGTTTGAGCGGAAGGCCGGCGCGGCGAACAGCAGGCGGCTGGCCCCGCGGCGGCTCGGTCGGGAGCCGAGCTGCGCCGGAAACCCGCCGGTGGCGATCGGTCCCCAGCGGCGGGGCGTGA
The DNA here is from genome assembly GCA_052143655.1 of Streptosporangiaceae bacterium. GTDB lineage: Bacteria > Actinomycetota > Actinomycetes > Streptosporangiales > Streptosporangiaceae > CAVSUR01. The sequence goes on along the minus strand of JBKQSL010000091.1, from coordinate 119 downwards.
TCCGGATCAGTGACTTGCCCTGGCGGCGCATCGCCGTCCGGTACTCGTCCCAGTCCGGATGCTCGCCGGAGATGCACCGGTAGTAGTCGACTAGCCCGTCTAGCGCCTCGGGCATGTCC
>JBKQSL010000090.1:0-13265 GCA_052143655.1 Streptosporangiaceae bacterium | reverse complement strand
GCCCTCCACCAGGGCGGCCCGGATGCGGGCCGCCCGGGTGTCGAGCACCTCGTCCCAGCGGACCCGCTCCCACCGGCCGCGGCCGCGCTCGCCCGCACGCCGCATCGGGTACAGGACCCGGTCGGGGTCGGTGACCTGGTTGATCGTCGCCGGGCCCTTCGCGCAGTTGCGCCCGCGAGAGCCGGGGTGCTCAGGGTTGCCCTCGAACTTGCGCACCTGGCCGGAGTCCCGGTCCACGTAGGCGAGCAGCCCGCAGGCCGATTCGCAGTTGAAGCAGGTCGTGGGCACCAGCATGTAGTGCCGTTCGTCGCGGGCAGGCCAGGCCCGGGAGGACAGTTCGGCCCAGTCGTCCCACCGTTCCTTCGGCGGGAACGCCGCGAGGTGCACGCGGCTCGGCCCCGGGTAGAACGTCTCGCCCCTGGCCTCAGTCGCTGCCCGCGCCGCGCTGACGCGGGCGCGGGCAGCATCCAGCGCGGCGTCGGCACTGGAGCCGGGGCGGTCTCGACGGCGCATTGCGCTCCTTTCTATGCCAGCGGCACGGACTGGCCGGCCTGAACGTAGGCGTGCTCGTGGGCCAGCAGGCCCGCCAGCGCGAACGGCACGGCGATCAGGCCGATCCACGGGGCTGCAACGGCCACGCAGGCCGCGGCCAGTCCCGGCCAGAACAGGCGCGCGTACCGGCCGCGGGTCATCTCACTGGCGGCCAGGTGGGCGTGCGCGGTCACATGGGGGAACGTGACCTCGCCCGTTACCAGTGCCACGTGCACCGCCGCGCTGACGGCCAGCACGACTTCGGCTGCGGTGACCGCCCGTCCCGGCGCCAGCCAGTCCAGAACCGGCAGCATCGCCGCCGCCCCCGCCAGCGCTGCCTGCACCGCCAGGTGCGGTGCGAGCAGCGGGCTCTGCCACAGGTCGCGGGCCTTCGCCTGGGCGAAGAGATAGGCGGTATAGACAGCAGTGGCCAGCGCTAGCGGCAGCCCGATGATCGCCAGCACCTGCTGTGCCGTGGCCTGGCCAGCCGCCGCCGCCAGCAAGCACAGCCCGGTCACTGCGCCGAAGCCGGTGATGACGACCGAGCCGCGGACCAGCCAGCTGCACCACTGATGGCGGCTGAAGATCAGGTAGAACCGGGCCGGGTGCTTGAGGTCGGCGATGAGCAGCACCCCGGTGAAGCCGAGGAAGACCAGCGCCAGCACTGGCGCTGCCCAGCGGGCCGCCGGGTTCTGCCAGCGCAGGTAGCCGGCCATCGCGAGCAGGACCGGCACGGCGAAGCCACCGGCGGCAATGCTCTTGGTCCAGGTGTACAGGCTCACCCGCCACCCCCACGGGGCCTGGTGCGGCACGTCGTAGGACAGAAGCGCCGCCGCCGACGACGTCGGCCGTCCAGGATGCCCGGAGACCACCAGCTGCGGGCCCGGCGGCCCCTGGGTGGCCCAGGCGAACAGCCCCCCGTCCGGACGGCGGGCCGCGAGCGGGTCCAGGGTGGCCTGACTGGCGCCCTTGTAGAAGACGCCGGGCCGGGTTTCTTTCTCCGGGCGCCGCACCTGCACCGCTTCCCGCTCGATGACCCGGGCGACTTGCGACGCAGGGTCGTTCAGGTCGCCCACCAGGATGGCCTCGGCCGGGCATACCGTGACGCAGGCCGGCTCCAGGCCGATGTCGAGGCGATGCGCGCACAGGTTGCATTTCTCGGCCGAGTGGTCCTCCGGGTTGATGAAGATCGCGTCGTACGGGCACGCGGCCATGCAAGCCTTGCAGCCGATGCAGACGGACTTGTCGAAGTCGACGATGCCGTCCTCGCGCCGGTACATCGCCTGCGTCGGGCAGGCTGACACGCACGGCGCGTCCTCGCACTGGTTGCACCGGGTTACCTGGAACGCCCGCCGGACCTGCGGGAATGCGCCGACGTCCACCGACTTCACGTAGGTCCGGGTCACCCCGAGCGGGACCTCGTTCTCGCTCTTGCACGCCGTCGTGCAAGCATGGCATCCGATGCACCTGCTCTGGTCGAGCAGCTTCACCCACCGCGGCGGGATCCCGGCCAGCTCCGCTTCGGGCCGGCCGTACGGCGAGGGTCCGGCCGACACGCTCACTCCCGCCTCCTGCCTCGCGTCTCCTGGCTGGTCCGTCGCCGGGCCCGCGCAGCTTGTCCGCCGGGCCGCCGCCATCTGCGGCTAGGCACGGCCGCGCAGCATCAGGTTCCAGTACAGGGCGGGCAGGCCGTAGCGCTTGAGCAGCCACATGTCGTAGCGGGGCTTCATGGTGTCGATGAACGGGAAGCTCGGCCGCGGCTTGAGATCGTAGTCGAACTCGGCCAGCAGCATCCTATTGCGCGAAGTGACTAGCGGGCACGAGGTGTAACCGTCGTAGCGGGCGGACGGTGCCTGCCCGCGCATGCCCGCCTGCAGGTTAGCCACCAGGACCGGGGCCTGCTTGCGGGCCGCGGCGCCGGTCTTGGAGGTGGGCAGGTTCGATACGTCGCCGAGGGCGAACACATTGCCCCATTCGGGACTCTGCAGTGTGTGCTTGTCTACATTCACATAGCCAAACGGGCTCGCGGGGTCAGCCAGCGGCCCTTGCCCGACCCAGTCCGGGGCGCTCTGCGGTGGCGTGGCGTGCAGCAGGTCATAGCTGACGGCTTCCTTCGTCCCGGCCTTGGTGTTCACCAGGATCGCCTGCCTGACCTCGCCGTCGACCTCCGCAAGCTGGGATTCCCTGCGGACCTCGATGCCGTATCCCGCGGCAACGCCCTCGAGGACCTTCGCCCAGTCGGGCTGGCTGAACATCGCGGCCGTGGGGAGGACCAGGATTATCCTGGTCTTGTCCAGGACACCCTGGCTTCGCCACCAGTCGGCGGCCAGGTAGGCGATCTTCTGCGGCGCACCCGCGCACTTGATCGGGCCTGCGGGCATAGTGAAGATCGCGGTGCCGCCGCGCATGTCGCGAATGAACTCCCAGGTGCGGGGCGTGAGGTCGAACCGGTAATTGCTGGAGACGCCGTTCCGGCCGAGAGCTTCTGGCAGGCCGGGCACCTTGTCGTAGTTGAGCTGGATGCCCGGCGCCATGATCAGGTAGTCGTACCGCACGATGCGGCCGGATTCGGTGCTGACTGCCTGCTCGCGCGGGTCGACAGCCGCCGCCGCCTCGCGAACCCACCGGACGCCCTTGGGCATCACGTCGGCCTCGGGCCGCACCGTCACGCTCTGCGGGGCGCGGCCGCCGCCGACCACCGTGAACAGCGGCTGGTAGTAGTGGCGGCTGGATGGCTCGACGATCGCGATGTCGTTGACGCCGGCCCGGGTCAGCCGCGCCGCGACTGTGATGCCGGCCGTGCCGCCGCCCACAATGACGATCTTGTGATGCTCGGCGGCAGGGGCAGATGCGGTCATCGCTGCGTCTCCTTCGGCTGGGCGCCGCGGGCCAGTGGCAGCCCTGCGGACTCGGCGTTCTCGAACTCGTCATTGATGCTGATCACCTGGCGGCCGCGAGCGGCGAGGATGGAGGCGGCAACCATTGCCCGGTAGCCGCTGTGGCAGTAGATCCAGACCTCGCCTGCCGGGACCTCGGCGGCGCGGCGGGGGAGCTCGCTGAAGGGAACGTGAGCTGCGCCGGCCACGTGGGCCTCGTCCCACTCCAGCTGGCGCCGGACGTCCAGCACAGCGAGGTCTCTGCCGCCGCTGCGGGCGGCGGCCAGGTCGCCGAACTTGGCCAGCCGCAGCGAGGCCAGCGGGCGGCCGCCGGACCAGTCGTGCGGCCGGCCGGCCGCGGCTGCGGCCGGGCGGTCAATGCCGATCCGCACGAGCTCTCGCTGTGCCTGCGCGACCTGATCCGGGCTTTCGCCGAGCAGGGTCACCGGCGTTCCCCAGGGCAGCACCCAGCCGAGATAGGTGGCGAAGCTGCTGTCCTGCGGGAAGCTGAACGTGCCGGGCACGAAGCCGGCCGCGAACGCGATCCTGTCGCGCAGGTCGATCACCCACTCGCCGGCCTCGATCCGGGCCCGGATCTCCGCCGCGTCAGCGTGCCGGGGCGGGGACAGGTCCGGGCTTGCGGGTCCGGCCAGGTTCGCTGGCCCCATATGGGCGTAATAGGCGGGAAAGGCATCCAGGCCGGCCAGCAGGCCCTCGACGTAAGCCTGCTCGCCCCAGCGTCAGCGCCGGGTTGACCAGCTTCTCGCGGCCGATTGTGGACGCCGCAGCCTGCGCCTGCGTAGCCGCGCAGAACGAGCCGAAGCCGTGCGTCGGGTAGACCTCGGCCGAGTCGGGCAGTTCGCGGGCCAGGCGCTGCGCCGACGCGTACTGCGCCCGCACGAGCTTGCCGGTGTTCGCCGGCCCCAGCAGGTCCGGGCGGCCGGTAGAGCCGAACAGCAGTGATCCGCCGGTGAATACCCCGGCCGCGGCGCCTTCGGCTTCCAGCACATAGGACAGGTGGTTGAAGGTATGGCCGGGAGTAGCCAGGATCCGCAGCCGCATGGCCGGACTGACCTCAATGACATCGCCGTCTCGGACCGGTGTATGGGCGAAGCTCACCGGGTCTGCGGCGTTGACCAGGTACTCGGCCCCGGCTTCGCGGGCGAGGCTCATGCCGCCGCTGACGTAGTCGTTGTGAATGTGCGTCTCGGCGACGTGGGTGATGCGCACGCCTGCGCTGTCGGCCATCGCGGTGACCCGGTCGCAGTCCCGCTGCGGGTCTATGACCACTCCGACAGAGCCGTCGTGCGCGAGGTAGCTACGGTCACCAAGCGTCGGCGTTTCGATCTGCAGGACGCGGATCATGATCGCCCGCCTTTCCGTCTCTAGGCCCGGCAGCTAGATTTGGCAAATGTACGTTCATTCGGATGATGTGACAAGGGCCACACTGGTGAGACCGCTAACCGCGAGCACCGGCGAGCACGAGGCCTGCGGGAACCCCGAGCGTGCCGGTGATACTGTCGGCTAATGTCTGGACATCCGGTCGGGAATGGCGAGGAGGGCGCATGTCGGGCCGAGCTGCCGATGACCGCGACGCCGCCGGCGCCATGCCGCTCGATCGCAGCAGCCCTCTGCCCTTGTGGGCGCAGCTGCGGGCCGACCTGCTGCGGCGGCTGGAGGCGGGTGCCTTCGATGCGGACTTTCCCGGCGAGATGGCGCTGGTCTCCGACTATGGCGTGAGCAGGCACACGGTCCGGGCTGCCCTGCGCGAGCTGCGTGCCGACGGCATCGTGCTGGCCGAGCGCGGCCGGCGCCCGCGGCTGGCCCCGCAAGCCGCGATCACGCAGCCGCTCGGCGCGCTGTACTCGCTGTTCGCCTCGGTCGAGTCGGCTGGCCTGCGGCAGGCCAGCATCGTCCGCGCATGCGACCTGCGCGCCGATGGCGTGATCGCCGACCGGCTGGGCCTGGAGGCATCCACGCCGCTATTCCGGCTCGAGCGGCTGCGCCTGGCCGGAGAGCAGCCGCTCGCGCTCGATACGGTATGGCTGCCCGGCGCGCTCGCCGCGCCGCTGCTAGAAGCCGACTTTACCCACACGGCGCTCTATGACGAGCTAGCCGCGCGTACCGGCATACGGCTGGACGGGGGGCGCGAGCATATCCGCGGCGTCGTACCCACCCGGGCTGAGCGAAGGCTCCTGGCCATTCCGCCGTCCACGGGCGCGCTGGCGATCGACCGGCTCAGCTACATGGCCGGACAGCCGGCCGAATGGCGTCACACACTGATCCGCGGGGATCGGTTCTCCCTGCTCGCGGATTTCTCATCTCGCAGTGGTTACCGGCTGAGCATGGATGGGCGCCCTGCCGCATGGGCATCGGCCAGCGTCTCACCTGCGTCCTGATCGCAGAGTTCGCGCAGGAATGCTGACACCCGCCTCATCGGCTCGTGCCTAGGGCACCTTCGGTGCCACGACTTTGACGTTAGTCCTGAGTTTGGCCGGCGGTCGCCGTTGAGCGGCGGCATGGGTGAGCTCAGGCGGCGGTGGGGACGCGCGCTTGGGAGATGTGGCTGATGGCGATCCGGTCGAGGGTATCGATCGCGGCGGCGAGCTCGGGGGGCGCGTTGGGCCGGTCGGGTTCCATGAGCGGGCACAGGATGTGGTCGTAGACCTTGGTGTAGAAGTGGGCGAACAGCAGCCCGTCGCGGGTGAGGGTGTAGCGGTTGCTGCCCGGGACGCGGGCGATGAGGCCGTTGCGGGCGAGCCTGGTCAGGTCGTAGCTGGCCTGGTTCATGCTGTAGGGGCGGTGCAGCAGGCCGGTCATCAAGCCGCGGAGGGTCTTGCTGGTGATGCCGGTGACCGTGAACAGCATGGCGGCGAGGGCGCCGGCCAGGGCCTGGACTCGAAGGTCGCCGAACCGTAGCGCGGGCGCCTTCCTGCCGTCCCCGGTGAGGGTGGGCCTGGTGATCCGCTCGATGACTGGACTCACAAGCACAGTGCCCTGGCCGACGGTTTCAGTCTCCAGCAGCCGGGCGTTGATCGCACGTGCCTTGGCCTGCAGTTCGGGCAGGTTGGCGAGCCGCCGGTTGCACAGGAGGTCTTCCGGGCTGTTGACGACGGTCTTCACGCGCATGGCGACGCCGTCCTTCAGGTACTGTTTCAGCCGGGAGTTCTTGTAGAACACGTTCAGGGTGACCAGGTCGCAGCACCGGTCGATCTTGGTCTTGAACCCGCCGCCCGGCGGCGGGGCGGAGGGTCTGCCCGCGCGCTGGCCGCGGCGGAACAGCAGCCCGGCGTTCTCCGGGCGGCCCAGGTCCATGTTGTCGCACAGCAGCGCCTCGAAGAACGCGCGGGCATGCACGTCGCCGTCGAACACCAGGGTGCGGGAAGTCTCGACCTGCCGCATCGACAGCTCCCGCCAGAACCCGGCGTCCCGGTCTGCGGCGTCCAGCGGCAGCGGGATCTGCGTCATCCACCGGTCGAACCAGGCCTGCACGTGGCCGGGGCCGAAGCGGTCGCAGATCCGCTGCAGCAGCGCGGCGCCCTGGCAGGAGGCGAAGCCGTTGGACAGCTCGGCGAAGCCCAGGCCGAGCTTGCGGGCCTGCTGCTTGGCCCACTCGTGCCCGTTCACCCACGCTTTCACCGGATACGGGAAGTAGGTACAGATCTTGATGAACCCGGGACCCATCTGGGTGTCGAAAATGTACACGTAGAACACCGACACCCGGCGCTGCCCTTTGGTGAAGGAGAACTGCGGGCACCCGGCCGGGTCGGTGTCGCGCTTGCGGGCCGTCCACACCAGCTGGAACTCCTGCGCGCAGCCGACCGCCGCCACCTGCGACCGGCCGGCTGCCGCGGCGGCCTGCAGGTACGGGGCCATCACATCGGCCTTGCGCTCCCCGGCCTTAAACCGGATCAGCGGGATGCCGCTGGCCTGCGCCCAGTTCCTGACGTCGCGGCGGAACTTCTCTCCGATCGGCTCGAACAGCGCCGGGGACACGATCGGCTTGCCCCGGTGCTCGTGGAAGAACCAGACCACCCCGCCGGGCGTCTGCAGCTTGGCGACATAGCCGTTCAGATATTCTCTGAACTAATAACGATCATGGAATCCTGGTGACGGCCGCCGTCCTGAGGCGTGCAGGACGGCTTTGATGACGAGCTGGGTGGCGCGGTCGTCGATGCCGGTGAGGGCGTCGCGGAGGTTCACGGGTATGCCGCCGGCGAGGCTGGCTGCCAGGCGGAGCATCCGCTGCTCGCCGCCGGAGCAGGGCAGGCCGGCTTCCAGGGCAGTGATCGCGGCGGTCCAGCCGGCGGCGGCGAGGCCGGTGCCGTCGCTGGTGGTGGTGAAGCGGCCGGTGAAGCCGGCGCGGTGCAGGAACGTGGCGTGGCCGATGAGCAGCTCGGCTCCGGCTTCGTCGGGGTAGATCCCGCGGGCCCGGGCCCGCAGGGGCCCGGCGAGCGGCTGTTCCTCCGCCGCGGCCGTGATTACTGGTGGCGTCGCGGGCAGGCCGGCTGTGCCGGCGGGAAGGCCGGCCAGGTCGTTCGCCGTGGCGGCCCGGCGGTGGCCGGTTCCGGCGTGCTGGCAGATGACGTCGGGATCGGTGACGGTGACCGCGAAGCAGAACACCCGGGTTGCCTGGGCACCGGCGTGGTCGTGGTGGCCGAGGTATCCGGTGGCCTGGTCGATGCCCAGCCCGATCGCCGCGACGGTGGTGTCGAGCGCGTCGGTGACGGTCTGGCCGGGCAGGACCGGCCCGCCGGGCAGCCGCCAGGTGAAGTCGGCGCCGTCTTGGGCGATCAGCAGGATCCGGTCGTCCCGGTCGATGGCGGCCTCCGCGGCCAGCGCGGTGATGCCTTCGGCGTGGGTGCCAGCGACCAGGTCGTGCAGGAGCCTTCCGGTGATGGCGGTTGTCATGACGGCTCCCTGGCGGCCGGGCCTGGCGTGGTGATGGTCTGGGCGGCGATGCCGGGGAACCCCGGCATGCCGAGGTGGATGGTGGCGCGGCGGGCGGCGAGGTCATCGAGCTGGGCGAGTTTCTGCTCCGCGCCGGCGAGGCTGACTTTGAGTCCTTCGGCTTCGCCGTGCCAGCCTTCGCGTTCGGCTTCGGCGATGCGGGCGAGCAGGTTGCCGCGGATGCCTTCCAGCCGATGGCGCTGGGCGGGGTCAATCCGCAGGAGGGGGCACCTGAGGCCCCGTTGACCGAACCAACTGAGAGACCGTATGGGCTCCTTCCGAGGTCAACGGACAGTGACTCCGCAATTAGCTTGTGTCCGGTCCGGGCCTGCTAGTCACTGCGTGTGACAGCATGGATCTGCTGTGGTTATTGCGTGTCGCCGTAGTACGGCGGCTCGCGGAGGTTCAGATGCCAGAGCACGGCACGACGGTTCGGAACGTTGCGGCATTGGCGGTGGCCCGGGTCGGCCGGGTCGAGGAGACCGGTGATCCGCTGCTGCCCTTCCGGCTCCTGGATGAGCAGGGCGCCGAGGTCCCTGCGGTCGCGGAATTCCTGCACCACATGCTTGCCGACGATGCCAGTCCGGCGTCGCTGAGGTCGTACGCCTACGAACTGCTGGCGTGGTCCCGTTTCCTGGACGCGGTCATGGTTCCCTGGGACCTCGCTGGCCGGGCCGAGGCTCGTGACTTCGCGCTGTGGCTGAAGACCGCCAGGAAGCCGGCACGGCAGCGCCGTCCTGACGCTCCTGCTCCGGGCTCGGTGAACCCGGTCACGGGGAAGGCAGCGCCTGGCGAGAACTATGCGGCCAGGACCCGGCGGCACGCTCGCGCGGTGATCCGGTCGTTCTATGAGTACCACCGGGAGATGCACGGCAGGCCGCTGGTCAACCCGTTCCCCCAGGCCAAGGGTGCCGAAGAGGGACAGCTCAATGCCCACCACAATCCCATGCAGCCGTTCCGGCAGCCGTCACGGCGGGCCGCTTACCAGCCGAAAGAGCCCAGGCCGGCGCCGCGGAGCATCCCCGACCAGGCGTTCAGCGACCTGTTCGCCGGGCTGACGTGCAACCGGGACCGGGCGCTGATCGCGTTCTACATATCTACCGGCGCTCGCGCGTCCGAGCTGCTGGGCGTTTCCCAGGGCCTGGTCGCCCCGGAGGAGCAGACGATCGGCGTGGTACGCAAGGGCAGCCGGGCTCTGCAGCATCTGCCCGCCTCGACGGACGCGTTCGTCTGGCTGCGCCTCTACCAGCAGGAGATGCATGGCCTGGTCCCGAAAGGGCCTGGCGAGCCGTTGTGGTGGACGCTGCGCCGGCCGTTCGCGCCGTTAACGTATGACGCGGCCCGGATGACGTTCACCCGGGCCAGCCGGATGCTCGGCGCGAACTGGACATTGCATGATCTACGGCACAGCGCTGCCAAGAGAATGGTCCGCGACGAGCACCTGACCCTCGCCGACGTGCAGTGGGTTCTGGGACACGCCCATCTCAGCACGACCGAGATTTATACCGCCCCGGCCCCGGACGAGGTCATCGCCCATGTGCTGGCCCATCACGAGCGGCAGCGCACCCAGCAGGCGAAACCGCCGGCTCCGCCGGCGCCCGGCTACCGGCCGGAGGTCCTGGCGGTGCTGTTCGGCACCTCGGCTGCCAGCGGGGAGAACCGGTGAACCTGGCTGTCCGCGACAGCACCACCGGCACCGGGATCGCAAAGGCGGCGGAGGCGGCAGAGACCGGCCAGGCGCCGGAGTGGGAACCGCGGCCCTTCCCGCAGAGCTGGTGGCAGACCTGCCAGAGCAGGGAGGTGCTGACCGGGCGGTTGCTGGGCTTGTTCACCGACCCGGCCGCGGGCCGCACCCGGGACAAGACACGGCGGCGCGGCCTGACCAAGCTCCTGGACTGGCTGCAGCGCCAGCCCGGGGAGACCTGGCAGGAGAAATGGCTGGCCAGCGGAGCGGACGCCGCCGGGTCCGGCTGGACTGACCTGCCGCTGAAGGATCGTGTCCCAGCCCGAGGGCACCATCGCGACGAGCTGCGCACCGGGCTGATCCTGCTGGTAGCAGGGCAGGTGCTCCGGCCCGGCTACCGGTGGCTGCTGCGGCAGCGCCAGGCGCTGATGCTGTCGGAGGCCCGGGCGGCCATCGACCCCGGCGGATTCCGCAGTCTCGAGGTCCGGGCCCGCCCAGCGATCGGCTGGGCCCGCTCCGATGCCCTCAGCAAGCTCACCTGGATGGTGATCTGCAAAGGCGGCCTGGTCAGCGACATCACCGTGGGCGACTGCATCGAGCTGACGGCCGCCCTCCAGGACCATCACTTCCGGGGGAGCGCTGGCAGGCCACTGTTCTACGCGCTGCTCAAGGACACTGGCGTGCTGCCCGCCGCCGCGCCAGCGCGGTACCGGGCGCTGCGGATCGAAGGACGCCGCAGCATCCAGCAGATCGTCGACAAGTCCGGCATCGAGTGCAGGCCCGTACGGAACCTGCTGGTGGAGTACTTCACCGAACGTGCCCCCGAGCTCGACCACACCTCACTGCGCCACATCGCCGACACCATCTGCCGGCTGTTCTGGCGGGACCTGGAGATCCACAACCCCGGCATCGGCTCGCTGCGGCTGGAACCCGCGGTCGCGCAGGCGTGGAAGGAACGCCTGGCACACATCCGGGACGCCGGCGGCCAGCCGGTGCGGCCCCGGGTGAACTTCCGCAGCGAGCTGGTGTTCGTCCGGGCCTTCTATGAGGACATCGCCCGGTGGGCCGCCGACGATCCCGCCCGGTGGGCGCACTGGGTGGCGCCGAGCCCGGTCAAAGGCGCCGAATGCGCGACGAAGAAGTCCAGGTCACGGGTCAAGTCACGGATGGACCAGCGGACCCGCGCACAGCTGCCGTTGCTGCCCGCGCTGCTGCGGGCCGTCGAGCAGCAGCGCAAGGACGCCGAGAAGCGGATCAGCGCCGCCCGCGATACCCCGGCCGGGGACGTGTTCAGCATCGCCGGGCAGGAGCTCCGGCGCTGCCGGCAAGGCCCGTCAGGCCGCGTCTACGTCACCGAGGCGACCACCGGCAAGCGGCGGAACCTCACCCACGAGAACGAGGCCGCGTTCTGGTCATGGGCGACCGTGGAAATACTTCGCGCGACCGGGATCCGGATTGAGGAGATGCTGGAACTCGCCCATCACAGCTTCATCGCCTACACACTGCCGACCACCGGCGAGATCGTGCCGATGCTGCAGGTCGCCCCGTCCAAGACCGATGCCGAGCGGCTTCTCCTGGTCTCCCCGGAGCTGGCCGAGGTGCTCACCGCGGTCATCTTCCGGGTCCGGGCCGGGAACGCCGCCCTGCCACTGGTGTCGGCCTACGACGTGTTCGAGCAAACCTGGAGCGCGCCGATGCCGTTCCTGTTCCAGCGCCGGTACGGCTCGGAGAACCGCCCGATCAACCGCAGCTACATTCGCGAGTGCATGGTCACGACCTCCCAGGCCGCGCAGATCACCGCCGCCGGACAGCCGCTGGAATGGCGGCCCCATGACTTCCGGAGAATCTTCGTCACCGACGCCCTGCGGTCCGGGATGCCACCGCATATCGCCGCGAAAATCTGCGGGCACGCCCTGCTCGACACCACCATGGGCTACGCCGCGATCTACCCCGAAGACGTGGTCTCTCACCACCGGGCCTTCATCGCCCGCCGCCGGGCCGAGCGGCCCAGCGAAGAATACCGCGACCTGACCAACGGCGAATGGGACGAATTCCTCGCTCATTTCGAGCTGCGGAAGGTCGCCCTCGGGATCTGCGGCCGCGACTACGGCACCCCATGCGCGCACGAAAACGCTTGCGTCAGGTGCCCCCTCCTCCGGGTTGACCCAGCTCAGATGCCGCGTCTTGAAGAGATCCACGCCAGCCTAGGCAGCAGGCTCCAGGAGGCCAAAGAGCAAGGCTGGCTCGGCGAGGTCGCCGCGATCGAGACCACCCTGGCCGCCGCCGCGCAGAAACTGGAAGCGATGCGCGAGCTCACCGCCCGCGGTACTACCGTCAGCCTGGGCATGCCCGGGCATCCGGCGCTCGCGGAAAAGACAGCCGGCCGCGGTAGCGCGCCCGGTGCCTGCCACTGAGCGACAAGGAATACCGCATGAGCAACGAGAATGACCGCACTCCGCCAGATGACCCGTCGAGTATCACGCTCTCCTACCAGCACCGGCACTACTGGTGGTTCAGCGCTGACGACGCGCCCGAGACCTGGCACGTCTCCGCTGACATCGACGACGGCGGACAACACGTCGGCGACATGGACATCACGCTGGTCGATACCTACGAGACCCGCGACCCGTTCGCCCTGCTCGATGGCCAGGACGCTGAACTCGGCCACGTCGCCGGAACCCTCTTCCACGCAGGCGACGGCCGGCTCGCCCCGGACCTCGACGAGCAGCTCGAGCCGATCGGCAACCGGATCCTCATCCTGCACTCGGTAAGACTGGTACCAGAGTGGCGGGGCTTCGGCCTGGGCGCGCTGCTGGCCGGGACGGCGATCAGGAAGCTGTCCGGCGGTGCCCGCGGCGCAGCCTGCCACCCCGCCCCGCTCAACGAACTGACTGAGGCCGGACCAGACGATCAAGGCGACGCTGACTGGGACAAGGCAGTCGCGGCACTCCAGAAGGTCTGGGCAAGGCTCGGATTCGAGCATTTCCGAGATGGCGTCCACGTCCTCGACCTCAGCCTGGTCACTCTTGATGAAAACCTCGGGCAGCTCCGCAAGAACGCCGAGCGCTACCGCACCGTCCAGGACTGAAAGGACGCCGCCACCCCGAGCGACACGCCGACAACCGCGGCAAATCAAGTTTCTTACCAGTCACCGTCGGTGAGCACCGGGACTCCCCGCAACCCGCAGCGATCTGGATAGGTAACCAAGATCATTTCGGTTAAGC
>JBKQSL010000089.1:0-8791 GCA_052143655.1 Streptosporangiaceae bacterium | reverse complement strand
CAGCGCGGCCGCGGCAGCCTGCCACGCCGCGGCGAACTGCCGTGCCGGGTCACCCCCATAGTCCGCCATGACCGTATTTTCTCACCCGACAGCGGCGATGACCAGCACAGACGGCTCACTCGTCCCGGCAGACCGGGTGCGGGCTGACGGTGACCATGGCAACGAGGAGCGTCTCCAGAGTAAGCGCTCACCGAGCCGCCGATCGGTGTGGCCTTTGCTGCAAGCGCGATGTGAGCGTTGTCCACTCCGATGAGATGATCTGCGTTTTGAGGGCCTTTCGCGGCCACAAGGACCCAACGACCCTGGTTGCACGCCCAGGGTCGTTGAGGGTTATTCAGGCAGCTGCATAGAAGTGCAGGGCTACTACGGCTGAGATGGTTTCGGGAAATGTTGCCAGTGGGCGGCGGTAGTCGGTGTGCATGATCCGCCAGGTCCTGAAGTTGGCGATGACCTGCTCGATAACGTAGCGGATTTTGTTGACCTGCGTATTGAAATCTTTCTGCCAGTCCAGGAGTTTACCGCCTGCGGGCTTCTTGAAGGGCGTGATCATGTTATTCCCTACGTAACCTTTGTCGCCGACCCAGTTACAGTTACGCGGGTCGAGTGTCACGATGGCCCCGGATTCGCGGCACGGCACTGGTCAGGCCGCTGACCTGCCGCGATCCGGGCGGCACCCGGCGCGCTGGCACAGCCAGCGGTGTTGCGGACCGCTCCCGAACAGGCATGAGCCTCGGCCTGGAACCGGGGCTGACCTGGGGTTTTGGGTGGCAGGTGTTGGGTTCGAACCAACGTAGGCTGAGCCGACGGTTTTACAGACCGTTTCCCCCTACGCATTGGAATGGCTTGTGACCTGGCAAAACTCCCTCAGCGATCAAGTGAATCCGCAAGCCTGTCCGCCATACGTCCGTGCGCCCGGCAGGTCGGCGAGCTGCCGCCACGGACGGGCGCGGACAGCCATCCGAGTTGCTGAGCCCCGGCCCATCAATCGCTGCGGGCCTCGCGCCCTGCGGATGCTTTTGCGAAAAGGTGGTTACGCAGTGAGGAATCGGCAGGGCGGTCAGCCGTCGTAATGGTACCGGGCCTGAAGGATGATCAGTTCATCATCGGTCGCGCCGTAGACAAGACGGTGCTCGTCATCGATCCGCCGCGACCAGAAGCCGGACAGATTCCGGCGCAGCGGCTCAGGCTTGCCGACTCCCTCGAATGGGGTCCGCCGTGCTTCCTCGATGAGCCGGAGCAGCCGGCGCAGCATTTTCTTATCGGCCGTGGCCCAGTAGGTGAGGTCTTCCCAGCCCTGAGCGTGGAAGACAATGTTCCTCAACGCGGCTCGCCCTCGTCGGCCATGGCCTCGAGCTCCTCCATTGTCTTGGTGATAAGGGTCCGTCCGCGGCGCACTTCGTCGGCGGCTGCCATGAGACGGGCTGCGTTCGCCGGGGAGCGAAGCAGGTAGTCGGTTTCCTCCATGGACTCGTAGTCATCGGCCGCGACAAGGTAGGCCCGGCCGTGGTTCGAAATGATCTCGACCGGCGCCCGGTCCTCGTTCACCTGCTTGATCAGGGGGAAGAGCCTCTTGCGCGCCTCGGTTGCCGTGATCGCCATGAACCCTCCGTAGACCTCGCTAGTACAGAACAACGGTACCACAGTACTAGTACAAGGATACGGTACCATACTAAGGCCAGGGCGGGCCTGCGCATGCTTGGCGGCGCGCCGTCCAAATACAGAAATGCCCGAGATGCGAGAATCGCCGTATGTCCGCTCCAGACTCCGATCGCCGGGCGCGTCTCCGCCCGCCGAAGTGGCGAATTGGGCCACAGCGGGCGCTGTTCGACAATCCGGTTGGCTCGATCAGCATGGAGGAGGTCACCGACGCCGTCCTGCGGTTGAGCGAGCCTGACCGGAGCCAGACAGTTGCGAGCCTTGCCGGCGACGTTCTCGACGAGCTCGCCATCAAGTGCACGCCGCGCGCAAGGGAAATCGTCATGGAGGCCATTCGACTGGCCAGGCGCTCACATGCGAGGCCAGACGACGTCGCGCGGCTGCCCGCCAGGCCAGCGGGGACGAAGTGCGCACCTGGGCGCGCGCGGCACGCTTCGACCTCGCCGAGTCCGACTCCATATCGCTGGCGATCATCACTGCCTACAACCGGGCACACCCCGATCGGCCCTACTAAAAGATGATTCGCTGCCGGTCCGGTCGCCCGCGTCAAAGTCGCCCATCTCGTCCTCGAAGACGCCGTACGGCGATCCGCCTGGCGTGTAGCCGACGACGAACATGAGCCGGCCGTCGATGCTTACCCAGTCGGGGCCGTCGTCGGCGGGGACTGGCGCCCGGACATGCCGACGCGGCCGACGGCCAGAACGCTTGCGCTTGCGGGTCAACTGACCTCCTCCAGCCCACAGTCTGCCTGCTGGCACTACGGCGCGAACACACTAGCCAGGCTGACACTTCCTTGATGAGAATCAGTCACCATGACGGCCGGGTGCTGCGCGCATCCGGTCAGCCGCAACGTTCCGCATACGCGCCGCGCGTATCGTCAGATCCATGAGCGGCCTCCGTAGCGATGCGCTCGCTGGGCTGCCCGCCGACGTCGGGCAGCTGCTTTCCGCGGCGCCGGTGATCGACAAGAAACTGCTCGAGCTCAGCGTTACCTGGAGCGGACTACCAGCAGGCGAGGCCAGGATGGCCGAAGCGCTCCGGGTGTTCGTCCTCACCTGGGATCCGCTGGAGTTGGACGCGCCGCGGCCGGACGGGTTCGCGGCCGTGAACCCCGGCTCGCTTGGCCTGGAAGTCGCCGTCTACGTGCCCATCTGGGGGCTCATCAACCTCGCTGCGGCGCGTCATGAGTCGATTGCCGCCACGCTGACTGCAATCGCTGGCAGCGCCGTGGTTACAGCGTCCGTGCACGAGCAGGAGGTCACCGCGGGCCGTTACCCGACGTTCGTCCTGGAGCACTCAGTGCCTGACCTGCTCGCCGATTTGCCGGGCGGAGCCGCGCTGGGCCAGGCCGGGATCAGGGCTGACCCCCCATCGTGGGAGGACATCGGCCTCGGCGCTATCCAGGACGTGGTCCAGCACGCTTTCGGGCCGGTCGACCTGGACCGGTCGCAGGTGGAGCTTGAGGCCTTGTTGCCGGGTCAGCTGGGCTGCCCCGCGTGCGAAGGGAAACGTTTCGGCTTCCCTGCCGACCTGTCGGAATCGCAGAGTTCAATGTGCGCAGCCCACAGCAAGCAGGCCGACGCCGTAATCAAGGAGCGCCTCGGGCGAGCGGAGCGGAGCAATCCAGACGGCTGGGGTGCGCTTTGCGGCGCGACCATCCGGCGAGAGCGGCCGCATCTGCCGAACGGGCTGGCGACGAGGCTGGCCGGAGCCGGCGAGGCCCTGTACGTCGTGCCGGAGCCAACCGAACTCGCCGAGCGGGCACGAGCGGTTGTCGAGGCGGCAGACTGGTTCCCCAGGCGAGGCCACGACTTGGGCGTCGCGCTCGGCGAGGACCCGGAGTACGGGCCCGACATCCCGGACTGGCTGCTTAACCTCATCCTTGACCTGGGTCGCGCGGGCCTGGCGGACGAGGCAGTGTCGATGGCTGAAGCCCTGGGCCGCGTCGAGCCGGAGTTGCAGCCAGTCCTCGACGCCGATCTCGGCGTTGCGCTCGCCGAGGCGGGCCGCGGCGACGACGCGCGGGCGCAGATCGCGGCGAACCTGGCTGCCTGGCCGGACGATTTCTGGGTGAGGGTCCATGCCGGCGACGCGCTGGAGATGCTCGGCGATCCCGGCGGAGCCCGGGCGCACTTTGAGGCTGCCCGTACCATGGCCGATCGCCCAGCCGACTTCGCGGAACGCGCGGCGGCTGTCGAGCGACTGCTCCAGCTCAGCCGCAAAGAACGGCTGGCGGACGGCAGGCCGAAGATCCAGCGTGTCCAGCGAGTCGGCAAGGCCAGCCGGTCCAAGCGCAGGCGCGGTAGGTAGCCTTCGCGCCTTGGCTATGCGGCGGCAGGACTCCGGACCCGCTGGCCTGCGGGACTACCGGCGCGCGCTACTCAGCGGGATCGCGTGCCTGCCCTTGCCGACATTGACCTCAAACTGACCGCCAGCACTGCTGGGCCTTTCAGCGAACCCGTCACGCCCCACTAATCTGCGGCATGGCGGAGATAGCCGATGCCCGCTGACACGATCCACTGGGCTGAGTCGGTATCAAGGGTCCAGGGCTGGTGCAGGAGCGTCCGGCGGAGCGCAGCGCGGTCTCGTACTGCGGGTGGTTCGGGACGCAACCGCGCCCGGAACTGCCCCTCAGGTCCCCAGGGTGAGTCGCCGGAGTCGTCGAGTGCACGCAGGAACCGGCCAACCAGCCTGGTCCAGGCGGGATGGCCCCACCAGTGGCGGCAGGCCAGGCCGCCATGCGCTGCGGCGCGGCAGAAAGCGAACCCGATCCCGCGATCTTCACCCTGGTATACAAAGGCGCTCAGCGCCTGGTCGGCGTCGTTCTCCAGATCGGCCAAGTTTCCCTGTGCCACATCGCGCAAGGTGGCACCAGTTGGCAGGCGCCGATGCGGGTTAACCACCCACTGATAGATCCGGCCAGCGAGCCAGCGGAAGTCCTCAGAGTCGATCTCGTCCAAGGACTCGGCCAGCGCGTCAGGCCCGAGTCCCATCTCAGTGCGCCAGCGCGAGAGGAGTTGGCGCACGCGCCAACTCGCATGGGAGTTGATGCGCAGCATGTCCCCGTCGTGAAGCCGACCCGCAGCATGCCAGTTCTCGACAGAGGTGTTACGCCACGCCGAGCTGACGAGCCCAAGAGCGGCCAACTCCAGAATCGGACGTAGCTGATGCGGGTCGATGCCGACCTGGTCACGGAGAACCTGCTGAACAAGTTCATCCTCACGCTCCGGACTCAGCTCCACAGCCGCTCCGCCTTTGCCCGTGCACCTGGTGTTGACAACTACCAACAGTCCGTTGTACATTGTCAACGTGCGGAAACGCCACCCCAAGCCCGACGTGGAGGAAGCCCTGGTCTTCGCCGAGCGCAGCGGCTGGGCGGTCCGCGATACCGCGGCTGGGCACAAGTGGGGTGACATGCGATGCCCGGAGGCAAGCCGGGAGGGCTGCCTGGAGTCGATCTGGTCAACACCGAAGAACCCGGGCAACCATGCCAAGCGCCTCAAGGCCCGGGTCCGCAACTGCCCGCACGCAGGAGATCGCCATGACTGAGACTTACGAGTTCACGCTGCTGGTGGCGGGCGCCGATGTGCAGTCCGACGAGGCACTCAACGCCCTAGCGGAGGCGGGCTGCGATGACGCGACAGTTGGCTCCTCAGGGGGCGTGCAGCACCTGGATTTCGATCGCGAGGCTTCCAGCTACCTGGCTGCGGTCCTGAGCGCTATCGAGGATGTCGAGGTGGCGGTGCCCGGGGCCCGCGTGGTCCGGGTACTGCCGGATGAGTACGTGACGCTGGCGGAGATAGCGCAGCGCACAGGCAGGACGCGGGAAAGCATCCGGTTGCTGAGCATCGGCGAACGCGGCGCAGGCGGGTTCCCCCCGCCTGCGGCACGCGGCGCGGAGCGGAACAAACTCTGGCGGTGGGCGGAGGTTGCCTCCTGGTTCGCCAGCGCGCTAGGCGAACCGGTCCACCTGGCACCGCCGCCGGCGCAGCGCGCGGCCAATGCAATCTTGGATCTGCGTGCCAGCACTGCTGAACTCAGCCGGGCGGAACTGAGCCAGGTGCGCCCGGAACTTTTCAGCCTCGTCCGCCGCGTCCGGCTGATGGAGATGGCGTCCCCGGCTTCGCTCGACGCCAAGGACGCGAGGTGGTCGCATGCCGAATCCGCCTGAGCTGAATCAGCAGTTCTCCTCCCCAGCGGAGCGCGCAGCCGCCCGGAATGAGCTACAGCGGCTTGGGAAGTTCTTGCGCGAGGTCATTGCCGCCGCCGACGGCGCTGCCCCCGTTCCCGGCTGGCTTGCGGCCGAACTCCAAAAACCGCTCCGCGGCCACCGGGAGCCACCTGGCGAACGGCTGGCCCGGTACCACAACGTGTTCAGCGACGAACTGCAGGCTATCGACGACACGCTGTCCGGCGGGAGCGAGATCCGCCTCGACGACGACTCACTGCGCGCCGCCAGGTACCTGGCGCGCCGCCTGCTGGCTGCCCTGCTCGACTGCCCGCCCAGCGAAGTCTCCCAGCGGCTGCCCGCCATGCCTTCCTGAACTGCTGGGACCGCGGTTTCGACTGCCAGGCCCTGGACACCCTGTTGCTGGCCGCGCCCATCGCGTTCAAAGGGCGCCTCGTCCGATACCCCGGCGCATCCTGCGGCCTCATCCGGGGAGGATCCACGACTACCATGCCCTGCGGACTGGCGCCCTCGCCGCGTCCCTGGCCAAACGCGCCTCCCGCTACACCAGCCTCGGCTTCCCCGACGCCCGCCGGATTCGCACACGTCCACCTTCCACAACGCGGGAGAGTGCGGAAACGTGCACTCCGCATGCGCGCCAGCGCGGCGGTGACCGATGACGGCCGATCCCCGGCTTCGACAATCACGACCGGCGTACGTTGGAGCGATGTGGATCGAGGCGGACCATGACACTGCGCTCGAGGAGCTGACCGCAGCCGAGGATGCCGACGAACTGTGCCGGCTGTTGCTGCGTTCGCCGCGGGGATGGGGGTCGAGCACCCGCCACGGCGAGGCGGTGGATCTGCTCCGGAAAACGCACGGCCGTGGCACGCTTCCTGGCTCGTTCGTCGCCCTGCTGCTCTGCACCTGTCACAGGTGGGACCGGGTCACTGCCAAGCTGATCGCCGCTATCGAGGGCTGCGGCCTGCTGAACAGCGCGGAACTTGACGAACTCGCCGAGTCGCTGCTCAGCGATGAGGTCATCGTCGAGTTCCCGCTCACGTGGGTGTCCGAGCGGTGGGTGGAAATCGACCCCGACGACGGTACGACGCGGGCAGTGACCGTCGGCGGCGAGACGATGACACATGACCAGCGCCGCATGGAACCCCCGCTGCGCCGCTGGGCCGCCGCCCGGGCGCTCCGCGGCGATCCCGCCCGACTTGCCGCCTTGCTGAAAAGTGCGGACAGCCTGCCGCCACGCCACCGTGACGCGCTGCTGCACGGCATGCTCGACGCCGCTGACAGTCTGGAAGCGGGTGATCGCCGTCAGCTGGTGTACCGCGCGCTGCGCAGCGGCATAGCCCGCGTTCGCAGGGCCGCGCTCGACTGGCTCTGCGAGCTCGACGGCCCGCAGGCGGCACTGCGCCGCGCGCCGCGACGCCGACCGGACAGTGCGTGCCTGGCATCCGCCATGCACACCCCCCGCGCCACCGTGACCGACCTCGACACCGCACGGATCCACCGAAGATCTGTCCTGGGCGGCCTGATCAACGAATACACGCATGCCGCCTGACCTACCAAGAACCCGCAGGTCACCGGGCCGAATCCTAATTTCGAGCGGCACAGGTGGTGAAGGGCACGAACTCGAAGTCCCGGCTGTGGCTGGCCCGCCGCATGACCGAGGACCTCGCCGAAGCCCTGCCCGGGCGCACGATCTGCGTCATCGGCGATGCTGCCTACGCCGGGAAGGAACTGCGCGCCCTGCCGGGGACGGTGACCTGGACGACCAGGCTGCGCAAGGACGCCGCCCTGCACGACATCGCCCTGGTCACCACTGACCTGGACGCCAGCCCTGCCGCTGTCATCGAGCGGTACGCGGCGAGATGGAGCGTGGAGGTCGCGATTGAGGATGCGAAGCAGGTCTTCGGTGCCGGGCAGGCCCGCAACCGCACTGCCCGCGCGGTCCGCGCCACCGTCCCGTTCATCCTGGCCTGCCAGTCCCTGGCCATCCTCTGGTACGCCACCGCAGGGCACGACCCCGCCGACGTCGATGAGCACCGGGCACGCGCCCCCTGGTATGCGGCCAAGACCGAGCCATCAACCGCCGACATGACCGCCAAGCTGCGGCTTGTCCTGATCGCCGCGAAATTTCGGCTGCCTCGCCCCGACCAGCTGACACCCGCAGAAATCAGCACCATCCGCCTGGCCTGGGAGACCCCAGCCGCATAAGTGAGAAAGTCGAGTGACCTGGGCCGATGACTTATCTCGAATGGCGCGGACCTGGGATCGTCCCGCGCGTATCCCGCGCGGCTCGGGGGCCGACCAGCAGTGATCCCGCTGATGCCCCGGTCAGTGCCGGCGCGGCGAGTGGGCGCACGGCAACGGGACGTAGGTCCCCGGCAGACGGGCCGATCCGTTCTGGCCCGGCATGGCCGACCCGTACAGCCTGTATCTGCAGGTCTGCCAAGCTCACCCCGCGAGCCGGGGCAAGGGGGCGAAATGACAAGTGACGGACAGCGGCCTGCAGGTCGAGAGGCACCCGCGCGCCGATAACGGAGGAATTCCCGTGACACCGGCCACTTCGGCCAGCCACACCGCACACCGGGAGCTGCGCATCAGAGGGCTCCGCATCCACGCCCAGATCCGCGGGGAAGGCGAACCCCTGCTGATGTACTCCCCCATCTGGTCACAGGCCGAGGTGTGGGAGCCGCTGCTGCCGTACCTGACCGGATTCCGCACCATCGCCTTCGACCCGCCGGGCATCGGCCGCTCGCCGACGCCCGCCCTGCCGATGAGCATGCGGGCGCTGGCCTCCCTCGGCGCCGCCCTGCTCGACGAGCTCGGCATCGAATCCGCCCACGTGCTCGGCGCATCCTTCGGCGGCGCCGCCGCACAGCACATGGCGATCTGCCACCCGGGCCGCGTGCGCCGCCTGGTGCTCGCCTCCACCTCCTTCGGCGCATTCGC
>JBKQSL010000088.1:0-24977 GCA_052143655.1 Streptosporangiaceae bacterium | reverse complement strand
AGTGTCGATCGCGAAGACGTCGCTGCGGCTGCGGGTGCGGTCAAACTTGTACTACCCGGCTCGCTTCCCACTGCCGTGCCCACTTGTCCTCGAGTCCGTCGAGCGCGGGCTTGCCCGGCACCGCGCTAGCCGCGGTCGTGCTGAGACGAGAGTCACCGGTCATGACCGAATAGTAGCGCGCCCGGCGGCTCGTGCGGGCGGTAGCGCTCGCCGGAGGTCAGCCCATCGACTTGGCGCCGTCCAGGCTCTCGCGCAGGATGTCGGCGTGCCCGGCGTGCTGCGCGGTCTCGGCGATGACGTGCATCAGCACCCGGCGCGCTGACCAGGCTGTCCCCGGCGGGAACCACGGCGCCGGGGGCAGCGGCTGCGCCGCGCCGAGATCGGGCAGCGAGCGCACGAGCTCATCGGTCTGCGCGGCAGCCTCCTCGTACTGCGCCAGCAGCCCGGCGAGCGTCTCGCTGGGCAGCATCCGGAAGGTGTTCGCCCAGGCTTGCGGATCGGCGCTGCCGCCCTCGGTCATCGCGGCGGGCCCCTCGGTGATGAAACGCGCCCACCGGCGCTCCACCTTCGAAACGTGCTTGATGATCCCGCCCAGGCACAGTTCGCTCACGGTCGTGCGCTGCGCCGCCTGCTCGTCGGTCAGGTCCCGGACGGTGCGGCGCAGCAGATTCCGGTGGCTGGCCAGCATCTCCAGCAGATCGGCCCGCTCGCCCGGGCTCGCGCCGCCCGCTGCGTCGCGGCCGGGCGTGCTGCCAGCCGCCCGGCTGGGGCCAGCCGGGCTGTTACTCGCCTGCTCAGTAGTCATGGATCGGAGCCTCTCGCCGCTGTCACTGCTGCTCTCGTCCAGGCCACGCTAGCGCCTGGGGCTGACACTCTGCGGCGCGCAGCGCGGGCCCGCCGGCCTGTCGCTGCGCGGCAGCAGCCGCCGGCGGAGCGCGGGCGCGGAAAGGCCGGCCGGGGCCGTGATTCGGCCCGCCATAGGCTGGACGGCATGCAGAAGCGAGCACTTGGCAGCACGGGAGTGAAGGTCAGTCCGCTGTGCCTGGGCGCGATGATGTTCGGCGCCTGGGGCAACCCGGAACATGAGGAGTCAGTCAGGATCATTCACCGGGCGCTGGACGCCGGCATCAACTTCATCGACACCGCCGATGTGTACTCGCGCGGCGAGTCGGAGGAGATCGTCGGCAAGGCGCTGGCCGGCGGCAGGCGCGAGCAAGTCGTGCTGGCCACTAAGGCGCACGCCGCCATGGGCGACGACGTGAACCAGCAGGGCAACTCGCGCCGCTGGCTCATCCGCGAGTGCGAGAACAGCCTGCGCAGGCTTGGCACCGACTACATCGACCTGTACCAGATCCACCGGCCCGATCCCGCGACCGACATCGACGAGACGCTCGGCGCGCTCACCGACCTGATCCGGGCGGGCAAGATCCGTTACGCGGGCAGCTCGACGTTCCCGCCGTCGCAGATCGTGGCGGCCCAGTGGACCGCGCAGCAGCGCGGCCGGGAGCGGTTCGTCTGCGAGCAGCCGCCGTACTCGATCCTGGTCCGCGGGATCGAGGATGAGGTGCTGCCGGTCTGCCAGCAGTACGGCCTGGGCGTGATCTCGTGGTCCCCGCTGGCCGGCGGCTGGCTGTCGGGCCGCTACCGCAAGGGCAGCGACCTGCCCGCCAGCACCCGGGCACAGCGGCTTCCGCAGCGGTTCGACATAAGCCTGCCCGGCAACCAGGCCAAGCTAGAGGCGGTCGACAAGCTGGCCGCGCTGGCCGGGGAATCCGGCCTGTCGCTGATCCATCTCGCGCTGGCGTTCGTGCTCAGCCATCCCGGCGTGACCTCGGCGATCGTCGGCCCGCGGACGATGGAGCACCTGGCAGACCAGCTCGGCGCGGCGGACGTGCGGCTGCCGGCCGACGTGCTGGACGCGATCGATGAGATCGTCCCGCCGGGCACCAACCTCAACCCACCCGACCGGGGCTACGAGCCCCCGTCCCTGACCGACGCGGCGCTGCGCCGCCGCTGAGCCGGCTGCCGCACCGGTGAGTCGGGCGGGAGCAGGCCGGTCAGGATGCGGGTCATCGCGCGCTCGAACAGTGGTTCTCCGGGGATGCCGTCCTCGTCGGACGGGCCGGCCAGGGCGGCCGCCAGGTGCGGGTGCTGGCCGGCCGCGGCGATCCCGAGGAGGTAGCCACCCAGTGAGTGCTGCCACTGGGCGATGTCCTGCCCGGCCTGCTGCTGGCCGATTTCGGTCTGCGCGAACAGCCGGATGGCGGCGGAGAACAGGCCGACCGTTTCCAGCTTGGCCGGCCCGGACAGGCCGGTGCGGGCCAGCGCGGCCAGCGTGTGCTCGATGAAGGCGACCGCGTTCGGCCCGGGCAGGTTCCCGGTGGCCGGGATGTCGAGCAGCCAGGGGTGCCGGTGGTAGATCGCGCGGCCCTGCCGGGCGATCCTGAGCAACCAGTCGACCGGGTGACCCGAGCCTGGCCTGTCGTAGGAGTACTCGCCGAACACCTGGTCGGCCATGAGTTCCATTAGCTCCTCCCGGCTGGCCACATAGCGGTACAGAGATGCGGGGGCGGTACCGATCGCCGCCGCAGCAGAGCGCATGGTGACCGCGCCGAGGCCGCTGGCGTCGGCCAGCCTGACCCCTGCGGACGCGATTTCCGCCCGGCTGCGCTCCGGTGACGGCCCGCGGGCCGAGCGCTCCGGGCGGATCCAGATGCTCGGGTCGCGGGTGACGGGCTTCGGGCCTTCCATCATTGCGAACAGTGTATGCAGTAAGTTAGCATCGGTATACAGCGAACATTGATCGCAGTTTCGGTGCTGGCTGAGGTGCCGGGCGCCAGCGACCTCGGAGGAGACATGAACGATGCCGCCCAGGCTGGCCAGTGGGCCAGTACGTGGACGCCCACGCAATATGCCCGGAACGGCTCGGTGAAGATCGCATATGACCAGCTGGCCGGCGCGGCCGGCGATCCGCTGCTGCTGGTTATGGGCCTTGCCGTGTCCCGGTTCTGGTGGCCGGCCGGGCTGGCGCAGGCATTCGCCGACCAGGGCTTCGCGGTGGCCCGCTACGACCAGCGGGACGCCGGGCAGTCCACCCGGATGCCCGACACCGGAAGCAGTAACCCGTTCGCCGCGGTGACCCGCAAGCGGGGTGCCTACTCCTCCGAGGACATGACCGACGACGCGGTCGCCGTGCTGGACGCGCTGGGCTGGGAACGGGCGCACGTCTTCGGCGCGTCCCTCGGCGGGATTATCGCCCAGCGCATCGCGCTGCAGCACCCCGACCGGGTGCTCAGCGTCGTGTCGGCCATGGGCATGCCGAGCGATGCTGTCGGGATCAAGGGGGGACGGTACGTGCGCTTCGGCACTCTGGCCAGGCTGGCCCGCGCCAAGGTCCCCGAAGGCCGGGACGGGGACATCCAGCTCTCGCTCATGCTTGCCCGCGAACTCGCCTCTCCCGACTACCCCTTCGACGAACGCGCCGCACGGGAGTGGATCGAACGCGAGGCCGACAGCGGCCCGCGGGACACGAAAGCGCAGAGCAGGCAGGTCGGCGCTCCGTGGCACGGCCCGAAGCTGCGAGAACTGCACAAGCCCGTCCTCGTCCTGCACGGCGACCGGGACCCGATCCTGCGGGTGAGCGCCGCCCGGGCCACCGCGAAAGCCATCGACGGCGCCCGGCTGGTGATACTCCCCGGCGTTGGGCACGACCTTCCCGCGCCGCTGTGGCCGGTCATCGCCAAGGAGGTGCGCCAGCTCGCCGACCAGGCACGGACTCCCTCAGGCTGAGCGGCTCAGCCGGCGGGTCACCAGCGGGGCACGGCAAGCGCCCACCCGTAGAGGCAAATAACCCGTCATGGCGTCACCGGTTCGTCATGACAGCCGCATAGTGTCGAGTGCATGACGCTTGCGGAGGCGCCGGGGTGGGACTGACAAGCCCCGCCCTTATTGCTGTGCTGGCTGCCCTGGCCGCGGGAATGCTGGTAGCGCTGCTGTGGGGATGGTCCAGGCTGGCCCGCCGGGGGCTGCTGATGGTGGCGGCCCGGGTCGGGGCGCTCGCCGTCTTCGAGCTGACGGTGCTGGCCCTGATCTTCGCGGTAGTCAACCGGTCGGGCGACTTCTACTCGTCCTGGTCGGACCTGTTCGGCACCGACACCGGCACGGCCCCCATCACGCTCAGCCCGGCCGGGGCGGACCGCAGCGTGCCGGGCGCCACGGCCAGGCCGGTCACGGTGACCGGGGCCTCGCCCGTGCCGGTCGCCGGGCGGCGCCGGACCCGGGTGCAGGCCGGCCGCGTGCTGGCCGTGCGGCTGCATGGCCAGCTGTCCGGCCTCACCGTGCCCGGCTACGTGTACCTGCCGCCCGGCTACAGCGCCTCGCGTTCGCCGCTGCCGGTGCTCGTCGTCATCTCTGACCAGATCCCCAGCGCGGCGGCGGCCTACGGCGCCAGCAGGCTGGCGGCCACCGCGGCCACCGAGATCCGGGCCGGCCGGCTGCGCCCGCTGATCCTGGTGATGGTGCCGGCCCGGATCGGCTCGGACGCCTCCTGCCTGAACGTGCCGGGCGGCCCGCAGGCCGCCACGTTCTTCACCCAGGACCTGGCCCAGGCGATCGGCTCGGCCTTCCGGGCGGCCAGCCCCTTGTCGCGGCGCTGGGGGCTGCTCGGCGGCGCTTCCGGCGGCTACTGCACGATCCAGCTGGCGCTCACCAGCGCGGCAACCTACGCCGCCGCGGCGGCGCCCGCTGGCAGCTACCAGGTTCCGCCGGGAGCCAGCGCGACCGGCGGCAGTCCGCAGCTGGCCAGCCAGGACAACCTGGGCTGGCTGCTGCACAACCGGCCGATGCAGCCGGTCTCGGTGCTGTTCACCGGCCGCGGCGCGGCGCCGCTGGCCGCGCTCGCGCGACCGCCCATGCACGCCCAGACCCGGGCGCTGCCCGGTGGCCGCTACCCGCTGGCGCCAGTCCTCGACTGGCTCGGCCGGCAGCTCGCGGCGGCAACGATAGTGCGGAGCTGACTCGTGGGGCTGACCAGCAGATCCTTCGTCGAGCTGACGATCGCGGCCGCGGTGGCCGGGATCGGCGTGACTGTGTGGCTGTGGCCTCAGGTGGCCGGCCGCGGCCTGGCGCCCCTGGCGGCCCGCGCCGGCCTGCTCGCGGTCAGCCAGGTGCTGGCGGTGATCGCCCTGCTGACCGGGATCAACGGCTACTTCGACTTCTACGGTTCCTGGGCGGCGCTGCTCGGCAACGGCGGCTCGGCCCGGGTCAGCGTGAGCGAGCGGGTGGCCCACGCCGCGACCGCCCGGCCGGTCATCGTCACCGGCGTCGACCTCGGACCGGTGCCCGGCGGCAAATCGGTGCTGCCGGTAACCGTCACCGGCCGGCTCGCTGCCAGGCCGCCGCGGTACTACGCCCGCCACCACGACGCGCCCAGGCGCCGCGCCGCCAGCGGCCTGGAGCTGTCCGGCAGCGTCAGCCGCGCCGCCCGGTCACTCGGCGAGGTCCTCCAGGTCACCGTCAACGGCGCTCACACCGGCATCCGCAGCCCGAGTGTCTACGTGTACCTGCCGCCGCAGTACTTCCAGAAGGCCTACGCGCGGTCCAGGTTCCCGGTCGAGCTCGCGCTGACCGGGTATCCCAACGAGTCCTGGTCCATCGTCAAGTTCCTCGCCCTGCCAGCCACCGCGGCCCGCCTGTCGGCCCGCGGGAAGACCAAGCCTGCCGTGCTGGTGATGATGAACGTATCTCCCGACCTGCCGCGCGACACCGAGTGCACGAACGTCCCCGCCGGGCCCCAGGTGGAGTCGTTCTTCGCCCAGGACGTGCCGCTGGCGATCGAGCGGACGTTCCGGGTGCAGACCGGCCGGTCCGGCTGGGCTGTCCTCGGCTACTCCACCGGCGGGTACTGCGCGGCCAAGCTGGCGATGCTGGACCCCGGCCAGTTCTCCGCGGCCGTGGCGCTGTCGGGCTACTACACCGCGCTGCGCGACAACACCACCGGCAATCTCTACGGCAGCAGCCGGGCCTACCGGAACGAGAACAACCTGATCTGGCGCCTGCATCACCTGCCTGCGCCGCCGGTCCCGGTGCTGGTCACCGCGACCCGCACGGAGGGGATCTACTCGGGCACCCGGGCGTTCCTGCAGGCGGTCCGGCCGCCCATGCGCGGCTACTCGCTGATCCTGCCGCAGGGCGGCCATAACTATCACACCTGGGGCCGGGAGCTGCCGCAGTCCCTGGAGTGGCTGTCGGCCCGGCTGACCCCGGCGGTGGCAGGGCGGGCCGGGCCGGGCGGCCCGCCGCTGACCCGCTGACCCGCTGACCCGCTGACCTGGGCGGTGACACCAGCCGCCGACGAGCCAGACCGGCTGGCCGGCCAGCCGGTCAGGCTGACGGGGCGAGCGCGGCGAGGATTTCGGCCGCCCGGCCGGCCGCGGCGGCCGGATCGGCGTCTGGGGCGCCCACCTGCGGGTCCCAGTTCAGGTCGAAGAAGACCTCGGTGACACCCTGCCCGGCCAGCCACTCGGTGTCCGCGCGGATCTGCTGGTAGCTGCCCGACAGCAGCAGCCGCTGGCCGTCTGGCCCGGCCGCCTCGGCGCCAGCCCGGACGACGCCGCGGCAGATGATGCGCAGCGCGTCCGGATCCCGGCCGGCTGCCGCCGCCGAGTCGCGGATCACGCCGATCGCCTCGCCGATCCTGGACAGATCGGTCCGGCTGGCCGTGATCCAGCCGTCGGCGATCTTGCCGATGCGCTCCAGCGCAGGCCGGGCCATCCCGCCGAGCAGCACCGGCGGTCCGCCGTCCTGGACCGGCTTGGGTGCCATCGTGCCCCGCGGCACCTGGTAGAACTCGCCGGCGTACTCGCTCTCGCCGGGCGCCCAGAGGCTGCGCAGCACCGCCACGTACTCCGCGGTCCTGGCGCCCCGGCGGGTCATCGTCGCGCCGGTCAGCGCGAACTCCTCGGGCATCCAGCCGATGCCCAGGCCCAGGTCGTGGCGGCCGCCGCTGAGCACGTCCAGCGACGCCGACTGCTTGGCCAGGTAGCCGGGGGACACGAACGGCATGTTCACGATCGCTACCCCGAGCCGGATCCGCGAAGTGACCGCGGCGGCGAACGACAGGGCGGCCATCGGGTCGAGCACGCTCTGGTACACCGGGTCCATGGCCGAGCCAGCCGGGATCAGCAGCCGCTGGAAGCTCCACAGCGAGGCGTAGCCGGCCTGCTCGGCCCGGCGCGCGAACTCGGCCAGGCTCGCGGGCGTCGCCCAGGCGCCGGATACCGGCGCGCCGAAACCAAATTCCACCCGGCCCACCCTAAGCCCGGCCGTCTCGCCGGCTGCCGGCCACCCCGGCCGCCGCGGGCCGCTCCGGCCACCGTCCCGCGGCCCTCCCGGCCGCCCGCGGCCCTCCCGGCCGCCGCCCCCGCGGGCCGGGCGGCCGCCAGACGACCGCATTCACCGGGCCGCGCCAGTCCGCCCACGCCCCCGATCGCCGCGGCCGGGCTGGCTGCGGCCGGGCTGGCTTGAGCGGCCCGGGCCGCGGGCTGCTCTAATAACGGTGGCAACGTGCGCCGCCGGATCAGCATCATCTCAGTTCACTAGCAGAACGGAATGCCTGTGGAGTCTGACCCCAGGAAGTGGATCGCGGTGCTGCGCGGCTCGCATGAGCGGCTGGCCGGCCTGGTCCGGCGGCTCACGCCAGAGCAACTGCGCGCCCAGTCCTACTGCAGCGACTGGACCAACGCCCAGGCGCTGTCCCACCTCGGCAGCGGCGCCGAGATCGCGCTGCTGATGCTGCCGGGCGCGCTCGGGCAGGCCGAGCCGGTCGACCGGGACGCCTTCCCGCCGATCTGGGATGCGTGGAACGCCAAGAGCCCCGACGAGCAGGCGGCGGACGCGCTAGCCGCCGACGAGCAGTACGTGCGGGCGCTGGAAGAGCTCGGCGACCAGGCGCTGGCCGGCATCTCGCTGCCGTTCTTCGGCATGGACCTGGATGCGGTCGGGCTGGTCCGGCTGCGCCTGGGCGAGCACGTGCTGCACACCTGGGACCTGGAGGTCTTCTTCGACCCGGCGGCGGCCGTGGCTCCGGAAGCGGTCGAGCTGCTGATCGACAGCGTGCCGGAATTCCTGGCTCCCCGGCTGAGCAAGCCGCAGGACGAGCCGGTCCGGGTGCGGATCCGCACCAGTGAC
The DNA here is from genome assembly GCA_052143655.1 of Streptosporangiaceae bacterium. GTDB lineage: Bacteria > Actinomycetota > Actinomycetes > Streptosporangiales > Streptosporangiaceae > CAVSUR01. The sequence goes on along the minus strand of JBKQSL010000088.1, from coordinate 16,790 downwards.
CCGGCCCGCGACTACCTGCTCACCGCCGCGGGCGCGGTGCAGGTGGCGGACTGGCCGGCCGATAGCGCGACGCCGGCCGGGACGGCCGAGGTCAGCATGTCGGCCGAGGCGCTGCTGCGGCTGTGCTACGGGCGCCTCGATCCCGGGCACACGCCCCCGCGGGTCGCCGCGGACCCGGCGGTCCTGGACCGGCTCCGCGCCGTGTTCCCGGGGTTCTAGCGCTCTTCCCGGGGTTCAAGCGTCGCTGGGGCTGCTAGCCCAGCAGCTGCAGCACTGTGCCGGCGACCTCAAGCGCGCAGCCCCAGGCGAGCGTGACCCCGGCACCGCCATGACCGTAGTTGTGCACGACGTGCCGCCCGCCGCCCAGCGCCTCGGCCTCCAGCCGGACGGCCGGACGGGCGGGCCGCAGCCCGACCCGGTGCGCCAGCACTTTCGCGTCCAGTACCCGCGGGTCGACGGCGGCGCACCGGGCCAGGATGTCCTGCGCGACGTCCGGATCGGGCTCGGTGCTCCAGTCGCCGGCCTGCGCGGTGCCGCCGAGCACCACGGTGTCGTCGTGCGGGAACAGGTACGTCACGTCCCCCGGTCCCGGGCCGTGGCCGATGAAGAACTCGGTGATGCCCGGGTTGGTGATCACCACGACCTGGCCGCGCACCGGGGTGAGCGCCGGGTCCGGGACCAGGTCGTGCGCGCCCGCGCCGGTGCAGTTCACGATTACTGGCGCATCGCACTGCAGGGCGGCCCCGGCCAGCGAGCCGTACGGCTGCCCGGTGGCGATCGTGACCGCGGCGTCCTGCAGCGCGGTGCTCAGGTACGCAAGGTGACCGGGCATCCACACCACCGGGGCAGTGAACCGCCAGCCGGCCCGGTACCCGGTCGGCAGCGCGGCCGGGTCGCATGCCCGGCGCTCGCCGACGCCGGCGTTCCACTCGGGCAGGCCGGCCAGCGCGTCCTGGTAGGCGTCGATGCCGGCCCGCAGCCGCACCTGCGCGGCCGGCTCGGCCGCCAGTTCCCGCAGCCGGTCCAGGCCCTGGCGGCCCCACCGGTCCACTCGCTCGCCCGACTCGACCATGACCGGACCCCAGACGGCCCCGGCCACTGCCGAGGTGGTGAGCTCGGGCGGCTCGGCCGCCTGGACTGTTACCCGCAGGCCGGCCTGCGACAGGGCCAGTGCCGACGTCAGCCCGCACACGCCCGCGCCAATCACCAGCACATCAGCTTCGCCGTTAGTCACCAACCGAATATATCGGGCGTACGGTGCCCGCCGGGAGGCCTGATCTGGGCTTTCGTGCTGGCCGACGGCGGGCCGCCGGGCCGGATCCGGCACCGGGGACCGGGACGAAAGGCCCGCGGATTAGTGACCGAAGGCCCCGGCCTGGCAGGAACAAAAATGCGGAGGCGGCCGCTGTTGAGAGACGGGGTTAAGGCCCCGGGAATTGTCAGCAGAGTAATAGCGAAACAGGCGAGCGAGATGGTGACGGTAGGACCGTTCGAGCAGTGGGAGCGGGACATGACGCATGTGGTCCGGGAGCGGATCGGCAGCGGGTCGATGACTGCCTTCGAGGCGCTGCGAGATGATTTTTACCGCCACGCCGGCGGGCACGCCGACGGTAAGGCCATCTGGCGCTAGCCCCCGGCCGGCCGGAAGCTGCGGGCGCTGGGGTAGCGCTGGCCGCCGTCGACGACGATGTTGGCGCCGGTGACCCAGGACGCGCGGCCGGACAGCAGGAATGCCACCACGTCGGCTACTTCCTCCAGCCGCCCGAGGCGGCCGAACGGGAACTGGGTGTCCAGGAAGGCCGCAAATCCCTCGGGGTTGCGCTGCTGGTAGGCCTCCCATGCGCCGCCCGGAAACATGATCGACCCGGGGCTGACCGCGTTCACCCGGATGTTGTCGGCGGCCAGTTCCGCGGCCGCGGTCGCGGCCAGGTGAATCTCCGCGGCCTTGGCTACGGCGTAGTTAGTGCGCGGCGCCGGGCGCATGCCGGTGATCGACGAGACGATCACCACCGAGCCGCCGCCCGACTCGCGCAGGTACGGCAGGCCGCCCCGGATGAGCTCGGCAGCGTGCCCGGCGTTGAAGGCGAACGTGGCCATCAGGTCGCCAGGTCCCGAGTCGGCCAGATTGCCGCCCACCGTGCCGCCGGCGTTGGCGACCAGGTGCTCCAGGCCGCCGAGCGCCTGCGCAATCTCGGTGACCGCCGCGGCGAGCTGGCCGGAGTCGGTCACGTCGGCCGCGGCCGTGGTGACCGGCGCGCCGTGCCGGGCTAGCTGCTGGGCAGCAGCCTCCAGGCCGCCGGGATCGCGCGCGACGATGCCCACCGGGCAGCCCTCGGCCGCCAGCGCGTCGGCGATCGCCAGGCCGATCCCGCGGCTGCCGCCGGTGATCAGCGCCCGGCTGCCGCGCAGTCCCAGATCCATGGCTGCACGCTATCGCGGCGGCCTGCCAGCCCGGCGGCCTGGACCGGCGGCCGGCCAAGCGGTGGCTCCCGGCTGTGCTGGGGCTCCCGGCTGGCATGTCGCGAAGGCGTTCGCGGCCGCGAACGCCAGCTTCCTCGGGCGGCGCTAGCCGGCCCGGCTGCGGCTAGCGCCGCGGTGTCGCCGGCTCAGGACCGGCGGCCGGCCAGCCGCCAGGCAGCGGGCAGCAGCCCGGCAGCGATCACGACCTTGACCGCATCACCGATCAGGAACGGGGTCAGTCCCTCGGAAATGGTTGCCGCGACGCCCAGGTGCAGGTAGACCGCCAGCCAGATCAGTCCGGCCGCGTACATCACGACCTCGCCGGCCAGCATGGCCGGCAGCGCGCTGCGCACGGTGCGGTCAGCGCCGCGCTCGGCTAGCCAGCCGCAGAGCGCGGCGGCCAGGAAGAAACCGATCACGTAGCCGAACGATGCGCCCGCGTAGCCGCTGGTGTGATCGGCGAACCAGGGCACGCCCGCCACCCCGGCCACCGCGTACAGGGCCATCGCCGCCGCGCCCCGCCGCCAGCCGAGCGCGGTGCCCGCGAGCAGCACGCCGAGGGTCTGCCCGGTGACCGGGACCGGGGTGAACGACAGGTGGATGGAGATCTGGGCCAGCGCGCCGACGAAGCCGGCGGCGCCGATGACCAGCAGGACATCCCGGACGATCGTGCCGGGCAGCAGGTCGGCGAGCACGAGCGGGCGAGGCCTTCGCAGCGCGATGGATTGCGACATGGGGCTGGGTCTCCCTCAAGATGGGAACGTGCGATGCAGGCGGGCTAGCTCGGACCTTACCAAGGGTGGTTCCGGCCCTTCCAGACGGCAGTTGCGGCCGTGATTCCCCGGGCAGACAGGCCGGTGCCGCCGGGGGAGCAGCCGCCCGGCGGGCCGGAACGGCCCCGGGCCGGACCGCTGCCGCCAGTGCCGGTCGGTGACACGCTGGCCTTCCTGCTGGGCCGCTGGCTGCTGGAGCGGCAGCTGGTCGATCACCGCGCGGGCATGGCCGGCCAGTTCACCGGGACTGCCGAGTTCGCGCCGCCTGATCAAGGCCAGCCTGAGCTGGGCCACTTCGGGCTGGCCCAGCCCGAACTGGGCGGCCCGGAACTGGCCTACCGCGAGCACGGGCAGCTGCGTTTCGGTGACTACGCCGGGCCGGCCAGCCGCGCGCTGCGCTGCCTGCCGCGGGCGGACGGGTCGGCGGAGATCCGGTTCGAAGACGGCCGCGCGTTCTACCACCTCGACCTGCGCGCCGGGCGCTGGCAGGCCCGGCACGACTGCGGGCCGGACGTCTACCAGGTGACATTCGAGGTCCTCGGGTCCGGGCTGGTGACCGAGCACTGGCACGTGACCGGGCCGGCCAAGGACTACCACAGCCGCACGACGCTGCGCCGTACCGACGGTCTACCGTGACGGCATGACCGGCGAGTACCCATGACCGGCGAACACTCATGACCGGCGAATACCTGGGCACGATCCCGGGCCTGCTCACCGCCGCCGCGGACCGCGATCCGGACGGCACCTGGCTGCGTGCCGACGATGGCTGCCTGAGCTTCGGCGGGGCCGCGGCGGTGACCGCCCAGGCGGCGGCCGCGCTGGCCGACGCCGGGATCAGCCGCGGTGACCTGGTCATCGTGACGGCCCGCAGCACGCCGCCGTACCTGCTGTGCTGGCTCGCGCTGGCGGCCCTCGGCGCGGTCACGGTCCCGGTGAACCCGCGCAGCACCGCCGCCGAGCTCACCGGCCTGATCGACCAGGCGCAGCCCCAGACGGTGATCACCGACGCGGCGCTGCGCACGCTCGTCACCGGGGCAGCAGCCGGTCAGCCGCAGCCCCCGCCGGTGCTCGACATCACGGCCGTCGTGCCGGGCTGGACCGGACCTGACCGGACCGGGCCGGCCGGCGCCGGGACCGCCGGGCCGGCCGGCGCCGGGACGGCTGTCCGCCTTCCCGCGGACGTGTCCCCGGACGACCTGGCGGTGCTCATCCCGACCTCGGGTACCACCGGCCGGTCCAAGCTGGTCATGCAAACGCACCGGGCGTACGCGATGGCCGGCGAGGGATTCCCGTTCTGGATGGAGCTGACAGCCGCGGACCGGCTGATGACCTCCCTGCCGCTGTTCCACATCAATGCGCCGGCTTATTCGGTCATGGGCTCGCTGGCCTGCGGGGCCGGCCTGGTGCTCCTGCCGCGGTTCTCTGCCAGCACGTTCCTCGACTCGGCGCGCAGGCACGGCGCCACCGAGTTCAACGCCATCGGGGCGATGCTGGAGATCCTGATGCGCCAGCCGGAACGCCCGGACGACGCCGGCACCCCGCTGCGGCTGTGTTACACCGGCCCGGCGCCCGAGCGCGCCCGCCAGGAGCAGATGGAGGCCCGGTTCGGGCTGCGGATCGTGGCCGGCTACGCGATGTCGGAGTCCCCGTACGGGCTCATCTGGGCCCGCGGGACCCGGCCGTACGGCACCCTCGGCTCGGCCCGCCAGCACCCGGTGCTCGGCACCGTCAACCACGCGCGGGTGGCCGCGGAGGACGGCCGGGAACTCGGCCCCGGCGAGACCGGGGAACTGCTGCTGCGTAACCCGGTGATCACGCTTGGCTACTGGAGCATGCCGGAGGAGACTGCCAGGACGATCGCGGACGGCTGGCTGCACACCGGCGACCTGGTCACGGTGAACCCGGACGGCACCTACACATTCGTCGCCCGGCGCAAGGAGGTGCTGCGCCGCCGGGGCGAGAACCTGTCGCCGCTGGAAGTGGAAGAGATACTGGAGCAGCACCCGGCGGTGCTGGAGTGCGCGGTCGTGGGCGTGCCCTCGGAGCTGTCGGAGGAGGACATTAAGGCATACGTAGTGCCGGCTCCCGGGGCCCGGCCGGACTTCGCCGAGCTGCGCAAGTTCGCCGCCGGGCGGCTGGCCGCCTTCAAGGTGCCGCGGTACTGGCAGGTCCTCGATAAGCTGCCGCGCACGCCGACCGCCCGGCTGGCCCGGCACCGGCTGCCGCCCGGGCACCAGCCCGGGGAGTACGACGCCGAGGCGCCGGGCGCCGAGCCAGCCAGACCTGCCGCGGAGGACAGCCAGTGACCGAATACTCCACCGCCATCGGCGTCTCGGATCGTTCCTCGATCACCGTCCTCGGCCAGGACCTGGCCGACGAGCTCATGGGCCGGATCAGCTTCGGCGAGCTTGCCTTCTGGCTGGTGGCCCTGCGCAGGCCGGCCGCTGGCGAGCTGCGGGTTTTCGAGGCCGTGCTGGTCGCGCTGGCCGATCACGGTTTCACCCCGTCGGCGATCGCCGCCCGGCTCACGCTCACCGGCGCACCGGAGTCCGTGCAGGGCGCGCTGGCAGCCGGCCTGCTCGGCGGTGGCTCGCGCTACCTGGGCGTCACCGAGGACTGCGGCCGGTTCCTGGCCGCCGCGCTCACCGCGCATGGCCAGCCGCTGCCGCGCGAGCAGGCAGGCTGGGATGCGCTGGCCGTGCGGGCCATTGAGGCGCAGCGGGCCGAGGGAAAGCTGATACCCGGCCTCGGGCATCCGGTGCACAAGGACGGCGACCCGCGCACCCCGGCACTGCTGCGGATCGCCACTGAGGAGGGGCTGCTCGGGCCGCACCTGCTGCTGTTCGAGGCCATCGGGCGAGCGCATCCCGGCGTGCTCGGCCGCCGGCTGCCGCTCAACGGGGCCGGGGTCTGCGGCGCAGCACTCGCGGACCTCGGGTTCGAGCCGGACCTGCTGCGCGGGTTCGCGCTGCTGGCCCGCACCGCGGGGCTGCTCGGCCACCTGGCCGAGGAGATGCGCCAGCCGGCCGGGCCGGGCATCTACCGCGCTGCCGACGAGAATGTCCGCTATGCGCCACCCGGGCTGTAGCCCAGGTCAGCCCGCCGAGCTGGCCATGGCCACCCGGGCCAGGGCCGCGCCGTAACGGATGGCCACCAGCTGCCCGATAGCCGGATGCGCGCCCAGCGGCGGCGCCATCGGCGCGCCGAGCATGGCCCGGATGTCCTCGATCTCCGCGGGGTCGGTCTCCGGGCCGATGACGCAGGGTGAGATGACCGGATGCAGGGCGCCGGCCTCGCGCAGCCGGGCCAGCGCCGCGCTCAGGCTTTCCGGATCGCCGAGCGAGGCGGGGGTGGCGGGTATCGCCAGCCGGGCAGCCAGCAGTACCGCCGAGACCCCGGCGGCCTTCACCGCGTCCTCCCCGCGGTCGGCCAGGACCAGGACCCCGGTAATGCCGCTGACGATCGACAGGCCGCGCGCCCGGCCGCTGCGAGCCAGCCCGGCATCGGCGAGCCGGGCGTGCATCGCCTCGGCCAGCAGCGGGTGCGGGCCCAGGTGCGCGGCCAGCATGACCGGAGCGCTGGCCCGCTCGGCCGCAGCGGCGAAGATCGGGTCATAGCGGGGATGCGGGCCGAGCAGTGCCGGGACCATGACCGCGCGCAGGTCGAACTCACCGCCGCCGGCCGGGAACACCAGCGTGTCCGCCAGCCGCTGCACATCTCCGGCCAGGAAGCCGACGCGGACGTCCACGCCAGGGCAGGACAGCCGGGCCGCGGCGGCGATCTCGTCAGCCACGCCCGCAGGCGCTCCCGCCGCCGACCCCGGAACCGCCAGCACCAGGCTGGGCGCTTCCGGCGGCACGGTGAGCCGGTGCGGGCTGCGGTGCCGTCCGGCCGGGCGGCTGCGCCCGGTGCGACGCGGCAGCAGCGGCCCGCGCTGCGGCAGTGGCCCGGCGGCCCCGGTCGGCGGCAGGCCCGGCGAGGTGCCGGCATCCGGCTGGCTGACCGGGCCAGCCGCCCCGGCCGACGCGGTGGTCTCCGTCGCGCCCGGCGGCTCCGCCGCTGAGCGCCGCTGCGAGAGCGCAGCGGCGCCGGGCGGCATCGGGACATCGCCAGACTCCGGGGGAGAACCGGGCCGCGGGGAGGAACCGGGCCGCGGGAGAGAACCCGGTTGCGGAGCCAGACCGGGCTGCGAGGCCGAACCGAACTGCGAGCTTGAATCGGGCTGGGCCGCCGGTGGCATGGCTGGCTGGGGGATGGCTGGCTGCGGCGACGCCGGCGCGGGCCGGGTTCCCAGCCCCGGGGGGCCGGGGAAGGCTTGCGTGCCTGGCCCGGCGAGCGCGTCCGGCTGAGTGCTGGTGGGGTCATCCCTGCGGTCGGCGGCCTGCGGTCCTGGCGGGAAGTCGCCGTGCGCCCGGTAGCCGGCGTCCGGGCCGCTGCCAGGCCGATCCGGCCGACGGACTGGGGACTGCGGCGCGCCAGGCACCGCGCCGCGGCGTGACAGTTCCGCCGGGTCGGGGGGCAGCGGGCGCGAGGCTTGCGGGCCGGGCTCCTGCGGGCCGGGCTCCTGCGGGCCGGGCTCCTGCCGGCCGGGCTCCTGCCGGCCGGGCTCCTGCCGGCCCGGTGCTGGCGCGCCGGGCGCGCTGCGGCGCCAGATCGACGAGCCGGATGACGGCTGGCCGGGAGCGGGCTGCGCAGTGCCGGGCTGCGCAGTGCCGGGAAGTGATGGTGCGGGGCGAGGCGAGTCGCCGGGTCGCCCGGGTGCTGCTGTCCGCGGTGTCTGCGCCGGGTTCACCGGCTCGTCTGCTGCGCTTCGGCGCGGCAGGGCATCCGGGTCGGCCCAGGCGCTCTCGCGGCCAGGCCACGGTGGCACCGGGGTGCCCGAGGCCGGTGGCTGGTCCCGGCGAGCGGCCGACGCGCTACCTGGCGTTCCCGGCTGCCTGCGGTAAACGGGCGGGCTGGCCGGTCCCGGCGCGGGCTGGCCGAAAGACGGCAGCGGCGCGGTGCCCGCTTCGGTCTCGGCAGGCCGGGCGTCGTACTCGGCAGGCCGGGCGTCGTAACTGTGCGGCTGGCCAGCGGCAGGCCGCAGCGGGCCAGCCGCCGGTGCCGACGACTGGCTTCCTGGTGACTGGCCCGGCGGTGACTGGCCCGGCGGTGACTGGCTCAGCGGCTGGTTCCCTGGCGAGCCACCGGGCTGCGCTGGTGCTGCCGCCCCCGGGGCCGGTGCATCTCCCAGCTTGCGCAGTGCATCACGCACCATGGGGAGAAGGTCATCGGGCGGTCGAGGCGGCCCTGCTGGCCTGGGCAGCACAGGAGGCCCGGCCTCATCCGGGTGGTCACTGGCATCCTGGGCCGGACCTCCGAACCAGGTTGGCTCCCGCCGCGGCCGTTGCTCGTGGTGGGGGAGCGCCTCCCGGTCAGGTAGCGACTCGGCGTCCTGGCTCGGATCACTCACGCTGACTTATCGTAATCGGGATTGACCACTAGCGATCCGCCTTCTGGGATGTTCGGCCTGATACCTCCAGATGGTGGCGTTTTATTCCCGCCCTGATCAGGCGCTCATCAGGCTGTCTGGCGCCGGGTCTGGCGAGTGCCCGGGCGGGAAACGCAGTGGTGCGCGCAGGGCCGCTGGCGACTGACGCTGGCGGCCCTGCGCGGTATATCGGCTCAGGCCAGCGCACAGACCAAATGAGGTCTGGTGCTGGCACGAAGGCGGCTACTTCGCGGTGCCGTCGCCGTCCTTGCCGTTCTCGGTACGGATGGCGGCATCGGGCGAGCTCGCCTGGCCAGTCGCGCCCGTTTCGCTGGCAGGGGCTGAACCGGACTTGGCGCGGCCGTTCGCGGCCGGAGTGCTAGCTGCCTCGGCTGCCGGGCTGCTCTTGGCGGCTGGGCTGTCCTTGCTCGCCTCGGCTGCCGGGCTGCTCTTGGCGGCACTGGTCTTGGCCGCTGCCGTGTGGGCTCGGCTGGTACTGGCGCGACTCGTGCCGGTCTTCGCGGCGGGCGTCCCGCGAGCCGCCGTGCTGCTCTTGGCCCGCGCGCTGCTCTTCGCAGCGCTCGCCGCCGCCTTGGTCTCACTCGCCGCAGCGTCCGCGCCGCTTGCGGGAGCCTGCGGCTTCGACCGGCTGGCGCGCGGTTTCGGTGCCGCTGCCGTGCCCGCGGCTGCCTGCGCGTCTTCCTTCTTCGCCGCTGGGCCGGCCGCAGTGCCGGCTGGCTTGGCGGCGGCAGCCGCCGGAGCGGCTGCCGCCGGCATGGCGGGAGCAGACGCTGCAGGCTCGGCCGGAGCAGACGCCACCGGCTCGACCGGTGCCGGGCGGATCGGCATGACCGTGCTGACGGTCGGCTCGACCTTAGCTGGCGCAGGCGGCTTCTCGCGGCGCACGATCTCGGTCGGTGCCGCCGCGGCGACCGGCTTGGCTGCGGGCATTGGCTTGGCCGCAGCCGTCGGCTTGGCTGCGGGCGCGCTGTCGGCCGGCTTGGCGGCGGGGCTCGCCGGCGCTGCTGCCGGAGGCTGGGCGGGCTTAGCCGCTGCCTTCGGGGCGGCGCTAGCGGCTGGCGCGGCGCTGGCTGCCGGAGCCGGGGCAGACGCCGGGGCGGGGCGGTCATCGGTGCGTAGGAAAGCCGGCGTCGCCGCGCGGACGGCCTGCTCGGCCAGCTTGCGCTGCGTGGCCAGCATCTGCTCGGCCAGGTCGTAGGTGGTGCTGACCAGGGCCTGCGGGCTGGGCAGGTAGGCACTCAGGTCAGGTAGCTGATCGGTGGGAAGTGGCAGGTCCGGGAGCTGGCTCCGGACGGTCTCGGCAGCATGCGTCCACATCCGGATTGCCGTGGTAAAAGTCTCCTGGCTTTTGCGGACCCGCTCCAAGAACTGCTCCTGCAACTCCTGGCCGATAGCGCGAGCGTCGATCATGGAGTCCTCCTCATAAGTTCTTCTAGCAAACTATATCAAGCGGCCGCATGAAATCCTAAGCACACGGCAAGTTAATCGCGGGTACCGGGCCGCGGCAGCCGGTTAATCGCGGGTACCGGGCCGCAGCAGCCGGGGCGGGCAGGTCCGGGATGCCGCCGCGTTGGCCAGCTTCCGGGGATGCCTCCCGCGCCGGGCAAGTTCCGGAATCCCATCGGGGCAGGTTCCAGGATCCCATCGGGCCGGGCACGGTTCCGGCATGCTGGCCGCGCTCCCGGCGCGCGCCCCGTCGCCCAGCGGACTGGCCCGGTCCCAGCCGGCTGACGGGCTAGCCTGCGGCGGGCCCCAGTCCTCCGGCGAACTGGCCCGCCCCGGTCGGCGGCCGGACTGGCCTCGCTCCGGTTGTCCCGGCGGACTGCCCCGGCCCGGTCCGGTCCCGTCCGGCCCGGGGCTGGCGCGTTCCCCGGCTGACATGTGGGAAGCGCGGCGCAGCGGCCTTGCGGTGCCAGCGCCGGCCTCGGCTGGAATTATGCCGTGGCATATCACGATGTGATGTACCGGTGCGCCCGTCCGGTCGTGAACTGCCCGGTCGGAGTAATCTGCCGATGTCGACGCTCTGCGCCTGCGCCTGCCGTCGGCAGGCGCAGGCGCAGTCGCGCCCAGCGCAGCGCCCCGCCGTGGGGCCCTGCGTGCACCCGGGCCGATTGTTGGCTATTATTCCTATGTGAAAGCTGGTGAAGTGGAAACGTACGCGGATGTCCCGCTCCCCGATCCGGGCCGGTCAGTAGTGGCTATCTCCCCGCCTGGCAGCGGGCCCGGGCACTGGGCAGGGGGGGCGAGCGCGGCGTGCGCAGACGGGCAGATCTACCTCGCCTACCGGCTGCGGCGGCCGGTCGGGCAGGGCCGCGGTTACGCGATCGCGGTCGCCAGATCGGCCGACGGTGTCACCTTCGAGACCGTCTGCACGCTCACTAAGGATGAATTCGGCACCGAGTCGCTGGAGCGGCCGGCGCTCGTGCGGACTCCCGAGGGCGGCTGGCGGCTCTACGTTAGCTGTGCCACTCCGGGGACCAAGCACTGGCGGGTCGAGATGGTGGAAGCCGACGAGCCGGGCGGATTCGAGTCCCGCAACCGGGTGGTCGTGCTGCCCGGCGACCCTAAGGTCGCCGTCAAGGATCCGGTCATCCGCCAGCACGACGGCAGGTGGCACCTATGGGCCTCCTGCCACCCGCTGGCCGACCCGAACGAGACCGATCAGATGGCCACCGATTACGCGACCAGTGCGGACGGGATCGAGTGGACCTGGCACGGCACGGCGCTGAGCGGTCGGCCCGGCCGGTGGGACGCGCGCGGCACCCGGGTGAGCTCCGCCCAGTTCCTGGACGGCATGATCGTGGCAACCTATGACGGGCGCGCCACGGCCGCGGAGAACTATGAGGAGCGCACCGGCGTCGCCACCGGCACCGAGCCCACGGTGCTCACGTCGCAGGGCACCGCGCCGCTGGCGGCCTCGCCGTTCCGCGGCGGCGGCCTGCGGTATGTCGACCTGCTCTCGCTGCCCGGCGGCGGCACCCTCCTGTACTACGAGATGACCCGCGCGGACGGCGCGCACGAGCTGCGGACCGAGCTGCGCTGAGCCTCCGGGCTGCGCTGAGCCTCCGGGCTGCGCTGAGTCACCCGGAGGCGCTGAGCGGCCGCCCAGCATTCCCATTCCGCTGAGCCGTGGCGCTGCGCTGAGCAGGCCGCACCCGGGCAGGCCGCACCCGGGCAGGCCGCACTGAGCAGCTGCGCGGACGGGGCGGCCCGGTCAGTGCACGCGGACCTGTCCGTTGCGGGCCTGCCGCTGGCCGCTCGGCCTGCTGCCGACCAGTCCGCCAGACCGGTCGCGGGGCTGCAGCCAGTCGCTGAAATCAGCGTCGAGCACCGACTCCAGCAGCCGGACGTCCGCCTCGAAGTAGGGGATGAGCTGCTGGCGCTCCTCCCAGGTGACGGGCTGGCGCGGTGTCCCGTTCTGCTGCAGGAGCCGTTCCAGCGGGTCGGTGATGCTGGTGCCGAGCCTGCCGGGCAGGTGCCGCCCGACCGCGGCTCCGGCCCGCAGTACCCGGCCCACCGTCCGGTGGGTCAGCGTGAGATCCGGGTGCGCGGTCACGTTCTCCCGCGGCAGCTCTGTCACGATGCCCCGCTTGACGTCCAGGAACGCGCAGATCTGGTCTAGCGTCCGGGCCGGCGAGTCCACGATGTCGCGGTAGCGCAGCACGAGCACCTGCTCGCGCGGGAACAGGGTGTACAGGTGCTGCAGCTGCTCACCGTACTTGCCCAGGCCCACGTACTCCCAGAACGCGCTCCACCCGGCCGCCACCCGGCGCGGCTCGGCCGCGCAGGCCCGGGCCAGGTCATGAATCGGCTCCAGCCCGGCCGACCACAGGTGCGTCCAGTTCGAGTGCGCGCGCTCGACCGGGTCGCGGACGGTGACGATCAGCCGGGCATCGGGAATCAGCCTCCTGATGCGCTGCTGCGCCTGCAGGTCGTGCAGGTAGAACGGCGTTGACTCGCCGCAGAGCGCGCCCGGCGGCGCCGCGCTGAACAGCGCCTCGTAATTGTCGCGCTGCCAGACGTGCTCGCGCCAGGTCTGGACGTCGCCAGGCCCGCCGCCACGGCGTGGCGGCGGGCCGTCGGTGAGGAAGAACTTCGGCTCCTTCACCGGCGACATGTACAGCTGGGGATGGGCGGCCAGCGCCGCGTGCAGCGCTGTCGTGCCTGCTTTGGGGGCACCGATCACCAGGAAGTCGGGGAACGCCACCGGAACCTCCACATGGTCAAGAGCGACCTTTTTCAAGTAACTATACCGCTCTTATTGGTAGGGAACCGAGACCCGTGCACTTCCCCGTGCACGCGCCGCGGTGACATCGGCGGGATGCTGCCCGCGATCCGCGCCGCCACACTCTAAGGCCGGAAAGTTGCCGCTGTGTTTCGTCCCACAGGCCGCCTGCCGCCGGCCGCGATGCAGCGCGCCGGCGGCCACGACGCCTGGCACCGGCGGCTTCGCGGCGGCCGCGCTGTTTGCCGGCCGAGCCCCAGACCGCGCCGGCAAGATCGGCCTGCTGCGGCGGGAGCTAGGCCCGGCCGGGCAGGCGCAGTTCGCTGACATGGCCGAGGTCGGCGAGAATCCGGCCCGGATCATCCGCGCGCCGGGCGCGAGTTCGTCGCGGCGCACGACGGCGCCCGCCAGCTGTACGGGATCGGCGAGCCGGCCTACGCGGGCCGGTCACCGGCTGAGTACGTGGACCTGTTCCTCATCCACTGGCCGCTGCCGCCCGCTACGACGGCGACTACGTCTCCACCAGGCAGACGCTGTTCGGCGCCGACGTCGAGGCGATCAGCGCGCTGAACCGGGACGAGCGCACCGGCCCGGACCCGGACACCTTCGACATGATTCCGGGCTAAAACAGCCTCGCGGCGGCGGGAGTCAGCTGAGCCCGAGGATCCGGCTGGCGTTGCCCCACAGCAGCTGGCTGGTCACCGAGTCCGGCAGGCTCAGCTCATCCAGCTCGGCCAGGCAGCGCGCCGGGGTGAAGAACGGGAAGTCGCTGCCCCACAGGAACTGGCCGGCGAGCCGCCCGCGCAGCTCGCGGATCACCTCGGCCGGGATCCGCCGCGGCGACCAGCCGGAGATGTCGATGTAGACGTTGGTCTTGTGCAGGGCGACCGCGGCCAGGTCCATGTGCCAGGGCCAGCCGAAATGGGCTGCCACCACGGTCAGGCCCGGATGCGCGGCCGCGACCGCGTCGAGCTTGAGCGGGTGTGCGTAGTCGATCCTGATGCCCTGCCCGCCGGGCTGGCGCGCGCCGATGCCGCTGGTCCCGGTGTGGAACAGCGCGAGCAGGGCATGCTGCTCACAGGCAGCGAAGACCGGCCAGTACGCCGGGTCGTCAGGAGCGAAGGCCTGCAGCGAAGGGTGGAACTTGACCCCCCGCAGGCCCAGCTCCGCGATGCGCGCGACCTCGTCGACGGCGTCGCCCTTGTGCGGATCCACCGACCCCAGCCCCACGAACGCGTCCGGGTAGTCGCGGCAGGCGGCGGCCACGGTCTCGTTCGGCACCCGCGGTCGGCCGGTCGCGGTCTCGGCGTCCCAGGCGAGCAGCACCGCGCGCACGTCCAGCTGCCGGTAGCGGCTGGCCAGTTCGCTCAGCGACTCCCGCTGTGCGGGCGAGCGGAAGTAGGCTTCGGCCGCCTCGACGTAGCCCGCCATGCTGCCCTCCAGCCAGTCCGGCGTGGGCAGGTGGACGTGGAAGTCAACGGCGCGCGACGGCATCGGCATATCGTACCGGCAGGCCCGCCGGCCTACCGCGAGGCGACAGCGCCCCGCCGTTCATGTACACCAGCCGGGTACTGGCTGGCGTCGCGGCCCGGGCCGGCGCCGCCGGGGCGCTCCCCGGTCCGAGGCCGAGCCCGTGGTCCGGCTCTGGCCTGCGGGCTGACCCGCCCGGCGCGGTCAGGGATGGCCGGCAGCTGCATGAATATGCGAATGCCCGCGAGGGCCCGCTAAAACCGCGGCGGCTCAGAGCGCCTGCAGGCAGATGCCTCGCAGGTCGGCGTGAGTAAGCGGGACCGGGTTGCCCTGCATGCTGCTCGACCTGGCGGCCTTGGCTGCGATGTCGTCAGCATGCCGCGGCTCAATGCCGTAAGCGGCCAGGCCGGGCACGGCGAGCAGGGCCGTCGTCTCGCGGATCCAGGCGAGGCCGTCCTCGACCCGGGCAGCCGGGTTCCCGGTCAGCAGCTGTGCTGCCTCGGCGTACCGGTCAAGGGCGCGCCTGCCGGGCGGCCCGGAGCGCAGCGCCCGCACGTTCGCCTCGATGACCGGGGCGAGCAGCGCGGCGCAGGCCATTCCGTGCGGCACGGCGGCGGTCCCGCCGATGACGCCGGCCAGCCCGTGCACCGCCCCTAGCTTGGCGTTGGCCAGCGCCATCCCGCCGAGCAGCGCGCATACGGCCATTTCCGTGCGGGCCTGCAGGTCACTGCCGTCGGCATAGGCAGCGCGCAGGCCGGCCGCCGCCCGCCGCAGCCCTTCCCTGGCCAGGCCGTCGGTCAGCGGGCTGGCCCGGGATGAGACCAGCGGCTCCAGGCACTGGGTGAGCGCATCCAGGCCGCTGGCGGCGGTGACCGGCGGCGGGCAGGAAAAGGTCAGCTCCGGGTCCACCAGCGCGACCCGCGGGATCATCAGCGGGCTGCGCAGGCTGGCCTTGATGCCGTGGCCCGTCGCGCCGAGCACGGCGTTGGCGGTCACCTCGGCTCCGGTGCCCGCCGTGGTGGGCACCGCGACGCACGGCGCGGCCGGCTGGGTTATGGCCGCGCCCGCGCCGATCACCTCCAGGTAATCCAGCGGGTCGCCGCCGTTGCCGAGCAGCATGGCCACGGCCTTGCCGGTGTCGATGACGCTACCGCCGCCGATCGCGGCGACGACGTCGGCGCCGTGCTCGCGCGCGGCCGCCACGGCCGCCCGCGCTACGTCGATCGTGGGCTCGCCGGCTACCGGGAAGACCGCGGCGGGCAGGCCCAGCCGGTCCAGCAGGCCGGCCTGCCGCGCCGGGTCCGCGCCGGTGCACACCAGCGCCCGGGACCCGAGGCGGGCCAGCACCGCCGGCAGCTCCGCTGCCCGGCCAGCGCCGACAATGATGCGCCCGGCGGTGGCGAAGTCAAAGGCCATGGCCGTCAGCTGGCACTGTCGTCAGCGCCGGCGGCCTGCCAGCTCGCGTCACCGGCCGGGAACACCGCGGTGTACCGGGCCGATGCCCGCGGCTGCGCCATCATCTCCGCCACCGTGTCGCGCCAGCTGGCATAGTGCGGCGTCAGCTTGTGCGCCGCCGCGGCCTCGTCGTCGCGGTAGACCTCCACCAGGACGGCGTGCCCCGGATCGTCGCGATCCTGCAGCACGTCGAACCGCAGCACGCCTGGCTCAGTCAGTGAGGCCCGGGCATTGGCCAGCGTGGCGGCCAGGAAATCGCCGATCCGGTCTGGCTGGACCCGGACCTGAACATGAACGACCAGCATGCCCTCATCCTGCTACAGCCTGGCCCTGCCGGGGCATACCCGCATCGCCGGAACCCCGGCGGCCTGCACTGGCCCATACGGCCGGCCTCTAGGCCAGCCTGTCGTGCCCGCTGACGAGATCGTCCAGCACCTTCGCCAGCTCATGCAGCCGGTCCAGGTGCGCCGGGGTCAGCTGCTGCACGATCTTGTCGCCCTGCCGGGTGAGCTGGACCCGCACGACCCGGCCGTCCTCGGTGTCGGGCACCCGCTCGACCAGCCCGGCCGACTCGGCGCGGTCGACGAGCTCGACGGCACTGTGCGGCCGCAGCAGCAGGTGGTGCGCCAGGTCGCCGACGGTTGGCGGCATGTCCCCGGGATGTCCCTTGATCGCCACCAGCAGCTGATGCTGGACATGAGTCACGCCGACTGCCTGCGCCTGGTCCTCGCTCCACCGCTGGAAGCTCCGCAGGCTGACGCGGAAGGCCAGCAGCTTCTCGAAATCCTGGCGGGTCAGCCGGGCCATGTCATCGTTCTCCGGGCTCGGGGCTCCTGACTGCCCGGCGCGGCACCGGGACGACCATGGACATGGCCACTAAGGCAGGACTGCTGCGGTCGTCGAGCATCGTACCCCG
>JBKQSL010000087.1:0-5007 GCA_052143655.1 Streptosporangiaceae bacterium | reverse complement strand
GCGCTATTCAATCGCGCGGGCTGGCCTGGCCGGTGTCAACCGGTGGAAGCAAATTCGCTGAGTATCTCGGCAAATACTTCGGCTGGCGTTCTGTAGCCCAGTATACGCCCGCGGGCGGATGTTAAGTGAGTGAGACACGGCATTCAGGAACGCCGGATCAGAGGGGACTGGCGTCCCTTTCGGAATGTATTCCCGGATGAGCCGTTCGTGTTCTCGCTCGTGCTGCGCTCCCACGGTGAATAAGGATGCGCAAAATAGACATCGATGCTCGTGGCCAGGGAGAAGTGGCGTGATCTGCCATCTCCGTCCACTGGTCCCAGCTGAGCGACTTCACCAGCCGGGCCGGGATATCTTTTACCGAGTCGATCGGCACGGCCCGCACATTATCAGCGGCATGGCCGAACGGGCAGTCCCTGGTCCCCGGACAGGTCAAAGAAACAGGTGTGCCACCGGTCCGCGAGCAGCACGTATTCGCCGGTGCCATCATCGTGAAGCCAGCGGGGCCGGCCGCGGCGGTGCTCATCGATCCCCAGGTGCGCCACCAGCGGCGGCGGCTGTGCTAACACCGGATCGGCGCGGGCGGCGAACGCGGCATGCGCCACGCCGACCTCGCCCCGGCCCTGGCCAAGATCCGCCGGGCGCGTGGTCACATATTCCTTCACGTGCGCCGATACCGTCCCGCAGCCCGGACACGCCGCCGCCTGCGGGCCCGCCGGCCTCACCCATACCGTCCGGCCGCAGCCGGCTTCAGCATCCACCTCAACGACCTCTGCGCCGTCCAGCGCGAACAGCCGCGACGCCATATCCTGACGCACGTGCCTGTGGCTCTCTCGTGATCACGATTCCCTGGAAAGAACCATGATCACGAGGACCACGGGCACATTGACGGACCGCCGCGCCGTGACCCGGCCTGTCACCTCGCTGAGCCGCAGGCGCAGCTGAGACGCGCACCTTTAGTCACCAGGCGACAGCACTACCCCGCTCAAGTTCGAAGAGCCGCCTAACCTTGACCCACCGCGGGTCCACCACATCACCGGCCCGGCGCACGTCCCGCGGCCGGGTCAGCACTGTCTCATGCACCTTGCCAGAGACCGTGCCGCAGTCTGGGCACGCCGCCGCGGCCGGGTAATCGGTGCCCGCCCACGCTGCCAGCATGCCGTCCGGCCCTGCCTGCACATCGGTGACCTGCAGGCCCTCCACGCCGAACAGCGCGGACGCCGTATCTTCACACGATGCCCGTGTGGCGGCGTGGGCGGTATCCATTACTTGTCGGGTATGTGCAGGCGGCGGGGTGGGGCGCGCCGGCGCGCCGCAGGCGGCCCGGCGACCGCAGTTCGCTGCGCGTCGAGGAAAGCCTGCTCGACCGGGTTGACGGTGAGCGCGCGGGCGGCGTCGTAGGCCGCCGCGGCTTCCTCGTCCCGGCCGAGGCGGCGCAGCAGGTCGGCGCGTGCCGCGTGGAACAGGTAGTAGCCGTCGAGGCCGCCGCCTGACGTGCGCAGCTCGTCCACAGCGGCCAGGCCGGCCGCGGGGCCGCGGACTTCGGCGAGCGCGACGGCGCGGTTGAGCGCGACGACGGGGGTCGGCGTGAGCGCGTACAGCTGGTCGTAGAGCGTCAGGATGGCCCGCCAGTCGGTGCTGGCAAGGCTGGGCGCGATGGAGTGAACGGCGTTGATGGCGGCCTGGAGCTGGTACGGGCCGGGGTGGTCGCGCTGCACGCAGGCGCGCACGATGGCCTGGCCTTCGGTGATCAGGTCCCGGTCCCACAGGCGCCGGTCCTGTTCGGCCAGGCGGGCCAGCGACCCGTCGGCGGCGACGCGGGCGGCGCGGCGCGCGTGCAGCAGCAGGAGCAGCGCCAGCAGTCCTTGCGCCTCCGGCTCGTCGGGCATTAGCTCAGCGAGTACGCGGGCGAGCCGGATCGCCTCCGCGCACAGGTCAAGCCGCAGCAGGGAACCGGCGGTCGCCGCGTGCCCCTCGTTGAAGACCAGGTAGACGACGGCGAGCACGGGCGCGAGGCGGCCGGGAAGCTCGGCTTCGGCTGGCACGCGGTAGGGAATGCGGGCATCCCTGATCTTGCGCTTGGCCCGGACGATCCGCTGGGCCATGGTCGCTTCGGGGACGAGGAACGCCCGCGCGATCTCCGGCGTCTCGAGCCCGCCGAGCAGCCGGAGGGTCAGCGCGACCTGGGCGGCCTGGTTGAGCGCCGGGTGGCAGCAGGTGAAGATCAGCCGGAGCCGGTCGTCGGGCACGGTCCTCTCCTCTTGCGGCGGGGCACTGCCCGACGTGTCCGCGCCGTGCAGGTGATGGGCCTGCGCATGCCGCTCGTCGCGGACCGACTCGCGGCGCAGCCGGTCGATGGCCCGGTTGCGGGCGGTCGTGACGATCCACGCGCCGGGATTGGGCGGCTCGCCGTCCGACGGCCACCTGGCGGCCGCCACGGTGAACGCGTCCTGGACCGCTTCCTCGGCGGCGTCGATATCGCCGAGGAAGCGGATCAGGGTGGCGACGGACCGGCCGTATTCCCGGCGGAAGACAGCCTCGACGGTCACGGTGCTGAGATGGTCAGGGGGCGGAGATGATCACGCGGACACGGCATCCGGCGGCACGTCGGACGGGAAAGCGTCCAGCAGCCTGGCCATGATCCCCTCTGGGTCGTCCGCCTCGAACGGGCGGACCTCGACCGGCAGCCGGCACGCGACCGTGGCGAGCCGGGCCCACTCCAGGGCCGCGTCCAGGTCGGGGGCGCTGATGATCCAGAACCCGCCGAGGTGTTCCTTGGTCTCTGTGTAGGGCCCGTCCGTGATCAGGAAGTCGCCACCGGACTGGCGCACGACGGTCGCCGAGTCCACCGGGAGCAGGCCGCCGGCGAACACGAACGCGCCGGCCTCCGTCAGCTTGGTGTTGAACGCGTCAACGTCGGCGAACGACTGCCGCCACTCCTCCGGCGGAAGGTCTGGGAGGGCGCCGGCGTGGTGGATCGCGAGCAGGTACTGCGTCATGACAGATCACCCCTGTTTGTCATCCGGGACCGGTCTCTGGCCGGCCTTCACTCCCGCTACGAAGTGACCGCCGCCGAATCGACACTCCGCTTCCCACGATGCCAGAAAAATCTTTCATCCGGACGACAGTGGTGACTCCCTCGCCGCCCTCTCCGTCGGGTACAGGTTTGGGACGGCCGATGCGGGTTAGCTGAATTGCTCCAGATCGCGGCGGACCGGGCGGCGCGCGCCCTGCATTCGCTGATGGCGCGGGAGGACGCCGAAGCCGCGGTGGCGCTGCACGCAGGGAACTCAGAGGTGTTTCTCACAGTCGCCGGCCGTCCGGCCGCGCCGGAGGCCGGGGGCCAGCGCGGCGGTAGCCCGGTCCGGGAACGTCATCGCCCCCAGCCGACAAAAGCGGATTACCGGCCGTTGAATGGCTGGCAGCAGCGATTGGCCGGGCGGATTTGGCGCGACGCGGATTGGCGCTGCCACCGCGGATTGGCGCTGTAACGGAGATAGCCCGCAGCCACTGTCGCTGTGCGTCCGGGGGGCGGGAGCCGTCCGGTCAAGTCCGCGGCCGGGCCGCGCCGGGCCGCGCCAGGCCGGCGGCCCCATCTTTCCGCAACCGATCGCGGCACTGTGACCTGGGCTTCCGGTGCGTAGGAGCGACACGTCCGGAGGAAATTGATCGAATACATGACACGTCGCCCAGCGGATCGACAGAATTGCTTTTGAGGCGATCAGCCACAAATTTTCCAGGGTGCTTGCAGGGCCGGGGGAGGCTCGCGTTGGTGGCCGCGCGTGCCTAGCTGGTGCCATCTTCAGGTCATGCCGCGATGGATGTGTGATGATTAAGATCGTTATCGGTCTTGCCGCAGTGGTGGTCTTGATCATCATCGTCGCCCTGCTCGCACTGCGCTACCTGCGGGCAGACGACGATGAATTCGACGACGCGCCCGGGGAGCCGGCCGGGAGTGCTTACGGCCAGGCGTCGGCGCAGCGTCCCGCCGACTGGCCCGAGCGCTCGCGCCGCGCCGCCCCGGGCCCGGGGCCTTCCGCCCGGTCATCTGCCGGCCCGCGCGGCCCTCGTCCGGCCCGGCCCGATGACCGTCCGCTTTCGGCTGAGCCCGGCACGGACCCGGCCCTGGCCGGCCGGGCAGTCGGCGCGTCCCGCCGCGGCGGGGCCAGCCGGGCCGCCGCCGCGGCGAGGCCGGCCAGCCAGCCGCGAGACCGCGGGCAGTCCCGCGCCGACCGGGCGCGCTCGGCCGACGGTGCCGACTGGCCCAGCACTGACTGGGACTCCCTGTCCGATGTGGACTACTGGGCCGAACTCGTCGCGGACAAGCCGCTGACCACGATGGCTCAGCCGGCCGCACCCGCAGCGCCGCGCGACGCCGCTGCGCCCCGAGATGCCTTCTCGCGCGCCGGCCGCAGGCCAGCAGGCGCCCGTGGGCCGGCGACCGCCGCACCGGTCGCCGCCGCACCGGTCGCCGCCGCGACAGCGGACGCTGGCCGCGGGCGGCAGGCCCGGCCAGGCCCGGCGGATCCCCTGCCGTTCGGCGCCGGGCCGGGAAGCCCGGTTTCTGTCCGGCCGCTGGACAGCAGCGGGCGGCCGCAGGATGCGCCCGCCCTGGCCACCACGGCCCAGGCGGGCACCCGGCGCCGGCGGCCTGCGGGGGCGCTGGATGACGATCCGCTGACCAGCCCGTCCTTCCCGCGGGTAACGGCAGACGACAGCCGTTCCTATTCAGGCCGCAGGGACGACACGCGGCCTGACCGCTCGCGCGGCGTGGCGGCGGCCAACGAGCCCACGCAGCAGATGCGCAGCTATCCGCCCGAGCCGGCGGCGGCGCGCGGTTACCCGGCCGGGCCGGGCTCCCCCAGCGGCACGGTGCCGGTCAACGGCCAGGCCGCCTCGGCGGATCCGCTGGGAGGTGGCCCGGCAGCCCGGCGCCGCCGCCCGGATCCGCTGACCGACCCCGGCAGCTGGTCTGCTCGCCCGGCGGGACCAGCCGGGTATCCGGCGCCG